>NZ_JBIRTJ010000009.1:0-32710 GCF_044334695.1 Streptomyces sp. NPDC020747 | reverse complement strand
CCCGGGGCCCTCTTGGGGGGGGTTTTAATCTCTTCCAAACGCTCGGGGCCGCAAAAAATCCCCCCCACACAACCCCGGGGGGGGGCTTGTTCCCCCCCCCCCCCCGCTTCGTGCCTCGTCCGTCCGGCGACCGGTCTCCGGCTCCGGTCCGTGTCCGGTCCCGCTTCCGTCAGAAGCCGTATCCCATCCGGCGCGACAGGTCGGCGGCGGCTGCCGCCGTGCGCTTGGCGAGATCGGGCAGGCGGTCCGAGTCCAGCCGGTACACCGGGCCCGAGACGCTGATCGCGCCGATCACCTTCCCGTCGTGGGCGCGCACCGGGGCGGCGGTCGCGGCAAGCCCCAGCTCCAGCTCCTCCAGGGCGAACGCGTACCCCTGCTCCACCACGGCCTCCAGCTCGCCGCGCAGCGCGGCCGTGCCGGTGATCGTGCGCTCGGTGAAACGCGGCAGCGGCCTGGCCAGCAGTCCTTCCCTCAGGGTCGGCGGCAGATGCCCCAGCAGCACCTTTCCGCTGGACGTGGCGTGCAGCGGGGTGCGTCTGCCCAGCCAGTTCTGGGCCGTGACGGAGGCCGCGCCGCGGGCCTGCATGATGTTGACCGCCGCGTTGTCGTCGAGCACCGCGATGTTGACGGTCTCGCCCACCTCGTCCGCGAGTTCGCGGCACACGGGCACCCCCTCCTGGGAGATGTCCAGACGCACTGCCGCCGCCCCCGCCAGGCGTAGTACGCCGGCGCCCAGGTAGTACTTCCCGCGGTCCTTGGCCTGGGCGACCAATCCCCTGTTCTCCAGCACTCCGAGGAGCCGGAAGGCGGTGGACTTGTGCACCTCCAGCTCGTCGGCGATCTCGGTGACGCCCGCCTCGCCGAGCCGGGCGAGGATCTCCAGCACGCTCACGGCGCGGTCCACGGACTGGACGGCGCTCCCCGCGCCCCTGCTCTGCTTCCCGGGTGTCTCCTCTGTGCGGTCAGCCTGCTTCTGCGTGCGGGTCATAACTCAACTCTCACCACCTGGCGGCCCGGATTGAGCCGCATCTGCCGGAAGCCCTTGACTTGACGGGCATCCCGCGCGGATTCTGTTGCGCATAGCGCTCCCTCGTGCGCCATACGAAACATCATGTTACCGAAGAGTCCGAGACCGGGAAGGTCTCGGACCAGACCGGACCTGAGAGGTCCAGGACCGTGGGTCCTGGACCGAGAGGGGGGCCCGTGATTCCCGTCTGCCGCCTTGATGACCTCCCCGCGGGCGAATCCGTCCGTATCGACACCACACCGCCCATCGCCGTGTTCAACGCCGACGGCGAGCTGTACGCCATCGATGACACCTGCACCCACCAGGATGCGTCCCTCTCCGAGGGCTGGCTGGAGGGTTGTCTGGTCGAATGCCCGCTCCACGCCGCGTCATTCGATCTCCGCACCGGCCGGCCGACGTGCCTTCCCGCACGTCGGGCCGTCCGCACCCACCGTGTCACCGTCGACGAAGGCGTCGTCCATGTCCACGTGGCGGCCGAAGTGGTGGCCGTGGTGGCGTCCGAAGAGGAGGGCACGGCGGCATGAGGACCGTGACCGTCGTCGGGGCCTCGCTCTCCGGGCTGTACGCGGCCCGGGAACTGCGCGCCCAGGGGTTCGACGGGCGACTGGTGGTCGTCGGGGACGAACCGCACCGCCCCTACGACCGCCCTCCGTTGTCCAAGGACTTCCTCACCGGCCGGTCCGGCGAGGACCAACTCGCCCTCTCCGACGCCGAGGAGACCGCCGAGCTCGACGCCGAGTGGCTGCTCGGCGTCCGCGCCCGCGGCCTGGACGCGCGCGGCCGGACCGTCCTCCTGGGCGACGGCCGCACCGTCTCCACCGACGGCGTGATCATCGCCACCGGAGCCTCGGCCCGCAGGCTCCCCGGCTGCGAACTCACCGGAGTCCACACCCTGCGCACCCTCGACGACGCGCGTGCGCTGCGTGCCGAACTCGCCGCGGACACCCGCCGTGTCGTCGTCATCGGTGGCGGCTTCATCGGCGCCGAGACGGCCTCCTCCTGCGCGGGGCTGGGCCACGACGTCACCGTCGTCGAGGCCGCGCCGCTGCCGCTGGTGCCCCAACTCGGCCCGGAGATGGCCGCGGTGTGCGCCGGCCTGCACCGGCGCGGCGGCGTCGACCTGGTCACGGGCACCGGTGTCGCCGGGCTGCGCGGCACGGTCGCGGTGACCGGCGTGGAACTCGCCGACGGCCGGCTGCTCCCCGCCGACATCGTGATCGTCGGCATCGGAGCCACCCCCAACGCCGACTGGCTGGCGGGCTCGACGCTCGCACTGCACGACGGAGTGCTGTGCGACGACGGCTGCGTGACGGCTCTGCCCCAGGTGGTCGCCGTCGGTGACGTCGCCCGCGTCGGCGGCACCCGTGCCGAGCACTGGACCAGCGCCACCGAGCAGCCCCGGGTCGCCGTGCGCAACCTCCTCGCGGGGCACACGGCGGAGACCGTGCGTCCGCTGCCCTACTTCTGGTCCGACCAGTACGGGGCACGGATCCAGTTCGCCGGACGGCGGCTCGACACCGACACCGTCCGGATCACGGAGGGCGGCGTCAGCGATGGCGTGCCCGACGAGGGAGGCTTTCTCGCCCTGTACGAGCGGGACGGCCGGACGACAGCGGTGCTCTCCATGGACCGACCGCGGCCGTTCATGCGTGCCCGGCGTGAACTCGGGCGCGCGGTGACGGTGGCGGAGGCGGCCGTCTCGTAGCGGGGCCGCCCTCCCCGGTGGGAGAGGGCTGCCGCCGTGTCCTGACGGGGGAGGGGCGCAGCCGTGGCCGCGCCCCGAGGCGACGCACTGGAGCGCTCCCCGGGGGTGCTCGCCGCGGGGAGCCGACCGCAAGGCGCTTGCCGGAGAAGAGCTTGCCGAGCGGCGCTTGCCAAGGGGCATCGCCTTCCGGCAGAGGGGCGCCGCCTCCAGAAGTGCGCCCCGAAGTGCGACTAGGAGTGCGACAACTGGCCCGCGCCGCCGCCCTGTCGGCGTATCCGCTCCTTGGTCCGCTCCGACGCCCGCTCCTGGCGCCGTGCCCTGCGCCGCTCGCGCCGCAGGGCACGGGCCGTGCTGTTGGGCGCCGACACCACGCCGTTGCGCTGGTTCCACACCTGGCGCGTCACCCATACGTCCAGGGCGCCCCAGGTGGCGACCACCGTGCTCGCCACGCTGCTCAGCACCATGGGGAACGCGAGCCAGGAACCGGCCAGCGTGCACAGGAAGGCCACCATCGCCTGGATCAGCGTGACGGCGATGATGATGACGGCCCGCACCGCGGACGCCCGCACGGGGTCGGGCAGCCGGCGCCTGGTCGCGGGTTCCTCGACCCACAACTGCCGGTAGTAGTCCTGCTCTTCAGCCTCGGCCTCGGCTTCCATGGCGGCTTCCGCCTCGGCGTTCGCGACGGCTTCAGCCCTGGTCTCCGTCTCGGCCATCGGCTCAGCTTCCGCGACAGTCTCCGTCTCGGCCTTCGACTCCGCTTCCGCCTCCGCATCCGCGACGGTTACCGTCCCGGTCTCCGCATCCGCTCCCGCCACGAACCGAGCACCCCTGGCGGGCTTCTTACCGGTTTTCGTCCCGGCGCCTGTCAGGGACTCCTCCTCGGCCGCCCTCACCGGGATGCCGGCCGGAATGTCGTGATCCGGTGCCTGTGGACCCCGCCGTGCCTTCGTGGCTTCCGCGACGCCCGTCCCGGCTGTCCCGTGCCGCTCCGCCGTGCCCATCAACTCGTCACTCCCCAACCGCCCGACAACCGCCTGCACCGGCGTCACGAGAACCCCGGCTCCCCATTGGCTGCCCGGCTTGCGCTGTTTTACGCTGCCTGGGCGCGGCATGCGGCACCTGCTGCCGATTCCGCCTCCAACTTCCGTACAGACAGACGATCGACGTAACGCGAAGATTCCCGCCGACCGTAAAATTCCGGCCAACTGGCCCGCTGTGCGGACCGTATGGCGCCCGGTGTGCCGTGTCGGATTCGGGGAGGCAATCTCCCGCAATGAACGGACAACTGCTGATGTCCTGTTACCGTCCCGGAACGAGTCGGTCCGGACGGGCCTTCGAGATAGCACTGTGTCGGTAGTAGGCTCACGCCGTTTGTTGACGCACATGTGTGCCCCCGGTCGCCGGGGGTCGAGCTGGGGGAGGCCATGCGCTTTCGCGGGAAGTCCATCCGCCGGAAGATCGTGGCGCTGTTGCTCGTGCCGCTGGTTTCCCTGACCGGGATCTGGGGCTTCGCCACGGTACTCACGGGGCGCGAGGTCAACCAGCTGTTCGACACGACGTTCATCGTTCAGGAGATCGGCTATCCGACCGAGGACGTCATCAGCGTCCTTCAGGACGAGCGCCGCCAGACGCTCGTCTATCTCGCCGACCCCCGGGCGTCCGAGGCACTCGCCGATCTGCGGCGTACCCGGACCGCCACGGACGAGGTCGTGTCGAAGATCCGCAGGAACGCCAAGGACGGCGATCTGCGGGACGAGTTGGGCTCGGAGACCACCGAGCGACTCACCGCGATCCTGGACGCCTTCGACGGCGTCGGCCCGCTGCGCCAGAGCGTCGAGGACAACACCGTCACCCGCCTCCAGGCCCTCGACCTCTACAACCGCCTGGTGGACCCCTGTTACACCCTCCTGGCCAACCTCCATGTCCTCGACAACGTGGACGTGGACAAACAGGGCCGCGCCCTCGTCAACATGTCGCGTGCCCGTGAGCTGCTCGCCCGCGAGGACGCCCTCCTCGGCTCCGCGCTCGTCGTCGGCCGGGTGACCCGCGAGGAGGCCCGCGACGTCTCCGACCTCGTCGCCCAGCGCACGCTGATGTACGAGGTCGGCCTGCCGCTGCTGCCCAACGCCGAGCGGGCACGCTACGACCGCTACTGGAAGAACGCCGCCACCGCACCACTGCGCGTGGCCGAGCAGTCCGTCATCGCCTCCTCGCCCGGCGAGCCCCGCGGAGTCTCCGCGAAGAGCTGGGACGGCGTCGCGGGCGATGTCCTCGACGGGCTCGACAAGCTCAACACCCAGGCGGGCGACCGCTTCCAGGACCGCGTGCGCCCTGTGGCGATCGGCGTCATCGTCAAGGCCGGCGTCGCCGGGGTGCTGGGCCTGGTAGCCCTGCTGGTCTCTCTCATCATGTCCGTACGCATCGGCCGCAGCCTCGTCCGCGACCTGCGCCGGCTCCGTCTGGAGGCCCACGAGACCGCCGGTGTGCGGCTGCCCAGCGTGATGCGCCGCCTCTCCGCGGGCGAACAGGTCGACGTGGAGACCGAGGTCCCGCGTCTGGAGTACGAGAAGAACGAGATGGGCGAGGTCAGCCAGGCCCTCAACATCCTCCAGCGGGCCGCCGTCGAGGCCGCCGTCAAGCAGTCCGAGCTGCGCAGCGGCGTCTCCGAGGTCTTCGTGAACCTCGCCCGCCGCAGCCAGGTCCTGCTGCACAAGCAGCTCACCCTGCTCGACACCATGGAGCGCAGGACCGACGACACCGACGAACTCGCCGACCTGTTCCGCCTCGACCACCTGACGACCCGTATGCGCCGACACGCCGAGGGCCTGGTGATCCTCTCCGGCGCCGCCCCGTCCCGGCAGTGGCGCAAACCCGTCCAGCTGATGGACGTCGTACGCGCCGCCGTCGCCGAGGTCGAGGACTACGAGCGCATCGAGGTACGACGGCTGCCGCGGATGGCCGTCACCGGGTCCGCGGTCGCCGACGTCACCCACCTCGTGGCCGAACTCCTGGAGAACGCCACGGTGTTCTCGCCGCCGCACACGGCCGTCCAGGTGGTCGGCGAGCGCGTCGCCAACGGCTTCACCCTGGAGATCCACGACCGCGGCCTCGGCATGGCCGCTGAGGCGCTCCTCGACGCCAACCTGCGGCTCGCCGAGACCCCCGAGTTCGAGCTCTCGGACACCGACCGGCTCGGCCTCTTCGTGGTCAGCCGGCTCGCCCAGCGGCAGAACGTCCGCGTGTCGCTGCAGCCGTCCCCGTACGGCGGCACCACCGCCGTGGTCTTCGTGCCGGACGCGCTCCTCTCGGACGACGTGCCCGACACGAACGGCATGGGCTTCCGGCTCGACCGGGCCCTGCCCCCGAAGCAGGACGGCGAAGAGGGGCGTACGGCGGCCCTGACCCAGGTTCCGGTCACGCTGCCCGGCCGGACCGCCTCGATGCTGGACGGACCCGTCGAACTGGAGGCGCCCGTCGACCTGGACGCCCTCGAAGACTTCCCGGACCCCCTCGACGACCAGGACGGCGAACGCGGAGGCATCTTCCGCCCCCGCCGCTCCATCGCCGGGGTGCCCGGTGACCAGCAGCAGGTACGGCAGGATCCGCGCGAGCCGTCGCACGCCGACGGCGACGCCGAGGAACCGTCCGGCGGACCCTTGCAGCTTCCGCGCCGTCGCGCCCCCAAGCTCGTCAGCTCCCACGGGCGCCCCGTGACCCAGACCAAGACACGGCGCGACGAGGCCACGGACCGCGCCGACGCCGACGGGGTGACGGAACTGCCCCAGGCGGCCCGGGAGTCGTCCGAGCGGCCGGGCGTCCTGGAGGACCTGCCGAAGCGGTCGAGGAGTGCCAGGCGAGGACCGTCCCGCCGCGAGCCCGGGGACTCTCTCGGCTCCCGCCGGGGCCCCTCGGACGACTGGCCCGGAGCCACCGACTCGGCGAACGGCCCTGTGGAGCGCCGTCAGGCCCTGGAACGCGGCGGCGACCCCAGCGGCCCGGCGGGTCCCGGCGAGGCGCTCTCGAGCGGTCCTGAGGCCGTCGAGGGCCGCCGGGACGCGGACGCCCCGGCCCTTCCCCAGCGCGCGTCGCGTCGCGGCGCCGAGTCCGGCGGCACCCTCCCCGGTACTCCGGCCGGAGGCGGCGGAACACGCCCCGGCGCGGCTGCCGGTGGCGGCACCGGCGCACTGCCCCGCCGCGTACGGCAGGCCAATCTGGCCCCTCAGCTCAAGGACGGACCCGACCGGCGGGCCGCGCAGGACGCGGTCCGCGGGGCGGACCCGACGGAGCGCGACGCCGACGAAGTACGCAACCGTATGGCCTCGCTCCAGCGCGGCTGGCGACGCGGCCGTGAGGAGAACGCCGAGGGCGACGAGGCCCAGGACGGCACAGCACCAGGAACGACTAAGGGAGACGGTCGATGACCGCACCGAAGGCCGCCGGCCACACCACGACCAGCTCGTCGACGGGGGAACTCAACTGGCTCCTCGACGACCTGGTGGCGCGTGTCGCCAGCATCCGCAAAGCACTCGTGCTCTCCGGGGACGGACTCCCCACGGGGGTCTCCACCGACCTGACGAGGGAGGACAGCGAACATCTGGCCGCCGTCGCCTCCGGGTTCCACAGCCTCGCCAAGGGCGTCGGGCGACACTTCGAGGCGGGCAGCGTCCGCCAGACCATCGTCGAACTGGACGACGCCTTCCTGTTCGTCACGGCCGCGGGCGACGGCAGCTGCCTCGCGGTCCTCTCCGACTCCGACTCCGATGTCGGGCAGGTCGCGTACGAGATGACGCTGCTGGTCAAGAGGGTCGGCGCACATCTGGCCGCCGCTCCGCGCACCGAACTGCCCTCGGGCGGGTAGTGGGATGGCATGAGCGGAGACAGTCAGGGGATGTCCCACTGGTTCGACGACGAGGCCGGACCCGTGGTCCGTCCGTATGCCATGACACGCGGCCGCACCACCAGCGCGGCCCAGCACCGCCTCGACCTGATCGCGGTGGTCGTGACCGAGCTGCACGCCGACGACCCGGAGGCGGACCACTCGCTGTCTCCGGAGCACGTGGACATCGTCGGGCTCTGCCGTGACGCCCCCCAGTCGGTCGCCGAACTCGCCGCCGAACTCGACCTGCCCGTCGGGGTCGTGCGCGTCCTCATCGGCGACCTCGTGGACGACGAGCTGGTCCATGTGACGCGTCCGGTGCCACCGGCCGAACTGCCGGACGAAAGCATTCTCCGCGATGTGATCAGCGGCCTCCGGGCCCTGTGACGCGACTCGGAGGCCCAGGTGACCCGGGCCTCCGGGGCGGAGGGCAGGGGAGGCATCCGCGGCGGACGACCCCGGAACCCCTTCGCCTCGGTCGGCCTCAGACGACCCGGGCGATGGAACGCCCGGCCCACTCCGGCGCCGTCTCCACCAGCGGGGCGAGCCGGTCGCGGACGCCCTCCGGGAACGGGGTGGCCCGTCCGGCCTTCTGGTCCACGTGAAGGGCGAGCAGTTCCGACGTGGCGACCACGGCGGCGTCCGCGTCAGGTGCGGCCTTCGCCGCGTCCAGGACGTACATCTCGTGCGTGAAGTGTGCCTTCTTGCCGCCGGCCCCGAGAATCCGGGTGCGGACGCCCAGTCGGGCCCCCTCGGGTACGTCCCGCAGATAGCGGATGTGCGACTCGACGGTGTAGAGCGAACAGCCGCTGTCCGCGCGGTAGGCGGCGTCCATCCCCGTCGCGTCCATCATCGCGTCGGTCGCGTGGCCGAAGACGAGGACGTAGAACGCCTCGCTCAAGTGCCCGTTGTAGTCGATCCACTCGGGGCGCACGGTCTCGCGGAAGAGGGGCAGGGACGTCATCGGGCGCCGGTCCCGGGCAGCCGGCCGGTGGCGCGCAGGACGTCTATGACGCCCTGGTCGCGCTCCGCGACGAGGTCCGCGATCGTCCGTCCGTCGGAGGCGTCCTCGCAGCCCGCGACGACGGCCTCGTAGAGCGGCCCGTCCAGCTCCGGGGCCTCCAGCCGGGTCCACGGGGACTTCAGAGACGGGCCGAAGTGGTCCAGCATGTGCGCCATGCCGCCCTCCCCACCGGCCAGCGCGAAGGTCAGCATCGGGCCCATGAACGCCCAGCGCAGCCCGGGACCCTCGGTGATGGACCGGTCTATCTCACGCACCGTCGCCTCGCCGTTGGCGACCATGTGCAGGGCCTCCCGCCACAGCGCCTCCTGGAGACGGTTGGCGATGAAACCGGGAACCTCGCGCTCCATGGTGATCACGGACTTGCCCGCCACCTCGTAGAAGCGGGCGGCCCACTCGACCGCCGCCGCGTCCGTGTGCTCGCCCCCGACGACCTCGACGAGCGGGATGAGATACGGCGGATTGAACGGATGGCCGACGACCAGCCGGCCCGGCGTGACGGCCGCCGTCTGCATGTCCGTCATCGGGTAGCCGGACGTGGATGAGGCGATGACGACCCCGGGGGGCGTCGCCGCGTCGAGTTTCGCCAGCAGCTCTCGCTTGAGCTCCAGCTTCTCCGGAGCGCTCTCCTGCACGAACTGGGCCTCCGCCACCGCCTCTTCGAGCGTGTCGGTGACCGTGAGACGGGCCGGGGAGGCACCCGGGGCGAGGCCCAGCTGCTCCAGCGCCGGCCACGCGGCGTCCACGAGACGGCGCAGCCGTGCCTCGGCGTCGGGCGCCGGGTCCCACGCCCTGACGGCGTATCCGCGGGCCAGGAAGTGGGCGACCCAGCCGCCGCCGATGACCCCGGCGCCGACGCACGCCACGGTGCGTACGTCCTGGGGGGCGGGCCTGGGCACGGAGGTCCGTGCCGTGTCGGGGGCGTCCGAAGTGTGGGGCACCAAGGGCTCCTTGAGGTCTCGACGTGGGGGAACGGTGGTGGCTGTGACCGGTGGGCCCTGAGGTACGCGGTCTCTGTCGGGCGTGCGGTCTCCGTGGGGCGCGGGGTCTTTGCTGGGCGCCCGGTCGGCGGGCGCCGCGTTCCGCGGGTCAGCCACGTGGTTTGAGGCCGAGCCTCAGCCGGGCCTCGTCCGGCGTCGCGACGCGCGCGCCCATCGCCTCGACGATCGTCACCGCGCGCTCGACCAGTTGCGCGTTGGTCGCCTTGACGCCCTTGCCGAGGTAGAGGTTGTCCTCCAGACCGACCCGTACATGCCCGCCGAGCAGCACCGACTGGGCGACCCACGGCATCTGCATCCGCCCGAGGGCGAAGCTGGCCCACTGGGCGCCCTCCGGCAGCATGTTGACCATCGACTGCAGTACGCCCGGATCGGCGGGCGCGCCCCACGGGACGCCCATGCACAGCTGGAAGACCGTCGGATCGTCCAACAGCCCCTCGGTGCGCAACTGCTTGGCGAACCAGAGGTGCCCGGTGTCGAAGATCTCCAACTCGGGCCGTACACCCAGCTCCTGGATGCGCCTCGCCCCTGTACGGAGCATGTCCGGAGTGGACACGTAGAGGTTCGAGCCGTCGCCGAAGTTGAGGGAGCCGCAGTCCAGGGTGCAGATGTCGGGCAGCAGGTCCTCGACGTGCGGCAGCCGGTCCAGTCCGCCCACGAGGTCGGTGCCGGGCAGGTGCCTCAGCGGCTCCTCCGGGTCGATGACCAGGTCGCCGCCCATGCCCGCGGTCAGGTTGACGACGATGTCCGTGCCGGTCTCCCTGATGCGCTCGACGACCTCCCGGTACAGCCGCGGGTCACGGGAGGGCGCCCCCGTCTCCGGATCGCGCACGTGGATGTGGACGGCGGCAGCTCCGGCCTCCGCGGCCTCGACGGCGGAGCGGGCGATCTGCTCGGGGGTCACAGGAACGTGCGGGCTCTTCCGCACCGTGTCTCCGGCACCGGTGAGGGCGCACGTGATGATGACGTCCTGGTTCATGGTCATGCGGGGGCCTCCGCTGTGCGGGGGTGGGTATCAGGTGGGGTGATTACGCACATCGATGTTCGCATCGCGTTCATGCGTCGCATATAACGAACATGCCGCCTGGAGCCGTCGTCCGTCAAGGGCGCCCTTCGACGGCACCGGCCGGGGCACCGGCGGGGGTGCCGCGTCACCGTCAGTACGGGTCCCTCGGCCGGCATCGGCCCATCGGGCGGTACCTGCCCCACCCCCGGCACCGGCCGCCCGCCCCGAGGTGTCACAACGCGCGTGCCGCCCGCGCCACCTCCTCCGCCGCACCGCACGCCAGCGCCCCCAGTGCCGGGAAACGGGACTCGGGCACCCGGTCCTGCGGGCCCCAGATGCTGAGCACGGCGAACGGCCGGTCGCGGGTGCCGAGGACGGGCGCGGACACCCCGTACAGATTCCGCTCCATCTCGCCCGCGCACACGCTGTAACCCCGCTCCCGCGTCTCGGCCAGCTCCGCGCGCAGCCGCCCCCGGTCGGCGACGGTCGTGTCGGTGTACGCGGTCAGCGGTTCGGCCAGCAGCACGTCCACCTCTTCCGCCGGCAGCCAGGCCAGGAGCGCCTTTCCGGTCGAGGTGGCGTGCAGTGGCGCCTGCCGCCCCAGCCACTTGGCGCTGAGGACCACCGGGGGAGTCACCTCGTCGATGTACGTCAGCCCGAGCTGCTGCACCACCGCGAGGTTGGCCGTCTCGCCCGTCTGCTCGCTGACCTGGCGCAGGATGCCGTGCGAGCGCCGGATGAGCCCGTCGAACCCGGCGGCCGAGGCCATCCGGGCGACCGCGAAACCCACGGTGTAACGGCTGGTCAGCGGATTGCGCTCAACCAGGCCGTACTGCTCCATGGTGGACAGCAGCCGCCAGGCCGTGGCCCGGTTGAGCCCGCAGCGGCTCGCGAGATTCGTCGCCGTGTCGCCGTCCGGCGCGCTGTCCGCCGTCGCCTCCAGCAGGGTGATCGCCCGCTCCAGGGACTGGACCTTGCCGGACGATCCGCCGGTCTCGGCGAGAGGTGAGGCGTGGCCGCCGCCCGTGCCGGGGTCCGACTTCGTCTCGGTGCCGCCGGTGGCGCTGTCGTCCGCGTGAGGGGGCTCTGGCGTACGCATTTTCCTTGGCTCCTGACAGTTCGGCCGGGATTCGGCCCCTTGGCCGGCTTGGGTACGACCTCTGGCGTCTCATTATGCGAGCGACTATCGCGCTATGTGAAAGATTCAGTGACCGAATGAGCGAGGCCGGCCATCAAGCGACGCCCGCTCCGGACCGAAGGCCGAGGTGCCGGACCCCGATATGATCTGACCGATCGTCGAAAGGCACCTCCGGCTCGGGGCCGGAGCAGCGCGACATCGGGGAGACGGACGTGAAGGGCTGGCAGTTCTGGGTCGACCGCGGTGGCACCTTCACCGATGTCGTCGCCCAGCGCCCCGACGGCAGGCTGCTCACCCGCAAACTCCTCTCGGACAACCCGTCCCGGTACGCCGACGCGGCCGTGGCGGGCATCCGCGAACTCCTCACCGAAGCCGGTGACGCCTCGACAGGACGGGCGGCCGAGCAGGACCCCGGTCACCAGAACGGCCTACCGGTGGAATCCGTTCGTATGGGCACCACCGTCGCCACCAACGCACTCCTGGAGCGCAAGGGCGAACGCACCCTCCTCGTCGTCACCCGCGGCTTCCGCGACGCGCTGCGGATCGCCTATCAGAACCGCCCACGGATCTTCGCCCGCGAGATCGAACTCCCCGAACTGCTCCACGAACGCGTCATCGAGGTCGACGAACGCATCGCCGCCGACGGCACCGTCCTGCGCGCCCCCGACCTGGACGCCCTCGCCGGACCTCTCCAGGAGGCGTACGACGCCGGAATCCGCGCCGTCGCCGTCGTCTGCATGCACAGCCACCTCCACCCCGCCCACGAACAGGCCGTCGGCGAGCTGGCCGCCCGCACCGGCTTCCCGCAGATCTCGCTCTCCAGCGAGGTCAGCCCCCTGATGAAACTCGTCCCACGCGGTGACACGGCCGTCGTCGACGCCTATCTGTCGCCCGTCCTGCGCCGCTACGTCCAGCACGTCGCCGACGAACTCCGCGGCGTACGACTGATGTTCATGCAGTCCAACGGAGGCCTCGCCGAAGCCGGACAGTTCCGCGGCAAGGACGCCATCCTCTCCGGGCCGGCCGGCGGCATCGTCGGCATGGCGCGGATGTCCCAGCTCGCCGGCTTCGACCGCGTCATCGGCTTCGACATGGGCGGCACCTCCACGGACGTCTCGCACTTCGCGGGCGAGTACGAACGCGTCTTCACCACGCAGATCGCCGGTGTCCGGCTGCGCGCGCCCATGCTCGACATCCACACCGTCGCGGCGGGCGGCGGATCCGTCCTCCACTTCGACGGCTCCCGCTACCGCGTAGGGCCGGACTCGGCGGGCGCGGCCCCGGGCCCCGCCTGCTACCGCGGCGGCGGCCCGCTCACCGTCACCGACGCCAACGTGGCCCTCGGCCGGATCCAACCCGCCCATTTCCCCAGGGTGTTCGGCCCCGACGGCGACCAGTCGCTGGACGAGGCCCTCGTCCGCGACCGCTTCACCGCCCTCGCCGAGGAGATCGGCGAGCGGACCGGCGACGACCGCACGCCCGAGCAGGTCGCCGAGGGCTATCTGCAGATCGCCGTGGCCAACATCGCCAACGCCGTGAAGCGCATCTCGGTCCAGAAGGGCCACGACGTCACCCGCTACGCGCTGACCACCTTCGGCGGCGCGGGCGGCCAGCACGCGTGCATGGTCGCCGACTCGCTCGGCATCCGCACCGTCCTCGTACCGCCCATGGCCGGGATGCTCTCCGCACTCGGCATCGGGCTCGCCGACACCACGGCCATGCGTGAACAGTCCGTCGAAGAGCCCCTGGACGCCTCCGCGATGCCCGGCATCCTCAAGACCGCCGACGGCCTGGAGGGCGCCGCCCGCGCCGAACTCCTCGCCGAGGACGTCCCCCAGGACCGCATCCGGGTCACCCGCCGGGCCCAACTGCGCTATGACGGCACGGACACGGCACTCACCGTCGAGCTGACCGAGCCCGACACCATGACCCGCACCTTCGAAGACCGCCATCGCGCCACCTACTCCTTCACCCTCGACCGTCCGGTCGTCGTCGAAGCCCTCTCCGTGGAAGCCACCGGTCTCACCGAACCCCCCGATCTGTCCGCCCTCGTCACCCCGCACTCCGCGCCCGGCACCCCGGAGACGGCTCGCCTCCACACCGGCGGCACCTGGCGCGACGTACCCCTGCGCCGCCGCGAGGAACTGCCCCCGGGCGACACCGTCACCGGCCCCGCGATCATCACCGAGGCCAGCTCGACGACCGTCGTCGACGACGGCTGGCAGGCGGCCATGACCGACGACGGGCATCTGGTCATGGAACGGGTGGCGGTCACGGAGAGTTCCGATCTCGGGACGGAAGTCGACCCCGTTCTCCTTGAGGTCTTCAACAACCTCTTCATGGCCATCGCCGAACAGATGGGCGCCCGCCTGGAGTCCACCGCCCAGTCCGTCAACATCAAGGAACGCCTGGACTTCTCCTGCGCGCTCTTCGACCCCGAAGGCAACCTGGTCGCGAACGCCCCTCATATCCCGGTGCACTTGGGATCGATGGGCACCAGCGTCAAGGAGGTCATCCGCCGCCGCGGCGACAGCATGCGCCCCGGCGACACGTACGCGGTCAACGACCCGTACCACGGCGGCACCCACCTCCCCGACGTCACGGTGATCACCCCGGTCTTCGACACGGAGGGTGACGGCACAGCGGGCGGCGACGATTCGGAAAGCGACGACAGAGACGGCGATGCGGACGGCGGCCGCATCCTCTTCTACGTCGCCTCGCGTGGCCACCACGCGGAGATCGGCGGCATCGCGCCGGGGTCCATGCCGGCCAACAGCCGCACCATCGAGGAGGAAGGCATCCTCTTCGACAACTGGCTGCTCGTGGAAGGCGGCCGCCTGAGGGAGACCGAGACCCGAAGCCTCCTCACCGAGGCGCCCCACCCCTCGCGCAACCCGAAGACCAACCTCGCCGACCTGCGCGCCCAGATCGCCGCCAACCAGAAGGGCGTCGACGAAGTCGCCCGCATGATCGAGCACTTCGGGCTCGACGTCGTCCAGGCGTACATGAAGCACGTCCAGGACAACGCCGAGGACGCGGTCCGCCGAGTCATCGACACCCTTGAGGACGGCGAGTTCGCCTACGAGACCGACTCCGGCGCCGTGATCCGGGTCCGCGTCTCCGTAGACCGCGAAAAACGCTCCGCGAAGGTCGACTTCACGGGTACCTCCCCGCAGCTCGCCACCAACTTCAACGCGCCGTTCGCCGTGGTCAACGCCGCCGTCCTGTACGTCTTCCGCACCCTGGTCGACGACGACATCCCGCTCAACGACGGCTGCCTGCGCCCCCTCGACATCGTCGTACCGCCCGGCTCGATGCTCGCCCCGCGGCCACCGGCCGCCGTAGTGGCGGGAAATGTGGAGACGTCACAGGCGATCACCGGCGCCCTGTACGGTGCTCTCCGGGTGCAGGCCGAGGGCTCCGGCACCATGAACAACGTCACCTTCGGCAACCAGCGGTACCAGTACTACGAGACCGTGGCCTCCGGGTCCGGTGCGGGCGACGGCTTCCCCGGCGCGCCCGTCGTACAGACCCACATGACCAACTCGCGACTCACGGACCCCGAGGTCCTGGAGTGGCGACTGCCGGTCCAGCTGGACGAGTTCGCCGTACGAGGCGGCAGCGGAGGGGCCGGACGGTGGCGGGGCGGTGACGGTGCCGTACGCCGCATCCGGTTCCACGAGCCGATGACCGTCTCCACGCTCTCCCAGCACCGCAGGGTCCCGCCCTACGGTATGGCGGGCGGCGAACCCGGGACGCCGGGCGCCAACCGCGTGGAGCGCGCGGACGGCACGGTCACCGAACTCGCCGGGAGCGACACGGCCGAGGTCGGCCCCGGCGACGTCCTGGTCATCGAAACACCCGGCGGCGGCGGATACGGTCCACCACCGTCCGGCACCACCGAAGCAAGCTCCACCGCCGGACCAGGTTCGACCACCGAAGCAGGCTCCACCACCGATGCAGGCTCCACCGAAGCACGCGACACCACTGAAGCAGGAGAAGAGAACGATGATCTTCGGGCGCACTGAGCGCGGCAAGGCCCCCGTGGAACCCGTCACGCTCAAGATCCTCGTGGCAGGTGGTTTCGGCGTGGGCAAGACCACCATGGTCGGCGCCGTCAGCGAGATCAAGCCGCTGCGCACCGAGGAGCTGCTGACCGAGGCGGGCCGTCCCGTCGACGACACCAGCGGTGTGGAGGGCAAGCACACCACCACGGTCGCCATGGACTTCGGCCGCATCACGCTCCGCGAGGACCTGGTGCTGTACCTCTTCGGGACGCCCGGTCAGAACCGCTTCTGGTTCCTGTGGGACGAGCTCGCCACCGGCGCCCTCGGTGCCGTCGTCCTCGCCGACACCCGCCGCCTGGAGGACTGCTTCGCCGCCGTCGACTACTTCGAGCGGCGCTCCATACCCTTCGTGGTGGGCGTCAACTGCTTCGAGGGCGCGGCCCGTTACCCCACCGAAACCGTCCGCCAGGCCCTCGACCTCGACCCCGGGGTCCCCGTCGTCCTGTGCGATGCGCGCGGCCGGGAGTCGGTCAAGGAAGTCCTCATCGAGGTCGTCCAGCACGCGATGGCGTACGCCGCGGCCCATCGCCAGACCGTCACCACCTGAGACACCGGCACGAGTACGGCCCGTACCCCCGCCGACAGGGGTACGGGCCGTAGTCCTCAGGTACTGCCGATGGGCCGCACGCGCGCGTGGACATCGACAACACACGCGCGCGTGGGCCTCGAAAAGGGGCCGGGTCAGTCCTCGCCGTCCTCGTGCCAGCCGAAGCTCTTCTCCACCGCCCTGCGCCAGTTGTGGTACTCGCGGTCACGGACGGACGGCTCCATGTCGGGCGTCCACTCGACGTCCTTCTGCCAGTGCGTCTTCAGCTCGTCGAGGTCGTTCCACACCCCGGTCGCCAGACCGGCCGCGTACGCGGCGCCCAGGCACGTCGTCTCGGAGACCTTCGGCCGGATCACCGGCACCCCGAGCACGTCCGCCTGGTGCTGCATCAGCAGGTTGTTCTTGGTCATGCCGCCGTCCACCTTCAGGGTGGTGATCTGCACCCCGGAGTCCTGGAACATGGCGTCCACCACCTCACGCGTCTGCCAGCTCGTCGCCTCCAGGACGGCCCGCGCGAGGTGCCCCTTCGTGACGTACCTGGTCAGGCCGGTGACGACACCGCGCGCGTCGGAGCGCCAGTACGGCGCGAACAGGCCCGAGAACGCGGGCACGATGTACGCGCCCCCGTTGTCGTCGACGCTCGCGGCGAGGGTCTCGATCTCGTCCGCGGTACGGATGATGCCGAGCTGGTCGCGGAACCACTGCACGAGCGCGCCGGTGATCGCGATGGACCCTTCGAGGCAGTAGACCGGCGCCTCCGAGCCGATCTTGTACCCCATCGTGGTCAGCAGCCCGTTCTTCGAGGGCACGGGCCGGTTCCCGGTGTTGAGCAGCAGGAAGCTGCCCGTCCCGTACGTGTTCTTGGCTGTGCCCACGTCGTAGCAGGCCTGTCCGAACACCGCGGCCTGCTGGTCGCCCAGCGCCGACGCCACGGGGACGCCGGCGAGTTGGCCGACGGCGGTCCCGTACACCTCGGACGAGGACTTGATCTCCGGGAGGACGGCCTCGGGGACGTTCATCGCGGAGAGGATGGACTGGTCCCACTGGAGTGTTTCGAGGTTCATCAGCATGGTGCGGCCGGCGTTGGTCACGTCGGTGACGTGCTTTCCGCCGTCCGTGCCGCCGGTGAGGTTCCAGATCAGCCAGGAGTCGATCGTGCCGAAGGCGATCTCGCCGCGCTCGGCGCGGGCCCGCAGTCCCGGCACGTTGTCGAGCAGCCAGGCCGCCTTGGGCCCGGAGAAGTAGCTGGCCAGCGGCAGTCCGGTCTGCTCGCGGAAACGGTCCTGCCCGTCCGAGCCGCCGAGTTCGTTGCAGAGCGCGGAGGTTCGGGTGTCCTGCCAGACGATCGCGTTGTGCACGGGCTTGCCCGTGGCGCGGTCCCACAGGACCGTCGTCTCGCGCTGGTTGGTGATCCCCATCGCGCTGAGCTGGTCGGCGCGGAGCCCCGCCTTCGCGAGCGCGCCCGCGACGACGGCCTGCACCTTCGACCAGATCTCGGTGGCGTCGTGCTCCACCCAGCCCGGCTTGGGGAAGATCTGGCGGTGCTCGCGCTGGTCGACGGCGACGATGCCGCCGTCCTGGTTGAAGACGATGCAGCGGCTGGACGTGGTGCCCTGGTCGATTGCGGCGACGAACTTGTCCGTCATGACGTCCCCTTCGTCGGATTCTTCGGACGGCTGCCTCAGAAGGCTGCTTTGAAGATGAGCCCGGCAAGCACTCCGCCGATCAGCGGCCCCACCACCGGGATCCACGAGTAACTCCAGTCCGACGTCCCCTTGTTGGGGATCGGCAGGATGGCGTGGGCGATGCGCGGGCCCAGGTCACGGGCCGGGTTGATCGCGTACCCCGTCGGACCACCGAGCGACAGACCGATGCCGACCACCAGGAACGACACGATCAGGATCGCGGTGCCGGACTCGCCGAGCCCCTTGGTGAGGCCGAACGCCAGGATCGGCAGCACCAGACCGATGGTCGCGATGATCTCGGTGACGAGGTTCGCCACGGGATTGCGGATCGCGGGCCCGGTGGAGAAGATCCCGAGTGTCGGTTGCGCTATCTCGTCGTCGGCGTTGGCCTGGAACTGGGCGTAGTAGACCAGCCAGCACAACACCGCGCCGAGGAAGGCGCCGACCATCTGTCCGGCGACGTAGATGTGGACCTTGTCCCAGTCCCCGGTGTCGATGGCGATGCCGACGGTCACCGCCGGGTTGAGGTGCCCGCCGGACAGCGGTGCGGCGGTGTAGGCCCCGGCCAGTACGCCGAAGCCCCAGCCGAACGCGATGACGACCCAGCCGGCGTCCTTCGCCTTGGAGTAGTTGAGTACGACCGCGGCGACCACTCCGGCGCCGAAGAGGATCAGAATCGCTGTGCCGATGACCTCACCGACGAATATGTCTCCGTTGCTCATGGCGGCTCCTAGGCCCAGGCCCGGGGCGATCCGCCCCGGTCCACCGTGCAGGGTGCGTTCCCATGGCTACTTCTGCCGAGAGCAGGGAGATCCCGCGCCCCGCCCGGCGTCCGTGACGAGCGTGCCGTCGTAGTCGGATCGCCCGTGGGGGCATGACCCGTTGGCGCAGGCGAGGGCCTGCGCGGCGCAGTGCCTGAATACGCCGGAATGCGGCGATGCCGACTGACACCGGAAGTGTTCACCGGCACTGTGAGAGCGTCAAGGTCGCGGGCGACAACGGTTCGGGCCCGCGCCGACGGCCCGACGGAGCCGCCGCGTTCCGGGGTGTGGATACGGCGATGGAGCGCGCGCGGCCGACGGGTTCCGCGACGGAAGCCGGGCGACGCTCGTCGGCGTTCGGCCGGACAGGGCGGACACGGCTTTCGGGTACGCGCACCTCGGCGGAGAACGTGTGTGCCGGTGGCATGGGGCGAAGAAGTCGGCCGGGAGGTCTACGGAATTGGCTGTGCCGGTGTCCTGGGTGAACAGGGCGGCCCGGGAGATCCGCGGAACGGCTGTGCCGGTGGTCTCGGACGGAGAAGGCGGGGCCGGGGGCCTCCGGAACCGGCGCGGCCGGTGGCGCGGCCTTCGCACCATCGCGGGGCGGGTCGGCGCTGCCCCGGCACCCCTCAGCCGCCGGCGACCTAGCAGGTCTGCCGGGGCGGGCGGCCAAACAGGTCTGCCCGGTCCGGCGAGCAAGCCGGTCTGCTCGGTGCTCCGCGCCGCAGGCCCCGCCCGACGCATCATCGCGCCACCCCCGCATCACCCCGCGCCGCCGCCCGGCCCACTGCCGAGGGCGACTCACCCCAGCCCGGGCCCGCCCGCCCAGCTCTCGGCATGCGCCGGTGCGGCCCCCGACCCGCGTCGGATCTCGTGGCCCGGCAGGCCCGCGCGGCCCCGAGCACCCAGCTGGCCCCCCGGAGGGACTTCGCGGCCTGTTTGAGGGGCGCCAGACACACGGCGGCCTCCCGGGGTCGGTGACGCTGCCAGGGGCGCACAGCACGGTGGCGAGCGACAGCGTGACCGCGAGCCCGCCCGCCGACCAGGGCGTGTCGAGCACCGACGTCGCCAGTGGATCGAGCCCCTCCGGATCCGCCAGGACCAGGAAGTCGTCACCGCCGATGTGCCCCACGCGCGTGGCCCCGGACGCGGCCGCCTGCAGCGCCCGCCCCACCGCCCGGATCAGCTCGTCGCCCGCCGCGAACCCCGCACCGTCGTTGACCCGTTTGAAGCCGTCGACGTCCAGCCGGCTCAGCGCGAACACCCGCCCGTCGGCGATCCACCGGTCCACCTCACCCGTGATCGCGTCCGAACCGGGCAGCCGCGTCAGCGGATTGAGCGCGGCGGCCTCCTCGACCCGGCTCTCCGCCAGAGTCCGTACGAGATCCGCCAGCCGTACGACGCCCACACACCGCCCTAGCCGGTCGACGACCGCCACATCGTCCGACGTACGGTCCCGCGAACCGTCCACCACCACGTCGAGAACCTCCCACGCGGTCGCGTCGACCCCGACCGTGCGCGGCGGATCGCCCACCTCGCGGCGGGCCGGTCGGCGTACAGCGCGTGCCCGTAGCGCCCCGACAGCGACAGGGACCCCTGCCGGCACACCAGGTCTCCTCACCTGACGGCGATCACGGACGACCCGTGCCCGAACAGCCCCTGGTTCGCGGTGATCCCCACCCGCGCACCCGCGACCTGCCGGTCACCAGCGGCTCCTCGCAACTGCCAGGTGAGCTCGCAGACCTGGGCGATGGCCTGCGCCGGAACGGCCTCTCCGAAGGAGGCGAGTCCGCCGCTGGCGTTCACCGGTATTCGTCCTCCCGGTGCCGTCGCGCCCTCCCGCAGCAGCTTGGCCGCCTCGCCCTCGCCGCACAGCCCCAGGTCCTCGTACCACTGCAACTCCAGGGCCGTGGACAGGTCGTAGACCTCCGCGAGCGAGAGATCCTCCGGGCCGACGCCCGCCTCCTCGTACGCGGCCCGTGCGATCGACGCGCGGAACGTGTCGGCCGAGGGCTCCGCCGCGACCGCGGAGTCCGTCGCGATGTCGGGAAGGTCCAGCACGGTGTTGGGATAGCGCGGCGTCACCGTGGACACCGCGCGGATCCGCACCGGGTCCGCCGCCCCGTGACGGCGTGCGAACTCCATGCTGGACAGCACGAGCGCCGCCGCCCCGTCCGAGGTCGCGCAGATGTCGAGCAGCCGCAGCGGATCGGCCACGACGGCCGAGGCGGCGACCTCCTCGGCCGTGACCCGCTTGCGGTAGCGGGCGTTGGGATTGAGCGCCCCCAGAGCCGCGTTCTTCACCTTGACCTGCGCGAAGTCCTCCAGGGTGTCCCCGTGGACGGCCATCCGCCGGCGCGCGTACAGCCCGAAATACGTCGGGTTCGTCGCTCCCAGGACCCGGAACCGCAGCCAGTCCGGATCGTCGGCCCGGTCCCCGCCCGCGGGCCGGAAGAACCCCTTCGGGGCCGCGTCCGCGCCCACCACCAGGACCACCTCCGCGAGCCCCGAAAGGATCTGCGCCCGCGCGGTGTTGACGGCCTGGGCCCCGGACGCGCACGCCGCGTACACGCTCGCGACCCGGGCGCCCTGCCAGCCGAGCGACTTGGCGAACGTCGCCCCCGCCACATACCCCGGGTATCCGCCGCGGACCGTGTCCGCGCCGACGATCGAGCCGACGTCCCGCCAGTCGACCCTCGCGTCGGCGAGCGCCGCGCGCGCGGCCACCGTCCCGTACTCCACGAAGCCGCGCCCCCACTTGCCCCAGGGGTGCATGCCGGCGCCGAGCACCGCCACCTCGCCCGTCATGCCGTCACCCCCGTCGGCCGCCAGTGCCACGTCGTCCAGGTCGTCTCCGCGTCCTCGTTCAGCACGCCCGGGACGACCTCCACCTCCATGCCCACCGCCAGGTCGGCGACGGTGACCCCGGGAACGGTCTGTCCGAGCACCACGAGCCGTTCGGATTCCAGTTCCACAGCGATCAACGCGTACGGCCGCCATTCGAGTTCCGGGTCGGACACATACGGTGACGGCGGCCGGTACCGGCTGTCCGTGTACGACCACACGCGGCCGAGCCGTGACAGCGGGACCTCCGCCAGATCGCCGCCGGGGCAGCCCGGATTGCGGCAGAAGGTGTCCTCACGTGGGAAGAACACCGACGCGCAGGCCGAGCAGCGCGTGCCCAGGAGCCGGAACTCAGCTCCCTCGCCGGTGAACCAGCCCGTTACCACGGGTGTACGGGTGCGCGACAAGATCCCTCCACAACACTGGATCTGACGGAACGTCAGAAGTGTGCCACGGGCGGCGGAGATTGGGCAGGGCGCCGGAGCTCCTCACGAAGCACGATCCGGGCCGTCACGGGAGAACCGATCAGGCCTCTTGAGCGTCGGAGTATCGGTAGGGACGGCCGGGGCCCACGGGGGTGGTTCCGGCCGTTCCTCATTCCTGAGCCACCCGGGTCGCGTCCCTCCCGGGCCGCGTCCACTCGTCCGATCGGGTGCGGACCGTATCCAATCCCTTCCCTCGGGGAACCTGCACCTGATAGGGCAGGGACATGACATGCATGTCCATGGTGGTACGCGCCCTCGTCACCGTCCTCGCCGCCCTGTCGGCCGTCACCGCGGCCTCCGCGACGGCCCGGGCCACGACCGAGCCGAAGGCCCCGGCCGGCTTCGTGGCCCTGAGATCCGTGGACCCCACGATCATCCAGGAGATCCGCTACTTCACCCCGCACAACTTCGTGGGCGAGCCCATCGACGGATACCAGCAGCCCCTCTGCATCCTCACCAGGCCCGCCGCCAAGGCCCTCCACCAGGCCCAGCGCCGACTGCTGAGGCAGGGCTACTCCCTGAAGGTCTACGACTGCTACCGGCCCCAGCGGTCCGTGGACCACTTCGTCCGCTGGGCCAAGGACCTCGAAGACCAGGCCATGAAGGCCGAGTTCTACCCGAACGTCGACAAGTCCCGGCTGTTCGCGGACGGTTACATCGCGGAGAAGTCTGGCCACAGCCGTGGCTCGACCATGGACCTCACCCTCGTGAAGCTCCCGGCGGTGCCGACCCGCCCATACGTCCCCGGCGAGCGCCTCGTGCCCTGCTTCGCCCCGCAGGGCAGGCGCTTCCCGGACAACTCCGTGGACATGGGCACCGGTTACGACTGCTTCGACACCCTGTCGCACACCCTCGACCCGCGCATCAAGCGACAGCAGCGCGTCAACCGGCTGCTCCTGAAGGACACCCTGAAAGGCCTCGGTTTCGTGAACCTGGCCGAGGAGTGGTGGCACTTCACTTACAAGCCCGAGCTCTACCCCGACACCTATTTCAACTTCCCGGTGTCGACGAAATCCCTCATCCGGTCTCACTGAGGCGGCCCGCGCAGCCGTCCTTGTGATGATCGGATACAGTCCCGGGCGTGTCTCCAACCCAGATCCCGTCCGCCAACTCCGCGCCGGACTCCCACTGTTCGAGCTGCGGCACGCCCTACGGAGAGGGCGTTTCCGGCTGGCCCCGCACCTGCTCCTCCTGCCGCACCGTGGCCTACCGCAACCCGATTCCGGTCGCTGTGGCCCTGCAGCCCGTGTACGACACCAAGGGCGCGGCCCTGGTCGTCATCACCCGGACCATCGCTCCCGCGCGCGGGGGCGTCGCCCTGCCCGGAGGGTTCATCGACCAACGGGAGGACTGGCGGCAGGCCGTCGTCCGTGAACTCAAGGAGGAGACGGGCATCGCCGCGGCAGGCCGCGACGTACGGCTCGTCGACGCGCTGAGCTCACCCGACGGCCACCTGCTGCTCTTCGGAGCCCTCCCCGAGCGTCCGGTGGCCGACCTGCCGCCGTCCGTCGCGACCGACGAGACCGAGGGCTGGCAACTGCTGCGCAGGTCGGCCGAACTCGCCTTCCCGCTGCACACCCTGGCGGCGAAGGCATGGTTCGAGGGCCGTTACGTCTGACGAGCTCCTCACGCGCCTCCGGCAGGGGCCACGCCCGACTCCGGCGGGCTCCCACCGGGCCGCAGGCCCCCTTCAGGGGCGCGTCACGACGCTCCGAGCCCCCGCACCCGAACGGGCAGTGACGGCTCACTGCGGCCGTCCTCCCCGTACCGCTCGACGATGACCCGCTTCCCCTTCCGACGCGTCACATAACGCTCGATCTCCGGCTCCTCCCAGCCGTCGCCCGAGTCCGCCACCACCAGCCCGCCCCCGGTCCGTCCGCGGGCGGGCGCCCACACCTCCAGCTCCAGACCACCGTCCTCGCCACGCACCGGCAGGACCGCCCCCGCACGGGCCAGGACCGGAATCCGCGACAAGGGGGCGTCGATCAGCACCTGCGCGGGCCCTTCGTACGCCACCTCGGTCACCGTGTCGTACCAGCGCCCCCGCGGCAGCTGCACCGCACGCCGATCGGCGCCCGGGTCCAGCACCGGCGCCACCAGAAGACAGTCACCCAGCAGGAAGGCGTCCTCGCAGTCCCGCAGCGCCCTGTCCTCCGGAGAGCCCCACCACACCGGCCGCACATAGGGCGCACCCGTACGGCGTGCCAGATGCGCCAGCGTCATGAAGTACGGCAGCAGCCGCCGCCGTTCGACGAGCGCCACGCGCGCGTGCCCGAGAACGTCGTCACCGAACTCCCAGGGCTCCCTCCGCCCCGCCCGCAGACTCGCGTGCGTACGGAAAAGCGGCAGGTACGCCCCCAGCTGGAACCACCGCAGATACAGCTCGGGAGAGGGGCTCCCGTCGAAGCCGCCCACATCGGGACCCGAATACGGCACGCCGCACAACCCGAGGCCCATCACCAGCGACAGGGACGCCCGCAGACCTGGCCATCCCGTGGCCACGTCCCCGGACCAGGTCCCTCCGTAGCGCTGCATTCCCGCCCACCCGGAGCGCGAGAACAGGAACGGCCGCTCCTGGGGCATCAGTTCGCGCAGGCCCTCGTAGCCCGCCCTCGCCATGCCGAGCGCGTACACGTTGTGCGCCTCACGATGGTCACCGCCGCGACCCTCCAGGTCGTGCCGCGCCGAACGGGGCAGCGTCGACTCCCCGAAGGCGGCGAACGACACCGGCTCGTTCATGTCGTGCCAGAAACCGGCGAACCCCTGGGAGAGCCGCTCCTCGTAGAGACCGCCCCACCACCGGCGCGTACGCGCGCGCGTGAAGTCCGGATAGACCACCTCACCCGGCCAGACCACACCCCGCACCGGCTGCCCGGCGGCGTCCCGCACGAAGGCATCCTCGGCGGTCCCACTGTCGTGCACGGCGTTACCGGGCTCGGCCTTCACCGCCGGATCCACGATCGACACCAGCCGGATCCCGTCCCGGCGCAGTTCCTCGGCGAGCACCGGCAGCTTCGGGAAGCGGTCCCGGTCGACCGTGAACACCTGATGCGCCTCGAAATGGTCGATGTCGAGATGCACGGCCTCCAGGGGCAGCCCGCGCTCGTGATAGCCGCCGACGACCCGCCGCACCTCCTCCTCGCTCCCGAAGCCCCACCGCGCGTGATGGTGCCCCAGGGCCCAGGCCGGCGGCAGCGCGGCGGCTCCGGTCAGGGACGCCCAGGCGTGCAGCACGCGCGCGGGGTTGCCCACCATCACCCAGCAGCGCAGCGGCCCGCCGTCCATCCGGAGCTCGCTCGACCCGGCCCGGTCGTGCCCGGACCCGGCACCCTCCTCGCCCTCGCGCAGCGTCACACTGCCGTCCCACGTGTTGTCGTGGAACACCAGGTGAGTGGCCGCGTCGGCAACCACCAGCTGCACCGGCATGGTGATGTACAGCGGATCGTCGCCGGGCCCGAAGGCATGCCCAGGATCCGTGTTCCACAGCCGATACGTCCCGTCACGCAGCCGGGGCCCCGACGCGCGCCCGCCCAGTCCGAAGAACCGCGCGTCCGCGGCCACTTCGGACCGCTGCATCCAGCGCGCCTGCCCGCCGCCCACCGGCTCCCACCACCGCGGCGGCAGATCCCGCCGCAGGGTCACCCCACCCGGCGTACGCACCTCCACGGCGCCGTGCCGCGAGACCACGACCGTCATCCGCTCCGCCACGACCCGCCACGCGCCGTCCTTGTCCGGCTCCAGCAGGGCCCGGGGGTCCGGTTCGGGAGAGGGGTCCGTGAGCGCGTACGACGGCTCCGGGCCCGCCCCGTCCCAGCCCCAGAAGACGGCTCCGCCGGCCGTGACGGTGATCCGCAGCTCCGACCGGGTGAACCGGACGACTCCGCCACCCGGACCCGGCTCCACACTCAGCACGGGCCCGGGAACCCGCGCCCGCTCGGCGCCCCGCGCCGGCAGCCCCGAGGCGTCGGCACGCCTCCTCCGCCACGCGGCCCGCACGGTACGCAGCCCCTGGGCCGATCCCACCGAACCGACCGCCTTCATCGAACGCACCAGGTCACGACCGTCCATGCTGCTCAGCCTGCCACTCGAAACGGCCGATCAGTGAGTCGTTCAACTTCCGTTCACCCGTGGCAGGACCACATCTTCACGAGCCGGACCATGTGGGGGCTCGCCCTGGTGCGGATGTCGATCACATGGCATGGTCCGTGTCAGCCGCGTGACGCGCACACCCCAGCCCGTGCGCGGTACACGCACACGACGCGCACAGTCCGGGAGCCGCCCCATGACCTCAGCGAACCCCTCGCCGCTCTGGCAACCCGACCCGGGCCGCATCGCCCAGTCACAGATCACCCGATTCCAGACCTGGGCGGCCGACCACCACGGAGCACCCGCCGAGGGTGGCTACGCCGCTCTGCACCGCTGGTCCGTGGACGAACTGGACACGTTCTGGAAAGCCGTCACCGAGTGGTTCGACGTACGGTTCTCGACCCCCTACGCGCGCGTGCTGGGCGACCGCTCGATGCCGGGCGCACAGTGGTTCCCCGGAGCCACCCTCAACTACGCCGAGCACGCCCTGCGAGCGGCCGACACCCGAGCGGACGAACCGGCCCTCCTCCATGTCGACGAGACCCACGAACCGACCCCGGTCAGCTGGTCCGAACTGCGCTGCCAGGTCGGCTCCCTGGCCGCCGAACTCCGTGTCCTCGGTGTAGGCCCGGGGGACCGCGTCAGCGGCTACCTCCCGAACGTGCCCCAGGCCGTCGTCGCCCTCCTCGCCACCGCGGCCGTCGGCGGCGTCTGGACGTCCTGCGCCCCCGACTTCGGCGCCCGCAGCGTCCTCGACCGCTTCCAGCAGGTCGAACCCGTCGTACTGTTCACCGTCGACGGCTACCGCTACGGCGGCAAGGAACACGACCGCCGCGACACCGTCGCCGAACTGCGCAGCGAACTGCCCACCCTGCGCGCCGTCGTCCACATCCCGCTGCTCGGCACCGAGGCCCCCGAGGGTGCCCTGGAATGGTCGGCCCTCACGTCTGCGGACGTAACGCCCATCTACGAAGAGGTCCCCTTCGACCACCCCCTGTGGGTGCTCTACTCCTCCGGCACGACCGGTCTCCCCAAGGCCATCGTCCAGTCCCAGGGCGGCATCCTCGTCGAGCACCTCAAGCAGCTCGGCCTCCACTGCGACCTGGGCCCCGAGGACCGCTTCTTCTGGTACACGTCGACCGGCTGGATGATGTGGAACTTCCTCGTCTCCGGCCTCCTGACGGGCACCACGATCGTCCTGTACGACGGCAGCCCCGGCTTCCCGGACACCGGTGCCCAGTGGCGCATCGCCGAACGCACCGGCGCCACCCTCTTCGGTACCTCGGCGGCATACGTCATGGCCTGCCGGAAGGCGGACGTCCACCCCTCCCGCGACTTCGACCTCTCCCGCGTCCAGTGCGTCGCCACCACCGGCTCGCCCCTGCCGCCCGACGGATTCCGCTGGCTGCACGACGAGGTGCGCGACGACCTGTGGATCGCCTCCGTCAGCGGCGGCACCGACGTGTGCTCCTGCTTCGCCGGAGCCGTCCCCACCCTCCCGGTCCACATCGGCGAACTCCAGGCACCCGGCCTCGGCACCGACCTCCAGTCGTGGGACCCGAGCGGCGAACCCCTCATCGACGAGGTCGGCGAACTCGTCGTCACCAACCCCATGCCGTCGATGCCCATCCGCTTCTGGAACGACCCCGACGGCAGCCGCTACCACGACAGTTACTTCGACACGTACCCCGGAGTGTGGCGCCACGGCGACTGGATCACCGTCACCTCACGCGGCTCCGTCGTCATCCACGGCCGCTCGGACTCGACCCTCAACCGCCAGGGCGTCCGCATGGGTTCGGCCGACATCTACGAAGCCGTCGAGCGGCTCCCCGAGATCCGCGAGTCCCTCGTCATCGGCATCGAACAGCCCGACGGCGGCTACTGGATGCCCCTCTTCGTCCACCTCGCTCCAGGAGCCGTACTCGACGACGCCCTCCTGAACCGCATCAAGCAGACCATCCGCGAACAACTCTCACCCCGTCACATCCCCGACGAGGTCATCGAGGTACCCGCAGTCCCGCACACCCTCACCGGCAAGCGCATCGAGGTCCCGGTCAAACGCCTCCTCCAGGGCACCCCCTTGGAGAAGGCGGTCAACCCCGGTTCCATCGACAACCTCGACCTGCTCCGCTTCTACGAGGAGCTGGCCCGCAAACGCGCCTGACCAACCCCGCGTTCAAGTGCTGCCTCGGTCGTGCCCATTACCTTCTTCGTAGAGCCCGGTTCGGGTTCGTGGCCTTCGGGGCCGGTATGACTCTTTGCCCCTGTCCTTGATGATCCGGGGGGTGCTGTCACCGGTCCCGGCGGCACCGGTTGATCGCTGATGGAAGCGTGTCCGCCCACGTCCGAGGGGGCGTTGTCAGTGCCGCCGGTTACTGTGAGTGAGCATTGATCGACTGCACGCAGGGGGAAAAATGGCACACACCCAGCACCAGACCATGCGACGCGTCCTGCGCCGTGAAATCGCCGGAACCATCGGCCTGTTGACCGACGAGCAGGACTTCACCGCGATGCGGCGGCGCTACCGCACCTTCACCTTCGACAACCACGCGAGCTATCTCCAGCAGGTGGAAGCCCTGCTCCGAACCCTCGCCTCGCAGGGCGGCCACACCACGGTGGCCCTCTTCGACCCCGAGGAATACGCGGAGTTCTGCGCCCAGCACGGCCTGGAACCCGACACACCGTCCAGCCGCACCCGCTTCACCGCGGAGCTCGCCGCGACAGGCGCGACGGTTCCGTACGAGGGCCAGCCCCTCGACCACCTCGTCCCGAACCTCATCGACGAAGCCGTCCGCCAGGCCACTTGGGAGTACGCGACGACGCTGTTGTCCCGCATCGGCACCTGTGCGTCCTGCGGCGAGGACATCGGCCGAGTCGCCTTCGTACGCGCCTCCGACCTGCTCATGCGCATCCTCGACGCCTCGGGCCCGGGGCAGCGCCACCTCGTGTGCAGCGTCTCTACGGAGCCCGAAACACTCGTCGCGGTCCTCCGGGCCGACGACGACCAGCACGGAACACCCCAACTGGACGAGGCCGAGGCCCTCGAATTCACCACCGTCCTCGCCCTGGGCATCGCCACCCAGAGCCCCGGTGGCCTGGTCATGCGCGCCGGCACCCCTGACGCGACCGACCGTGTCTACGGCTGGCGCGTGCGCGGCGAGGGCCTGGAACCGCTCACCGCCGGCGAGGTCTTCGACGCCTACTGCACCGATGTCGAATCCGGCGACCTCGTCTCCCCGGAGTCGGGCGTCGACTACTGCGCGCCACCGGACCTGGGGGAGGACGGGCCCACGGCACGGCACACGCACTGAACACACGAGGGGCGCCCCGCCCTCAGGCGGAGCGCCCCTCGACCACGGCCGATCAGCGACAACGGCGCCCGTCACCGACGGCTGACGGCACCGACTACTCGCCGGACAGCACCGCCTGGACCGCCGTGCGCGCTTCCTCGGCACTGTCGCAGGCACGCGCGGCCGCAGCCGCACGCTCGCACTGCGCCAGCGTGTACTTGGCCAGCGTCGCGCGGACATAAGGAATGGACGCGGCACCCATGGAGAGAGAGGTGACACCCAGACCGGTCAGCACACAGGCGAGCAGCGGGTCCGAAGCGGCCTCGCCGCAGACACCGCAGCTCTTGCCCTCGGCCTTGGCCGCCTCGGTGGACAGCGCGACCAGGTCGAGCAGCGCGGGCTGCCACGGATCCTGTAGCCGGGAAACGGCACCCACCTGGCGGTCGGCGGCGAAGGTGTACTGCGCGAGGTCGTTGGTCCCCAGCGACAGGAACTCGACCTCTTGCAGGATCGACCGCGCACGCAGAGCGGCCGACGGAATCTCGACCATGGCACCGAACTTCGCCCGCAGGCCCGCCTCACGGCAGGCGTCGGCGAACGCCTTGGCGTCGGCACGGTCCGCCACCATCGGCGCCATCACATCGAGGTAGACCGGCAGTCCCTCGGAAGCCTTGGCGAGCGCCGTCAGCTGCGTCCGCATTACATCGGGATGGTCGAGCAGCGAGCGGAGCCCGCGCACGCCCAGCGCCGGGTTCGGCTCGTCGGCCGGCGTCAGGAAGTCGAGCGGCTTGTCGGCGCCCGCATCGAGCACCCGCACCACGACCCGCCCCTCGGGGAAGGCCTCGAGCACCTTGCGATACGCCTCGACCTGCTTCTCCTCGGACGGCGCGTTCTTGCTGTCGTCGAGGAAGAGGAACTCGGTACGGAACAGACCCACGCCCTCGGCACCGGCCTCGACCGCCGCAGGAACGTCCGCGGGACCACCGATGTTGGCCAGCAGCGGCACCTTGTGCCCGTCCGAGGTGGCACCGGGCCCGGTCGTGGCCGCCAACGCGGCCCTGCGCGCAGCGGCCGCGGCCTCCATCTCCGCCTTCTTCTCCGCACTCGGGTTCACGAAGATCTCGCCGGTACTGCCGTCCACGGCGACCAACGTGCCCTCGGCAAGCTCACCCGCACCCGGCAGCGCCACCACGGCGGGCACACCGAGCGCCCGAGCCAGGATCGCGCTGTGGCTGGTCGGCCCACCCTCCTCGGTGACAAAACCGAGGACCAACGTCGGGTCCAGCAGAGCGGTGTCGGCGGGCGCCAGATCACGAGCGATAAGGACGTACGGCTCGTCGCTGTCGGGCACGCCGGGCATCGGCACCCCGAGGAGCCGGGCGACGATACGGTTCCGCACGTCGTCGAGGTCCGCCACACGTCCGGCGAGGTACTCTCCGGCATTCGCCAGCAGCGCGCGATACGCGGCGAACGCGTCGTACACCCCACGCTCAGCCGTGCTCCCGACCGCGATACGCCGCTCGACATCAGCCATGAGCTCCGGGTCCTGGGCCATCATGGCCTGGGCCTCGAGAACAGCCTGGGCCTCGCCACCCGCCAGATTGCCACGCGCCATCAGGTCGGCCGCGACGGCCTCGACGGCCTTGCGGGCGCGCCCCTGTTCGCGCTCCGCGTCCTCCGTCGGTATCTGCTTGGCAGGCGGTTCGAGCACCGCCGTTCCCATGTGCCGAACCTCGCCGATCGCCACACCGTGGCTCACGCCGACGCCTCGCAGCGTTGTCTCCATGTCACCCGTCTCCGATAGAGCGGCGGGTCCCGCCGCCGCGATGGTTGTCGTGCCTGCTGTTCATGACGGCAGGGAGTCAGTGCCAGCCGAAGAGCGCGTCGCCGGCCTTCACGTCGGCGTCAACGCTGACGTCGGAGAGGGACTCGGCCGTGGCCTCGAGTGCCACGATGGGGCAGATGGGGGACTTGCCGGCGGCCTCGACAGCAGCCGGGTCCCAGCGCACCACGGACTGGCCGCGCCGCACGGTGTCGCCCTTGTTGACGAGCAGCTCGAAGCCCTCGCCGTTCAGCTGAACGGTGTCGATACCGAGGTGCGTCAGCACTCCATGCCCCTCGTCGTCGACCACGACGAAGGCGTGAGGGTGGAGCGAGACAACAACGCCGTCGATGGGGGCGACGGCCGCCGAGGCCTCCCGGACGGGGTCGATCGCGGTGCCGGGGCCCACCATGGCTCCGGAGAAGACCGGATCAGGTACAGCTGTGAGTCCGATGGTGCGTCCTGCAAGAGGGGACGTCACGGTGGTCATGGGAAGCCTCCCAGGGGCGGAGATTCAGATGGGCCGTCGCTGCCTTTCCTGGACGGCGCACTGCTCAGCAGCGTAAGTCATATGAAGTACCGGTTCCGCACGAGAGGACCCGGTTGGCGACCGTAGAGCACAGCGGAAACGATTTGCACGCGCTCCGTAGCCGCATGTAGAGTCGTACACCTGCTTGAGGCCGAGTGACGCGACCAAGCGTCCTTGCCTGGCAGCATCCAACTTGTCGGATCCTATCTCGGGGTCCGGTTCTGCATGTCCGCAGAACCGTGGTCAGAGAGACGGAAAATCACTGATAGAGTTTGGAACACCGAAGGGAAGCGCCCGGAGGAAAGCCACGAGAGAGTCTCTCGGGTGAGTACGAAGGAAGCGTCCGTTCCTTGAGAACTCAACAGCGTGCCAAAAATCAACGCCAGATATGTTGATACCCCGTCCACCATGTCATGTGGTGGGTGGAGGTTCCTTTGAAAAAGTCCTGCCGGGCTAACACCTGGTAGGCGCACAGCGAGGACGCAGTGAACAGTCGGTCTTATTCCGTCCGGCTGTTCCGCTCTCGTGGTGTCGTCCCGATTACGGGAAAACATTCACGGAGAGTTTGATCCTGGCTCAGGACGAACGCTGGCGGCGTGCTTAACACATGCAAGTCGAACGATGAACCACTTCGGTGGGGATTAGTGGCGAACGGGTGAGTAACACGTGGGCAATCTGCCCTTCACTCTGGGACAAGCCCTGGAAACGGGGTCTAATACCGGATGACACTCCTACAGGCATCTGTGGGGGTTGAAAGCTCCGGCGGTGAAGGATGAGCCCGCGGCCTATCAGCTTGTTGGTGAGGTAGAAGCTCACCAAG
>NZ_JBIRTJ010000008.1:0-439802 GCF_044334695.1 Streptomyces sp. NPDC020747 | reverse complement strand
AGGAAGGCGCGGGTCTGGTAGGTGAAGTTGTCGGCGTTGTTGGCTCCCACGCCGGGGGCTTCCATCGGGACGCCGCCGGCGAAGTAGGGCAGGTTCGGGCCGACGATGATCTGGCGGGCGCCGCGGGTGCGGGTGTCGGGCTGGGCGTCGTCGAAGAGGTACTCGGCGGGGCGGTGCTGGTCGAACGCGGCGCGTCCGCCGACGCCCAGGACGTCGAAGGCGAGTCCGTTGGGCAGGCCGAAGCCGGTGCGGGTGACGGAGAAGGTGCCCACCAGGCCGGAGGCGAAGGTGGCGGTGAAGGACGCGGTGTCCTCGTTCTCCACCTCGCCCACCTCGTCGGAGACGGGCGCGGCGTTGTGCCCGACGACCGCGCCCAGCGGCAGCGGCCGCTTGGTGATCTGCGTGGACAGGACGGCGCCGGAGACGGAGACGATGGGGCCGGCGACGTATTCGGCGACGTCGAGGACGTGCGAGCCGACGTCACCGAGCGCGCCGGAGCCGGCGTCGCCCTTGAAGCGCCAGCTCAGCGGGCCGCGCGGGTCGGTGGCGTAGTCGCACCAGTAGCGGCCGCTGAACAGGGTGAGGTCACCCAGCTCGCCGCGCTGCACGTGCTCACGGATGCCGGCGATGGCGGGGGAGCGGCGGAAGGTGTAGCCGACGGCGGTCACCACGTCGGCGCCGGCCTCCAGTTCGGCCATCGCGCGGGCGTCTTCGAGTGATCCGGCCAGGGGCTTCTCGCACAGTACGTGCTTGCCCGCGGCGACCAGGGCCTCGGCGATCGGGCGGTGCAGGGCGTTGCCCACGACGATGCTGACCGCGTCGATGGTGGGGTCCTCGGCGACGGCCTCCCAGCTCGGGAGGGCCTTCTCGAAGCCGTAACGCCGGGCGGCGTCCTCGCCGAGTGCCACGTTGGCGTCGGCGATCGCGGCCAGGCGGACCGGGGGCAGTCCGGCGCCGAAGACCGTGTTGACGTTGCGGTAGCCGGCGGCATGGCTGCGGCCGGCCATGCCGGCTCCGATCACCGCGACGGAGATGGGTTTGGCGGACGTGCTCATGGCGAGGCCTTTCGAAGAACTCTCGGAGATGACAGATGGCGAAATCGTGGTGGGGGTCTCGATCGGCCGCAGCCTGTGTCTGCGATTACCCGCGGCTTGTGTCTGCGACTACCCGGACTACCGGCAGCCTGTGTACGCGATCGCCCGCGACAGCCGCGCGGGCAATCGCCACCGGGTGTGAGCGGTCACGTCCGTTTTGGGCCCGTACCGAGCGGAGAGTGAGCTCCGCTCGGTACGGGTGTCGGTAGCGCGAACCGGGCTCCGGCCACGCTGCTGATGACGGCCTCCGAATCGCGGGGAGGTACCCGGAGTCGGTGACCGAAGCGAACACATCGGCCCTGCCGCCGAGCCGAGAACTCGGCCGGCATGGTGGCGGTGCAGCCGCCGTCGTCACTCCAGCCTGTGTGCGTCCGTCCTGTCCGGCACACACCCACGCGTGGAGGCGCGAGACGATCGGTTCAGGGAGCCTGCCGAATCAGGCGCCGCTCTGAAGCTCGGCCAGTTCGGCCTCCAGGTCGGCCATGGCCTCGCCACCGGCCATGAGGTCGGTGATCTCTTCCCGGGTCCGTTCGCCCTTGCGGAAGTCGTCGGCCTTCTGGCCGCGGATGAGGACGGCGAAGTGGTCGCCGACCATCATGGCGTGCCGGACATTGTGGGTGACGAGGATGACCGCGACGCCCTTGGCACGGGCCTGCATGATGATCCGCAGGACGTGGGCCGCTTCCTTCACACCGAGGGCCGCGGTGGGCTCGTCGAGGATGAGGACGTTGGCGCCGAAGTAGACGGCGCGCGCGATGGCCAGGGCCTGGCGCTCACCGCCGGACAGGCTGCCCACCAGGCGGGCACCGTCGGTGACCCGCGTGATGCCCAGGGACTGCATCTCACGGACGGCGATCTCGCCCGCCAGCTTCTTGTCGAACAGCTTGAACGGGCCCCAGCCCTTGGTGGGTTCGGCGCCGACGAAGAAGCAGCGGCCGACGCCCATCAGCGGGAACGTGCCGCCGAACTGGTGCACGGTGGCTATGCCCTGGGCGCTGGCGTCGCGCGGGCTCTCGAAGGCGGCCGGGGTGCCGTTGACCTCGATGGTGCCGACGGTCGGCTTGTGGAACCCGGAGAGGATCTTGATGAGGGTCGACTTGCCGGCGCCGTTGTCGCCGAGCAGGCACAACACCTTTCCGGCTTCCACCTCCAGGGAGATGTCCTGCAGTGCGTGGGTGCCGAGGAAGGACTTGCTGACGCCTTCCAGGCGCAGAAGGGGTGTGGTCATGGTCAGGCCTTCTTCGCGGTGCGGGGCTTGTGGGACAGGGCGAGCCGACGGAAGGTGTTGTTCATCAGCACCGCCGCGAGGATGAGGACGCCGAGGATCAGGGCGGCCCAGTCGGAGTTCCAGCCGGTGAAGTAGATGCCCTGGTTGACGATGGCGAACGTCAGGGTGCCCAGCACGACGCCGACGACCGAGCCGTAGCCGCCCTGGAGCAGCACACCGCCGATGACCACGGCGATGATCGAGTTGAAGACGAAGGACTGGCCGTTGGCGACCTGCGCCCCGTTGTAGAGGATGGTCTGGATCACGCCGACGAGGGCGGCGCAGAACCCGCTGGCCATGTACAGGGAGATCTTCACCCGGGCGACTGGGATGCCGTTGGCGCGGGCGCTCTCCGTGTCACCGCCGATGGCGAAGACCCAGTTGCCGTACGGCATGGCCTGCAGCAGCACCGTGACCGCGATCGCGACGGCTATCCACCAGAAGATCGCGACCTCGAACTGGCCGCCGATCAGCTGGCCGAAGATCGCCTTCGAGGTGGGGTCCGGGGAGACGGCGACGCTGGTGGTGCCGGTCGTGACCCGGGAGAGACCGAGTGTGAGACCGGACAGGGCGAACAAGGTGGCCAGGGTGACGACCAGGGAGGGGACGTTGGTCCTGGTGACGATGATCCCGTTGAGCAGACCGGTCAGCAGACCGAGTGCGAGCGCGCACACGATGCCGACGATCATCGGCGCGCCCCAGTGGCCGGAGACGATGGCCAGTGTCATCGAGCTTCCCGCCAGCACCGAGCCCACCGACACGTCGAGTTCGCCGGCGATCATCAGCAGCCCGACGGGGATGGCGATGATGCCGAGTTCGGCGGCGATGTTCAGCCAGCTCGCCGTGCCCGCCTGGCCGAGGAACTTCTCGCCGCCGAAGATCGCGAAGAAGACGAAGACGCTCAGCGTTCCGATGAGCGCACCGGTCTCGGGGCGATGACTCAGTTGGCTCAGTCGGTTCGCGGACTGCTTCGGTGGGATGACGGCGGTCTCCGCACCGGCCGTCGTCTTGGGGAGGGAGGTTGTCATCGGTCTGGTACCACCTTTGTGGATCTTGGATGTGTCGGCGCGGCATGCGCCGGGGAGAGGTGCCGGGCCCGGGGCGGGCCCGGCACCTCCGCGCGGATCGCGGATCTGGGCTCGGCGGGTTAGCGGACGCCGGCCTTCGTACCCGCGATCGCCTTGGCGACGTTGTCGGCGGTGACCAGGAGCGGGCCGGTCAGCAGCGGGTTCTGCGGCGGGAGCACCCCGTACGACAGGTACTGGTTGGCTATCGACACCGCGTAGAAGCCCTGCAGGTACGGCTGCTGGTCGATGGCGAACAGCTGCTTGCCGGCCTTGATCCGGTTGAGCTGGCTGTCCGAGAGGTCGAAGGTGCCCAGCTTGACCTTGTCGGAGGCGCTCGCCTGGTCGATCGCGGCGGCGGCGCTGTCCGCGTCCTGAACACCGATCGTCACGAGGGCGTCGATGCTGTCGTCATTCAGCAGTGCACCCTTGATCGCCTGCGTCACCGCGGACGGGTTACCGAAGTTGGACGAGGGCAGGGGGAGCTGCTTGGACTTGGCTCCCTTGGTCTTGGCGCCGTCGGCGATGCCGTCGCAGCGTGCCTCCGAATTCGCCGCGCCTGGCACGGTGTTGACGCACAGGATGTTCTTGGCGCCCTCTTCGCCGAACTTGATGCCGCCGGCCTTGCCCGCCTCGTAGTCGTCCGACCCGATGTACTTCAGGCCTCCGGTCTTCTTCGCCGCGTCGACACCGCCCGCGTTGTAGATGAAGACCGGCACGCCCTGCTTCACGGCCTCCTTGATCGCGTCGTCCTGGTTCTCGGGGACCCAGTCCGGTACGACGATCGCCGACGGCTTCTGCGACAGCGCGGTGAGCGTCAGCTTGGCGGCGTCCGGACCGAGGTTGTCGTAGGTCTTCGGGCCGAGGAACGTCACCGAACCGCCGCCCGTCTTGACGAGCTTGGCCGCGTCCTCGCCGCCACGCTTGACCGCGGACCAGAACGGGTCGTCGGGCTTGCCGCCGATGACGTAGATGGAGTTCTTGCCGTTGCTCTTGTTGCCGGCACCCGATCCCCCGGCGGACGCCGTCGCCTGCCCGGCGTCGTCGCCGGTGGCCTTGCCGCTGGTGCACCCGGTCAGGGCAATCGCTGCCACGGCGAGCACGCTGACCGCTGTCAGGGCCCTTCTGGAGAGGCGTCGGCCGTGCGGCCGTCCGATCTGAGTGCGTTCCATGTGCGGGGTACTCCTTCATGTGGATCCGGGTGAGCGCTCCCCTGGACCTGACCAGGGGGTATGCAGAGGCACGCCCGGGTGTTGTACGAGGGTTTGTCCACCTGTGAGCCACGGGCGGGCCGCGGCTCACGAGGAAGTCAGGGTTGGTCGGCCGACGGGCCGGACCGGTGCGGAGCGGTGTTGGACCCGCGCCGGGCACACGGGGAACCAGGTGCAGGCGAGGGAGGGGAAAGGGTTGTACGGCGGCCGCGTGGCCGGTGCGGCCACACTCGGCGCATCGAAATCAGCGGTGTCGGCGACCGTTTGTCAGGTCGCCTCGACGCGAACTTGTCCGTCGCGTCGTGTACTTCCCGGGGCCGGCGTGTCGGCTTCGATGATCTCTCACCGCACGTCCGGTCGAACTGCCTTGCAAACTGACGGCGTTACGTCAGAAGTGCTTGCCATACGGGCACCGCGTCACCGCTTATGACAACGGCGGCCCGATCAAGGATTTGGAACACATCTCAGAGGCCAGGACGAGTGCCGACAGACACACGCCGTCCGGGTCGTATGGCAACCACCACCCGTTAGCTCCGTATTTCTTAAAACGCTTTAAGCGGTGCGCAGAGCATGCTTGCGTTTCAGGGACGTGTCAAGACCCTGCATGCAACCGGAATCCGCCCCTTCGTCTGCCCGCGGGTGCGATGCCGCAAACAGCAGCCCCCGGAGAGGCTGCCGTCGGCTCTTGCGGACAGGCACCAGTGGCACCACGCATCGAAGGGCCCGACGCGGTCAGCGCACCTCCGCCGTACTCCCCCGCTCGATCAGACAGGGGGCGAGCACGATCTCGCGCGGCGCCGCGCGTCCATGATCGAGGCGCTCCACGGCGGCTGCCACAGCCTGCCGGGCCTGCTCCTCGGCGTTCTGGCTGACGGTGGTCAGATCGAAACAGGCCAGCCGGGACAGGGCGTCGTCGTCGTAGCCGGCGATGGACATGGTGCCGGGGACGTCGACTCCGGCACGGCCGAAGGCCGCGAGGAGACCGATGGCGCTCTGGTCGTTGTACGCCACGACAGCCGTCGGGAGGTCGCCACTGTCCAGGAAGTGCCGAGCCGCCTCCTCGCCGCCCTTTTCGGTGCCGTCCCCGCGGAGGATCCTGATGCCGGCGTCGAGCCCATGGCGGCCCATCGCGGCGCGGTAACCGCGGCGCCGGTCGGTGGCGATACCGCCCCGGCCACCGTCGACGTGGGCTATGAGGCTGTGCCCGAGGCCCACCAGGTGATCGACTGTCTGACCGACTCCGTCGCCGTCCGAGGTGCGCACGACGTCGAGGTCGGCGCCGGCGATCCGACGGCCGACGGCGACCACGGGCACCCTGCGGTCGAACTCGGCGAGGACAGGAGCCGGGGCCACCGGACCGAGCAGGATCAGCGCCTCGCAGCGGAAGGCGAGCAGTGTCTCGACAGCGGCGGCCTCGTCACGGGTCCGGGTCTGGGTGCTCAGGACAAGGTCGTAGCCGACCTCTTCCGCAGCCACGTGCAGGTGCTCGACCAGCTCGGCCTGGAAAGGGCTGCGGATGTCGACCATGACTCCCAGCAGCCGACTGCGCCGGCTGGCGAGCAGACTGGCGGTCCGGTCGGAGCGGTAACCGAGCTCGGCGACCGCCTTGAGGACACGGTGCCGGGTGCGCTCACTCGGGCCGGGCACGTTGCGCAGCACCAACGACACGGATGCCGTCGACATGCCCACGCGTGCGGCTACGTCCTCCAACCGGGGACGCGGAAACGCACGGCTGCCACCAACCTGAGCAGAGGAGTTCGCCTCGTCCACAAGAACTCCCGTCGTTTTGCCGCAACAGTCTTGACATATGCCTAGGTGGGCGCCGACAGTACCAGCGTCGGAACTTAAAGCGCTTTAATCAATGCCCGAGAGCACTGATTCTCTCGGCTACGGAAAAGTGGATCGGCATGCTGTTCGGCAACGCGGGCGTGCGGAGTTGGGAATGCACAGGTGGCCGGGAGGCCGTATCCCGACCTGCCGATCGAGCCGCGGCCGGCCTGGTTCGTATGCCTGCGCCCAGCGGCGAACGCCGCCGCCCTGCCCCGCGCCACAGGGCACCGCACCCACCCCGCGATTACGGGAATTCGGGCGAGTCCAGGGCCAGTTCCGCCCAGATGGTCTTGCCGGTGCCGGAGTGGCGCGTGCCCCAGCCGCGACTGAGCTGCGCCACGAGCAGCAGGCCGCGGCCACCCTCGTCATAGGTGCGGGCACGGCGCAGGTGGGGCGCGGTGCTGCTGGCGTCCGAGACCTCGCAGATGAGGTGGCGGCCCTTCAACAGGCGCAACTCGATGGGTGGTTCGGCATGCCGGATCGCGTTGGTGACCAGTTCGCTCACGACCAGTTCGGTGACGAAGGACGCCTCCTGCACGTCCCACGCGTCGAGTTGCGCGGTGACGAGCTTGCGCGCCCTGGCCACCACGGCGGGGTCGGCCGGCAACTCCCAGGTGGCGACGTGCTGGGGGTCGAGGGCCTGGGTGCGGGCGATGAGCAGGGCGATGTCGTCGGCGGCGTCCTCGGGTGCCACCGCGGCGAGCACGGTCTCACAAAGATCGTCCAGGGATGTCGTGGGATCGACGAGGGCCCTGCGCAGACGCTCGGTCCCCTTCGTCATGTCCTGCTCGCGGGACTCGACGAGCCCATCGGTGTAGAGGGCGAGCAGGCTGCCGGCGGGCAGGGTGACCTCGGTGGTTTCGAAGGGCAGTCCGCCCAGACCCAGCGGTGGACCGGGGGCCACGTCCAGGAGGTCCACGGTGCCCGCGGTACTGACCAGAACGGGGGCCGGGTGGCCCGCACTGGCCAGCGTGCAGACGCGGGAGACCGGGTCGTAGACGGCGTACAGGCAGGTGGCACCGAGGCCGGCTGCCATCTCGGCGGCCCAGTCGCTGGGCGAGGCGCTGTCCGTCTCCGTGTCCGCCGAGAGCCGGATGACCAGGTCGTCGAGATGGGTGAGCAGTTCGTCGGGCGGAAGGTCGATGTCGGCGAGGGTTCGGACGGCGGTCCGCAGCCGTCCCATGATCGCCGATGCCTGGACGCCGTGCCCGACCACGTCACCGACGACGAGGGCGACCCGGGCGCCGGACAGCGGGATCAGGTCGAACCAGTCGCCGCCCACTCCGGCCAGGATGTCCGTCGGCAGGTAGCGGAAGGCCGCCTCCACCGCGGGCTGAGCGGGCAGCCCTTGCGGGAGCAGGGCCGTCTGCAGCGCCAGCGCGGTCTCCCGCTCGCGGGTGTACCGGCGCGCGTTGTCGATGCAGACCGCTGCCCGGGCGGTGATCTCCTCGGCCAGCAGCAGATCACCCTCGCTGAAGGACTCAGGCCGTTGATGACGGAGGAAGACGGCCACTCCCAGCGTCTGTCCGCGGGCCGTCAACGGCACGGCCATGACGGAGTGGATGTTGAAGGCACGAACCGACTCCTCCCGGCCAGGATGCCCCCCGGCCCAGTCGGCGGAGTCGGGACCGAATTCGGCATGGAGTACGGCCCGGCCGGTGGTCAGGCACTCCGCCGTCGGGGAGTTGGCCGCGTAGCCGTCAACGTCGCCTGGGCGGAGCACCGCCTCGGCGGCGCCCGGAAGCACGGACTGCTGGGCGACACGGCGAAGCAGAAACGAGCCTTCCGCGGTCGGCCCGGACATCGCGCCTCCCGGTGACACCGCCTCGGCGTGCTCGACGTCCGGAAGAAGGTCGACGGTGGCGAAGTCGGCGAACTCCGGGACCGCCACATCGGCCAGTTCCTGGGCCGTGCGGGCGACGCTCAACGTACTCCCGATGCGGACGCCGGCGTCGTTGAGCAGCTGGAGCCGCTTGTGTGCCCAGTACTGTTCGGTCATGTCGTGGGCCGACAGTCCCACGCCGCGCGTGACGCCGTCCTCGTCCCGAATCGGGTACAGCGAGAGGGCCCAGGCCTGCTTTCGGATCTCCCCGGCGACCTGTACCCGAACCTCGACGTCTTGGGCTTCACCGGTCTCCAGCACTCGCGCCATGCACTGCTCGACCCTGTCGAACTCGGGGTGGGCCACCAGCTCGGCGTGCCGAAGCCCCCGCATCTCCGCTTCGGTCAGGTCCAGGGCCCGCTCGGAGTAGTGGTTGGCCTGCCTCAGCCGCAGGTTCGTGTCGTACGCCTCCATCGAGCAGCAGGACGCCTGGTAGAAGCTCCACGCGGCCAGCTTCTCGGTGTCCTGGACGGCGACATCGGCACCTGTGAGAGGGGACAACACCAGCCAGTCGGAGTCGCCGCCCTCGCCCTGCCGGTGGTGGGCGAGCATGCGGGCTTCCACCCTGTGCCCGTCCTGGTGCCGCAGCCGGGCCGTTCCGCTCCATCTCGGCAGGGCCGGCAGCCTACCCAGCGCCTCGGCGGAGATCTCCTCGTCGATCAGATCGGCGGCCGGTCTGCCGACGACCTCCGCAGACGAATACCCGAGCAGCCGGCGAGCACCCTCACTCCACTCGGTGACCATGCCGTCCTCGTCGACAACGGCATGCGCCGTGAGCGAGTCGTCGGGCATGTCGACAGGGTCCGGCGGTTCGACGTCATCGGTGGTTCGCCGTCCCTCCACCGTCTCACCTCCACCAAGGTTCCGCGGATCGTGATCAACTCTCCAGCAAGAGCGGAAACTCTCAGTATGTTCCTTTCTTTGGACTTCATCCATTAATGCTACGTTCCAGGCGCAAACTCTCCCGATCCGAGCGGCGCCGGGCCTCCCACTCCCGCGCAGCCGACGCTCGGGAGAAAACTACGGAGCGTATCCAGCGGCCACCGGTACGCGTTTTGGCACTTCCTTTTGCATGTACTGACCATGTGTCGTGCCTGGCTTTACTCACCTTCGGCGAAAGTGAAAACCGTTCCCATTTCGACAGGGGACGATCACTGAAACAGGAGTTGTGATGAAGCGCCAGACGCTCAATCGTGCCGCCCTCGCCGCGGGCGGGGCCGTACTCGCCGCAGGCACCCTCACCACCGGAATCAGCGTGGCAGCACCGGAGCACCACAAGCCGCACGCAGGGCACGGGCACACGGACAGGTCCAGCAAGCCCAGCAAGAAGCAGATCGCGGCCCTCTTCGACGGCTGGAACCGGGCTCTGCAGTCCGGCGACTCCCGAAAGGTGGCCGCCCGGTACGCCTCCGACGCGGTGCTCCTGCCCACCGCCTCGCCGCAGATCCGCACCACGCACGCTCAGATAGTCGACTACTTCAATCACTTTCTGAAGAACAAACCGGCGGGCGAGAAGATCAGAACCATCGTCAACGTCCTGGACAGCGACTCGGCGATCGACACCGGCGTGTACGAGTTCCACGTCACCGACCCGAAGACCGGCAGGAAGAGCACGGTCGAGGCCCGCTACACGTACGAGTACGAGAAGCGCGGCGGCAAGTGGTTGATCGTCAACCACCACTCCTCGGTACTCCCCGCCGCGGGCTGACGTCGAGTCGGCTCCGCTGAGGGAACCCGGAGGGCCGGGGAACCACGGTCGCGGGGAACGAACGGGGACGAGTACGCCCATGCCCGATCCCGCACAACCCCAGCAGACAGACCACCTCGGCCCTCCCCCGGAGAGACCGGATCCCGTCCGAGTCTCTCCCCTGGCTCAGCGCACATCGCGGAGAATCAAGATCGGGGACACTGGCGATGTCCGCCGGTCGCAACTCCTTCCCGAGAGCCGGCCCCTCGGACCAGGCCCGACTCAAGCCCAAGGAGAGCAGTGGAAGAGGAAGCGAAGCAGGAACAGGCAAGCCCCGAGGTACAGGCACGCATTCGGGCCAGCTTCGAACGCCAGGGCCTGATGGGCCACCTCGGTGCGCGCATAGACCACATCGCACCGGGCCGCGTGCACATCGTGCTGCCCGGTCGGCCCGAGATGACCCAGCAACACGGCTACTTCCACGCGGGGGCAACCAGCGCCATCGCCGACAGCGCGGGCGGTTACGCGGCTTTCACGTTGTTTCCCGAGGACACCTCGGTGCTCACAGTCGAGTACAAGATCAACCTCCTGGCGCCCGCCGCGGGTGATCACATCGAGGCCGTGGGAACAGTCCTCAAGTCGGGACGCACACTGACCGTGTGCAACCTGGAAGTCTTCGGCGTCCAGGACGGCCGGAAGACGCTCGTCGCGACCGGCCAGCAGACGCTGATCTGCGTGAGGCGGTCCGAGCGGTGACATCCCCTGACCCGACACCGGCTTGAACACCGGCCCCCGGCGCCGGCTTGAGCACGGGCTCCGGCACGGGCACCGGAGCACGCCCAGGGCCGGCCGGCGCCTGGGACGGTGTGTCGTGCCCGAGGCTCTCGTCCGCGTACATGAATGGGCGTCACTTGTTGTCGGAGCAGCGGAAGTTGGCAGCGTCGTCGGTGCTTCCGTGGCCGCCCACGAAGCCACCGGCCCACACCCCTGCCTATGACCGCTGGCACAACCGGTGTCCGCGACGACCCCGGTCCCGGCCAGGAACGGACATGGCGGTGCGTCGTGGCGTACGTGGGTTTCGTCGGGCTCGGAGTCATGGGGCAGCCCATGACACTCAACCTCGCCCGAGGCGGCCTGTCTGCCAACTCGTCCGTCCCACAGGGTGGTTGCTGTTGGACGGCGGTACCGCGGATCGGCTCCCGGCGTGGGTGACCTGGCAGCGCAGACCGTTCCCCGACGCCAACCTGCTCCTCCGCGTGGGTACACGCGCGCGCCGGGGACATCGCGCCGGCCGTCAACACGCACTGGCACTCCGACCACGTCGGAGGAAACGCGCGGTTCCAGGCCATGGGCGCCTGTGTGGCGGCGAGTACCCCGGACGCCCGGGCCATCTGCACGCGCGGGCCTGGCTGACGGACTCCGCGCGGCTCGTGGGCCGTACGCCCGGGGCACTCGCCGGAGAACTCGTCGACGCGATGCTCCGCAGCGGCGCCGTCGTCCTGCGCGACGGGCGGCTGTACGTGGCCGCCGATCACACACCGGTCAAGGAAGAAGCCCTGTCGGTACCGTTCCCCCGCGCCTGGCCGGGCCCCGTGCGCCGCCCGAGGTGACACCGTACGGTGCGGTCCTCAGCCTCCGCACACCCTGCGGTACGCCGCGTCGGGTATGTACGTGTGCCACTGGGCCCGGGTCAGGTCGGCGCCGCGGGTGCGGGCGCAGATCCGGGAGACGGCCCGGGTGGGGTCGACGGCGTAGCTCTGGAAGGGGACGTGGACGCCGGCCGCGTGGAGGGTGCTGCTGTCGGCGCTGAAGGCGAGGGAGTCGATCGACCCGCCGGGTGTGGTCAGGGGGCCGCCGAGGGGTTGCCGGGTGGCGGTGTCCCAGAGTTGGAGGGTGCCGGCGTCGCCGCCGACGGCGAGGGTGCGGCCGTCGGGGCTGAGCGCGAGGGCGCTGACCGCTTCGGGGTAGTCGCCGAGCGGGGCGGGGAAGACGTTGCGCAGGACTCCGGCGCGGTGTCGGACGGCCGCGTCCCACAGGGTGACCCGGCCTGTCTCGTCACCGGCGGCCAGGCGGGAGCCGTCGAGGGCGAAGGCGAGGGCTCCGATCCCCTCGCCCTGGACCAGGTCGGGCGCGTCGAGCATGCCGGAGGGCAGGCGGACGGTGCGGTTGTCCCCGACGAGCAGCCGTCCGTCGGGGCGAACTGCCAGGTGGTTGCCATCAGTTGCCGAGAACACTCCGGTCCGGCGGTGGCGCCCGGTGTCCCACGTCTCGTCGCTCAGCCGGCCGAGGACGGGTGCGCGGACGGCGTACAGGGTGTGGCCGTCGGGGCCCAGGGCCAGGGTGATCACCGCCCCGGGGGACGACGGCGTCGCCAGGTCCAGCGCGGTGTGCTCGCGGCCGCGGTCCAGGTCCCAGATCCTGACGGGCTGCGTGGTGGTATCTCGGCCGGGGGCGGAGATGCCGTAGGCGAGGGTGGTGCCGTCGGGGCTGAACGCCATCAGGGGCAGTGTGTCGGACGGTTCGACCGCATCGGCGGGATCACCGGAATCGGGCAGGGGCGGGGCGGGCAGCGTCCGGGTCACGCGCCCGTCGCCGGTCTCGCGGAGTTGGACGCGATACATACCGCCGGTGCGTTCGGCGGTGGCGAGGGTGCGGCCGTCGGGGCTGAGCAGGACCTTGTCCAGGGGCCGGCCGGTCCAGGCGGAGGTGACGGCCGGCCCGAGGTCGAGGGTGTGGACGGTGCCGCCTTCGAGGTAGCGCAGGAGGGGGCGGTCGGGGTCCCAGGTGAGGCCCCGGTAGAGGACCTGGTTGTTCAGTGCGTGCCGGAAGACCGGTGCGCCGGTGTCCGCCAGCCGCCACACCTTGATCTCGCCGCCGTCCGCGGTGGCCAGGAAGGCGCCGTCCTTGCTGAAGGCGGCTGATGCCACGCCGGTGGCGTCGAATTCGGCGACCTGGCGTCCTGACGCGGTGTCCCAGACATGGACCCCGCTGTCGCTGACCGCGGCGAACCGGCTGCCACCGCTGAACACCACCGTCGAACGGTCGTCGTCGTGGCAGAGTGCGCCGGCCTTCTCCCAGGCACCGGACAGGGTGCGGTGGCGTGCGATGTCCCAGACCTGCGGTGCGTGGCCGGTGGGGCAGACGGCGGCCAGCCGGCCGTCCGGGCTCGGGGCCACGTCCGCCGGGCTGGGGGCCGCCGTCTCGAAGAGCAGACGGCCGTCCTTCACAGAACGCAGCCGCACCCGGTCGTCGTCCGTGTCGCTCTCCAGATAGGTGCGCGCGTCGGCGCCGAAGTCCACGGCGGCCACCGCCGCCTTGGGCGCGGCGTCGGTCCACCGTCCGGAGACCGTGTCCCAGAGCCTGATGAGGCCCTCGTCCCCGTCGCTCCGGGTGTCCTTGCCGTAGATGGCGATCAGCCGGCCGTCCGGCGAGGCCGCGGCGACCCGTCCGGCCGGCAGCCGGCCCGAGGCGATGCGGCGGTGCGCGGCCACGTCCCAGGTCCGCCAGGTCCGGCCGTCGACACTGAGCAGGGTGCGGCCGGAGTCGGTGAGGAACCGGACGGGGCTGTTTCCGGGCGCGCGGTCGGTGAAGCTGTCCGTCTCGGGCTGGGCGAGGGCGCCGAGCAGGGCCCGCCGAGTCTCGGGCAGTTCGGAGACGCGCCAGGCCGCCACACCGAGCAGTTGGGCGGTGCGCGGGTCGGTGGTGCGCAGGGCGTCGGCGACCTCGGCGACCCGGCGGGCCGCGTCGTCGGTGCTCCGGCGCTGGTTGTCGTCGTGCTGCTGCCAGGCGACCAGGCCGGCGACCAGCGCCACCGCGAGCACAGCCCCGAGGGTGGATACGAGCGTCCGGGCCCGGCGTGCGGTCCTGGCGGCGGCCCGGCGTTCCGCCTCACGGGTCTCGAACGCGGCGGCCAGGAAGCCCCGTTCGGAAGCGGTCAGCGCGAGATCGCCGTCGTGTTCGGGGAACAGTTCCTCGGCGCGGAGCAGTCTGGCGCCCCGGTACAGCGCGCCGGGATCGCGGTCGTGCTCCAGCCAGACGCGGGCGGCCTCGGTGAGCCGGCGATGGTGCCGCAGACGTTCGCGGTCCTCCTCGATCCAGCCGCGCAGCCTCGGCCAACAGGTGATCAGCGCCTCGTGGGCGAGATGGACACCGTCGTCGTCGACGGTCAGCAGCCGGGCGCGGGTCAGCCCCTCCAGCACCACCGGAACCGACGGGTCGGGCCACTCGTCGAGTTCGGCCCGGGTCAGCGGACGCCGGGTGTCCGGGGTGCCCTGCCCCGGCTCGATCATCCGCAGCAGCACCTGCCGGGCGGCGAGCGCCTGCGCCTCGGACAGCTGCCGGTGGGCCTCCTCCGCGGTCGCCGCGATCGCGCCGCGCACCCCGCCCGCCGCCTCGTAGGCGGCCAGGCTCAGCATCCGGCTGCGCCGCCGTCGCCAGGTCTCCAGCAGGGCGTGCGACAGCATCGGCAGCCCGCCGGGCTCGTCGAGAACCTCCTCGACGATCCGCGCGGTCAGCTCCCGCTCCACGATGAGCCCGGCCGCCTGTGCGGGCTTGACCACCACGTCCCGCAGTTCGTCCGCGCTCATCGGCCCGACCAGCATCCCGGCGCCGCACAACGCCTGGGCCAGCTCACGGTGCTCCGCGCAGCGCGCGTAGAAGTCGGCGCGTACGGCGATGAGCACGTTGAGCCGGCTGCCGGGGTCGCGGGCGGTGAGCAGCAGGTCGATGAACCGGGTGCGCTCCGCCCTGTCCCGGCAGAGCGTGAAGACCTCCTCGAACTGGTCCACCACCACCCAGCTCTCCGGCTCTCCCTCCGCCGGGGCCAGCAGATGCCCGTACGTCTCGGCGGGCCGGGCTCCCGGAGTGAACACCCGCAGCACCGCCGGGCTCCCCAGGCTCGCGGCCTCCTCGCGCAGTCGCGGTATCAGTCCGGCTCGCAGCAACGACGACTTCCCGCTGCCGGACGCCCCGAACACCACCGCGAACCGGTTCCCGCACACCAGCTCGCTCAGTTCCGCGATCAGTCTGTCCCGGCCGAAGAACAGCTCACGGTCGCCCGGCTCGAACCGTGCGAGGCCCCGGTACGGCGGCTGTGCGTCCTCGTCGGTCCGCGCCGCCCCGGCTGCCTCCGCCTCGGCTTCCTTCCACCGCGCCTCCCACTCCCCCGGGTCGCCGCCACACGCCCGTACATACGCCTGGAGGACGGCGAGCGACGGCAGGCGCTCCCCCGCCGCCGCCTTCGACAACGTTGCCGCGGAGAACTCCGCCGCCTCGGCCATGGTCCGGTACGACGGGCCGCCGGCGGCCCCGCGCAGTTCCCGCAGCTCATGGGCGAGCCGCTGCACCGGACCCGCCTCCCGGTCCACCGGCCTCTCCGGACGCCCCACGGAACCCATCCACTTCCCCGCAACTTCGACACCACGGACGAAAACCGTGTTCAACAGCGATGAACATACGTTCTCCGCAGATCGGACGTCACGTGGTTCCCGCCGGATGTGGCCTTGATGACATTCACGCGGCGGCCCCGCACATCGTCCCGGGGGGCTCAGTGGATTGAATTCCCTGGTGGAAGGGGGGTGAGCATCAACTTTCGGGTTGCCAATGTCGGTCATGTCAGGCCGGACCCCGGCAGACCGAGCACTGGAGAACCACCTATGTCCCACTCATCCGTCGTGGCGGTCCCCGAACAGGGAGCGCCTCAGCCGTCGGCCCCCGAGCCCGGACGCACACGCCGGTCGTCCTGGCGCCGTACGGCCGGGCCCTGGACGCACCGCCGGCTGCCGAAGCCGGCCCTCTTCGTCCTTCAGCTGCTGCTGGTGGCCATGGTCGCCACCGCGGCGCTCGTGACGACGTCCGGTTCCGCCAGCGCGCAGGACGAGCCGCCGGGCGCGCTGCCCCAGGCGACGCTGCCGGGTGTGATGTACCGCGGCGACTCCCGGCACGTCAACGACATCTTCGCGACCGGCTTCCAGGCCCGGGGCACGAACTACGACCTCATCGCCCATGTCCGCGGCGACCGTGCCCTGCAGAGCGGCTACATCTCCACGACGGGCACCCAGAGCGTGGCGGAGCAGTTCGCGCGCAGCCAGGGCATGGTGAACCTCGCCCAGGCCGCGGCCGAGCCGCGCTGCCAGGGCGGCGTGTGGGCGGCCGGCCAGAGCCTCCCGTTCATCGGCTGGCTCGTCACGTCGCACTGCGAGCACCAGGTCGTCGAGGCCAGGACGTTCGTCTACACGATCAACCCGCAGTTCGCGGGTGTCATCCTGCACGTCCCCGACGAGCTCCGCGGCAACCCGGAGCTGCACAGCCACTACGCGAGCCAGGACGAGTGGGCCTTCTTCCACCGGATTCCGCCGCAGGCGATCACCGGTGTCCACGTCTACGAGATGGAGGGCCGGGCGGCCGGCACGACGCTGATGCCGCAGAGCATCACGTTCCACCACGAGCGCTGGGTGGCGAACCCCAACTACGACCCGCACTTCCGGTACGACCCGTACGCCGACCGGGCCGCCGACCTCACCACGGAGACGCCCCTGAACATTCCCGAGATCCAGGCGAACCCCGGCTTCAACCGAGGCTGCAACGCGATCGAACGGTGCAGGGGCGGCGACCACGGCTGAGCCGGTAGTCCCGGCACGCGACTCCGGGGCCGGGAGCCCCGGTCGATGAACGGGACGGACGCAGCGCGTCCGGACGGTTCAGGCGGTATCACCGGCTCACCCCGGTGGTACCGCCTGCTGTCGAAGAGACCACGCCGTCGGGCGTGACGCGCGCTTCCCCTGTCTCCGCAACCACCTCCCTGCGGCATGCGACGAGGGAGAACGACCCTCCGTCCGGGCCCGCCTCACAAGGCGCACGTTCACGCGGTCACCGTCCTGGCATCTAAATTTTTTGGATGATAGATTTTGATGGCTCGAACCGGCCCTCCGACCAATCGACAGGAGACCGGAGAACGGCCCGACAACTCACGGAGTCCACATGATCGGCACGTCTTTCAACGAGGGCTGGCAGACGCGGCCCAAGGTCAACCCCTTCGCCGAGATGTCCGGCGTGCAGGTCTCCTTCGAACCGGTGACGCTGCCCCATGACGCGCTGATCGGGCAGCAACGGACCGCACCGGACGGTCAGATCACCATGCAGGGTGGCGCCGAGGCGTACTTCCCGGGCGGAACGTACGAGTACAAGAAGGTCTTCGCCGTTCCCGAGGAGTACCGGGGCAAGCGGATCTTCATCGAGTTCGAGGGCGTGTACCGGGACGCCACGGTGTTCATCAACGGGGACTTCGCGGGTCAACGCCCCTTCGGTTACTCGCACTTCTACATCGACGCGGATCGGTTCCTGCGTTTCGGTCAGGACAACGAGATCCGCGTCGAGGCCCGCGCCCATCGCGACTCGCGCTGGTACACCGGCGCGGGCATCTACCGCGACACATGGATGCTCGTCGGCGAGGTGGTCCGGATCTCGCCCGACGGCGTCCGCGTCACCACCCCCGACATCGACCGGGAGCGGGCCGTGGTCGAGGTGGCCACGGTGGTGGAGAACGATTCGATCGCGGTCCGTACGGTCGATGTCGTCACGGAGATCCGGGATGCCTCCGGGGCCGTCGTCGCCACGGATGTCGCGAAGTTGACGGTGTTGCCCGGCGAGCCCTCGATCGCTCGGCAGCGTCTCTATGTGCCTGACCCGTCGCTGTGGGGCCCGGAGTCGCCGACCCTGTACGGCTGCGAGGTGACCTTGAAGGACGAGGCCGGCGAAGTGGACAGCGCTGTCGCCGCCTTCGGGATTCGTTCGCTGCGCCTGGACCCCGAGCACGGACTGCGGATCAACGGCGAGACGGTCAACCTGCGCGGTTCCTGTGTCCACCACGACAACGGGGTGCTGGGCGCCGCGACCTTCGCCCGCGCCGAGGAACGCCGGGTGCAACTCCTGAAGGACGCCGGGTTCAACGCGATCCGCATGTCCCACCACCCCATGAGCAAGGCGATGCTCGACGCCTGCGACCGGCTCGGCATGCTCGTCGTGGACGAGGCGTTCGACGTGTGGACGTCCGCCAAGAGCGAGTTCGACTACAGCCTGAGCTTCCCGGAGTGGTGGGAGCGCGACATCGAGGCGATGGTCGCCAAGGACTTCAACCACCCCAGTGTGGTCCTGTACTCGATCGGCAACGAGATCCCCGAGACCGGCTCGCCCTTCGGTGCCGCGTGGGGGCGCAAACTCGCCGAGAAGGTCCGCGCCCTGGACCCCACGCGCTACGTCACCAACGCGGTCAACGGCCTGCTCGCCGCCATGTCCGAACTGGGCGCCCTGCTGGGACAGCAAGAGGCGGAGAAGGCCTCGAACGACGAGGTCGGCATCAACACCGTCCTGTCCAACGTCGGGGACACGATGAACGCGATCAGCGCCTCCGATCTGGTCACCGAGCGCACGGCCGAGTCCTTCGCGCTGCTCGACGTGGCAGGCATGAACTACGCGGAGGCCCGCTACGCCCTGGACCGCGACCTGTTCCCCAACCGGATCATCCTCGGCACCGAGACCTTCCCCACCCGCATCGACGGAAACTGGCGGCTGATCAAGCAACACGGCCATGTCATCGGCGACTTCACCTGGACCGGCTGGGACTACCTCGGCGAGGTAGGCATCGGCCGCCCCCAGTACGTCACCCCCGACACGCCCCACCCCGACCACACCGCTCCCTATCCCCACCTGCTCGCGGGCTGCGGCGACCTCGACATCACCGGCCACCGCCGCCCCGCCTCCTACTACCGCGAGATCGTCTTCGGCCTGCGGACCGAGCCGTACATCGCAGTCCGCAGGCCCGAGCATCACGGCAAGACCTTCGCGGGCTCGCCCTGGGCGTGGAGCGACACCGTCGCCACCTGGACCTGGCCCGGCTTCGAGGGCGAACCGGTCACGATCGAGGTCTACGGCGACGCCGACGAGGTCGAACTCCTCCTCAACGGACGCTCGTTGGGGCGGCAGCCGGTCGGCGAGGACCACCGTTTCCGCACCGAGTTCGACACGGCGTACGAGCCCGGCGAACTCCTCGCCATCGCCTACCGCGACGGAGCCGAGACCGGCCGCCACACCCTGCGCTCCGCCACCGGCCCCGTACGACTGACCGCCGAAGCGGACCGCCAGGCTGTCCGGACGACGGGCGGTGATCTCGTCTACGTCGCTCTGACCCTCACCGACGAGCGCGGGATCTGTCATCCCGGCGTCGACCGCCCGGTGAACGTCGAGGTCTCCGGGGCCGGAGTGCTGCTCGGCTTCGGCAGCGCCGTTCCCTCGACCGAGGAGCGGTTCGGCACGACCGAGCGGCACACCTACGAGGGTCGCGCGCTCGCCGTCCTGCGCCCCACCTCGGCCGGCAAGATCCACCTCACCGCGACCGCGCCGGGATGCGACGCGGTGGACGTCGTCATCACCGCCGAGTAGCCGTGCCGTCCAGGTCCGGGGGTGGCTCTCTGCCGGGATCGAGCCGCCCGGTTCCTGGTCTCGTACGCCGAGAGGCGCTCCCGTTCCCGCTCCGCCTTCCTTGCCCCTGCTCGAATGAAAGACGTGCGACATGGACACTGGTGCATCAAGTCCCGACGACATCCAACGTCTGGTCTCCCGGCTCACGTTGGAGCAGAAGGTCGCTCAGCTCGGCGGCCTGATCGCTCCCGAGCTGTTGGGCCCGCCGCAGGACGGCGCGGGAACCGGCCCCGTCATCGACACGAACCGCCTCCGGGAGCTGCGCCCGCACGGCGTCGGACACCTGTCCCTGGCGTGGTTCCTCGGTGACGACGCCGACAGCCTGCGCGAGCAACTGGCCACGCTCCAGGCCGCCGTGCGCGAGGTGTCCCCGTTCGGGATCGGCGCGCTGGTCCACAACGAGGGCATCAACGGGTTCCTGCACGCCTGCGGTTCGCAGTTCCCCACGTCGTGGGCGCAGGCGGCGACCTGGGCGCCCGAACTGGCCAGGCGGGCCTCGGCCGTGACCGCCGCGCACATGCGCGACACCGGCGTCCAGCTGCTGTTCTCGCCCGTCATGGACATCAACCGCGACCCGCGCTGGGGCCGCGTGCACGAAACGTACGGCGAGGACCCGGAGTTGGCCGCGCAGATGTCCGTCGCGTTCGTCCGCGGCGTCCAGGGCGCGGAACAGGAGACCGGAGTACTCGCGACAGGCAAGCACTTCGTGGGCTACGGCGCCTCGGAGGGCGCGCTGAACCAGGCGGTCGCCCAACTCGGGCGCCGGGCGCTGATCGACGAGTACGCCGAACCGTTCCGCCGGGCGATCACCGAGGCGGGCCTGGCGTTGGTCATGAACGCGTACAACGAGATCGACGGCATCCCCGCGACCGCGAGCCGCTGGCTGCTCACCGAGTTCCTGCGCGACACCCTCGGGTTCGACGGCCTGGTGGTCAGCGACTACGACTCGATCAACCTGCTGCGCACCGCCCACCGCACCGCGCGCACGGAGGGCGAGGCCGCGGTGCAGGCGCTGTCCGCCGGGCTGGACGTTGAGCTGCCGGGCGACACGAACTACGCGTCCCTGGCGGACGAGGTCGCCGCCGGGCGTCTCGACGAGCGGGTCATCGACGTGGCCGTGGCCCGCGTCCTCGCCGTGAAGGCCCGGACCGGCCTGATTCCCGGCATCGGCGCGCGGCCCGCGCCGGCGGCGCCCCCGGACCGTACGGAGGCCGCCGACGTCCGCCGCGCGATCGCGGCGCGCGGCATGGTGCTGCTCCAGAACGACGGCACGCTGCCCCTGTCACCCGGTGAGCGCCGCGTCGTCGTGGTCGGGCCCGCCGCCGACGAGCTGCGGATCCATTTCGGCGCCTACACGTCGGTGTCCGCCGCCGAGATGCCGCTGGGCATGATGGCGGTCATGGAGGGCCGGGTGCCCGGGGTCGACCCGGCGACCTTCGTGTTCACCGACATCTTCCAGACCCGCATGCCCAGCATGGGTCCCACGTTCGAGGACACGACCAGGAAACTCCACCCCGACGCCGACACCGTGCTCGACGCCCTGCGGAAGCTGGACGCGAAGATCGAGTTCGTCTCGCTGGGCCGGTTCCGGACCGACGCCGAGGACCCTCTCGACGCCGCCGTCGTGCAGGCCGCCGTGGCCGACGCCGACCTGGTCGTCGCGGTGGTCGGCGAACGCACTGGATGGGTCGGCGACAACACCGCCGGCGAGGGCCAGACGACGGCCTCGCCGACCCTGCCGGGTGACCAGGAGGACCTTCTCGAACTCGTCGCGGCAACGGGCAGGCCGATGGTGACCGTGGTCGTCTCGGGGCGCCCGCTGCTGCTGGAGAAGGCGGCACGGACGTCCAACGCCGTCCTGCTCGCGCCGCTGCTCGGCGAGGAGGCGGGCACCACGATCGCGCACACCCTCTTCGGCCTGATCAACCCCAGCGGGAAGCTGCCGAGCACCTTCCCCCGCCACCTGGGCCAGATCCCGCTCTACCACGGCCACCACCACGGCAGCGGCTACGGCCACCCGACGGGAACCCGCCATGGATACGGGGACCTGGACACGCAGGGGCCCCTCTACGCCTTCGGCCACGGACTCTCGTACACCACCTTCGCGGTCGGACTCGACGAGCGGGACGGCGGTCCGGCGGTCGAGCTGGCCGACGACGTGATACGTGCCCGGCTCACGGTGTCCAACACCGGTGGCGTGGACGGCGAGACGGTCGTGCAGCTGTACGCGCGCGACGAGTTCGCGTCCGTGGTCCGGCCGGTGCGGCAGCTGATCGCGTTCAGCCGCGTCGGCCTCGCCGCCGGAGAGACCCGGAGCGTCGTGCTCGAAGCCCCGGTCGAGCGGCTCCACTACACCCTGGCCGACGGCCACCGCGGTATCGAGCCGGGCGATGTCACCGTACTGGCCGGACTCGGCAGCGACATACTCACCTGCGCCGCGACGATCACGGTCGGTCCGATCGACGGCCGGTCCGCTCAACAGCCCGGTCCACACGGTGAATCACCTCTGGAACAGGGTGAAGTACGGTTCCACGAGTGACCAACCAGCGAAAGCCACGAGGCCCCTACCGCAAGAGCGCGGAGCGCCGGGAGCAGATCCTCCAGGCTGCCTACGAGGCCATCGACGAGCACGGAGAGCGTGCCTCGCTGCAGGACATCGCCGACCGGGTCGGGGTGACCCAGCCGGCGCTGACGTACTACTTCCCCACGCGCGACGCGCTTCTCCTCGCGGTGCTGGAGCGGCGGGACGTGCTGGGCAAGGAACTCGCCAGGACCGCCGGGTCGGACCCGGGAACGGTCGACACCATGGTGTCGACCACCCGCCACACCACCGAGCACCCCGGGCTGGCCAAGCTGTATGTCACGCTCTCGGCGGCGGCCACCGATCCCGAGAGCCCGGCGCACGACTACTTCACCGAGCGCTACCGGAAGCTCGCGGCCGAGGTCACGCACGACCTGGAGACGCAGCAGGAGAGCGGCGTCATCCGGGCGGACGAACCGGCCGACCATCTCGCCAGGGTGCTGCTCGCGGTGCTGGACGGGCTGCAGATCCAGTGGATGCACGACCCTTCCGTGAACATCGCGGAGATCGCCGAGACGTTCACACGGATGCTCGTGGCTTCGGCCGGCCCCGCGCCCGAGGCGGAGCCGGCCGAGTGACCGGACAGCGGAACCCACAGGCGCGGGACGGGGACCCGGTCAGGCGGCCTGACCGGCCTCCACCTCGTCGAGGCGCTTGCCCTTGGGGATCAGCAGCACCAGCAGGGCGGCGACCGTGACCACACCGGCGGACAGCAGGAATCCGTTGGTGTATCCGTCGTCGCCGTAGAACTCGGTCCCCTTCAGTACCGTGCCGTCCCTGGCCAGGATCACGAAGGCCACCTGCATGAGCAGCCCCTGCACGACGCCCTGTGCCATGCCCTGGGCGCCGTTGGCCAGTGCCTGCTCCTCCGGTTCGACCGATTCGATGATCATGACGGGGATCATCGAGACGACCATGCCCATGCCCACCGCGCTGAAGACGCCGATCGCGATGAACTGACCGACGGTGTGGTGAAACTGGGAGGTGAGGGCGAATCCGAGGGCCACCAGTGCGCCGCCGGTGCCCAGCAGCAGGCGTGAGTCGACGCGACGGGCGAGTGTTCCCGTCGCCACGGCGGCCCCGATGATCAGAATGCTGCCGGGCGCGGCGACCCAGGCGGCCTTGGTCGCGGTCCAGCCCAGGCCACCGGAGACGCCCGGGATGTTCGGCATCAGGGTGAGCAGGTTCGTCACGACGCCCCCGCCGTAGACCGCGCCCAGGACGAGTCCCGTGGCCAGGAACGTCGTCCACACCCGGCGACGCCCGAGCAGGGATATGGGGAACATGGGGTGGGCGACCCTGCTCTCGACCCACAGGAAGGCGAGCACGGCCACGATCCCGCCGGCTGTGCAGCCCAGCGTGCGACCGCTGGTCCAGCCCCAGCCCGACGCCTCTCCGATGCCGTAGACGATGACGGTGAGGCCGCCACCCAGCAGCACGCCGCCGGCCCAGTCCATACGGGTGCGTTCCTCGCGCACCGGGCTCTCGGGGACGAAGGCCAGCAGCAGCACCAGGGCCAGCGCGGTGCCCGCCACCAGGAACCACAGCGCGGCCCGGAAGCCGTGGTCGTCAAGGAGCCAGCCGGACAGGAAGGGCCCGCCCAGAGCGACCAGGCCGACGCCACCGCCGAGGAATCCGCTGGCCGGGCCCACCAGACGGCGCGGGAACACGTCCCGGGTCAGCGCGTAGACCAGCGGGACGGAGGCGCTGTAGAAGCCCGCGATCCCGCGGCCGACGAGCAGGGTCTCGTAGTTCGTGGCCAGGGCGGCGATCAGGTCACCGACCAGGCCGAGCACGGTGATGACGACCATGACGCGCTTCTTGCCGTACATCGCGGCGGCCTTCACCACGAAGGGCGTGGCGAACACGCCGCCCAGCAGACCGATCTGGCTGAACCAGGCGATCTTGGTGGTCTGAAAGTGGATGGCGATGGCGGACTGGGCGTTCCCGGAGATCAGACCGACCAGGCCGGTCAGCTGGGAGGCCCAGAGCAACACGATCAGCATCAGCGCGTACCGCGCGCCGAAGCCGGATTTCCCGGCTTCCTCTTCCCTGTGCTGCGACTCGACGTTGAGTGACATCCGCTACCCCGGCTTCCGTATACGGATGGAGCCCTTGTGCTCCCAGGGCGCAGGCTAGCTCTTAATTTTTTGGAGTGATAGATTTTCGACACGGAAACATTCCGGCTCCCGACCGGACCCGCGCCGCCGAAGGGATCTCGCCCATGCAGCAGCCCGACCCCGCCGCTCTCTCCCTGGAGGACAAGGCGTCCCTGCTGGCGGGAGGGGACTTCTGGTCCACCCGGCCGCTCGACGAGGCGGGGGTGCCCGCGGTCGTACTGACCGACGGTCCGCACGGGATCCGCCGCCAGCGGGCCGACGCCGATCACCTGGGCTTCCACGCGAGCGAGCCGGCCACCTGTTTCCCGCCGGCCGTCGCCGTCGGGTCCAGCTGGGACAGTGAACTCGCCGCAAAAGTCGGCGAGTTGGTGGGCCGGGAAGCTCGTGCGCTGGGCGTCGGCGTGGTCCTGGGCCCCAGCGTGAACATCAAGCGGTCCCCGCTGTGCGGTCGCAACTTCGAGTACTACTCCGAGGATCCGCTGCTGTCAGGTGTGCTGGGAGCGGCCTTCGTGCGGGCCCTGCAGAGCCAGGGGGTGGGCGCGACCGTCAAGCACTTCGCGGCCAACAACCAGGAGACGGGCCGGATGCGCGTCAGCTCGGACGTCGACGAGCGCACCCTGCGCGAGATCTACCTGCCGGCGTTCGAGCGGATCGTCACCGAGGCACGTCCGGCCGCCGTCATGGCCGCCTACAACCGCGTCAACGGCGTCCCGGCCTCGGAGAACCACTGGCTGCTGACTGAAGTCCTGCGTGAGGAGTGGGGATTCGAGGGCGTCGTCGTCTCGGACTGGGGTGCGGTCGGCGACCGGGTGGCCGCGCTGGCCGCCGGACTCGACCTGCAGATGCCCGGCCCGGACGCCGCCAACGACGCGGCGATCGTCCGGGCGGTGCGCGAGGGCGTCCTGGACGAGGCCGTGGTCGACGCGAGCGCCCGCCGGGTGCTCGGGCTCACCGGACTGGCCGGCAACTCCGCCGAAACAGCGGTCCCCGCCGAACACCACGCGCTGGCACGCGAGTTGGCCGCCGACTGTGTCGTCCTGCTGAAGAACGACAACGCCGCGCTGCCGCTCGCGGAGCACTCGCGCGTCGCCGTCATCGGGGAGTTCGCCACGGTTCCCGCGTTCCAGGGCGACGGCAGTTCACGCATCAACGCCACCCGGGTCGACACCCCGTTGGATGCTCTCCGGGAACTCGGCGGAACCGTCACCTACGCGGCCGGCTTCGCGAGCGACGGAACCCTGGATCCCGAGGAGTCACGCGAGGAGGCCGTACGCGTGGCCCGGGAGGCCGACACCGCTGTCGTCTTCGTCGGGCTGCGCGGCGAGACCGAGGGCACCGACCGTGAGCACCTCGAACTCCCCGCCGAGCAGCGGGAACTCGTGCGCGCGGTCGCCACCGTCGCGCCGCGCACCGTGGTCGTCCTGACCACCGGCGGTGTGGTGTCCCTGGAGGAGTGGCACGACGACGCCGACGCCATCGTGGCGGGCTGGCTGCTCGGCCAGGCCGGCGGCGGGGCCCTCGCGGACGTGCTCTCCGGCGCCGTGAACCCCTCCGGCCACCTGGCCGAGAGCGTTCCGCTCCGCCTGGAGGACACCCCCAGCTATCTCACGTTCCCCGGCGAGGCGGGTCATGTCCGGTACGGCGAGGGCGTGATGGTGGGCTACCGGCACTACGAGAGCGTCGGCCGCGCGGTCCGCTATCCCTTCGGGCACGGGCTGAGCTACACCACGTTCCGCACCGACAACCTGTCCGTCGACGTCACCGGGGACGACAGCGCCACGGTCCGGGTCACCGTGACCAACACCGGCGACCGGGCCGGAAAGCACGTCGTCCAAGTCTACGTCGCCACCACCGCGGGACCGGTCCGGCGCCCGGCCCGTGAACTGCGCGCGTTCACCAAGGTCGCACTGCGTCCCGGGGAGTCCCGTACCGTCGAACTCCCCCTGGAACGCCGCGCGTTCGCCTACTACGACATCGAGCAGGGTCGTTGGACGGTCGCCTCCGGCGCGTACACGGTCCAGGTCGGCGAGAACGCCTCCCGTGTCGTCGCCGAACAGAGCGTCACGCTCGCCGGCGACGCCGATGGCACCGTCCTGTCCCTCGACTCCTCCCTCGGTGAATGGCTCGCCCACCCGGTCGCCGGTCCGCTGCTCCAGCAGGCGCTCGACGCCGGGGCGACCGAGGAACAGCGGCAGCAGTCGGAGGCCAACAGCGGTCTCATCCACATGGTCGCGTCCATTCCTGCGCGCCAGTTCCTCCACTTTCCCGGAATGTCCCTCTCCATCGACGACCTGGCCAGGATCCTGGAGACGACGACCCGATGACACACAACTCCCGCCTGCACCCCGGCTTCCTCTGGGGAGCGGCGACCGCCCCCACCCAGGTCGAGGGCAACAACATCAACAGCGACTGTACGAATGGGGCCACTGGGAGCCCACGTTCGGGCGCATCGGCATGACGACGACCGAGAGCGATCCAGGGAGGCGCGCAGTGACGTCAACTGACGGAAACCGACCGTTACTTCGGCTTCCGGCCCGGGACATCCCCGTGCCCACGTCGGTGAGCCGGGAGGCGCAGGCCGCGATCGTGCGCGGGATGGCCGCGACGGCCACGCGCTATCCGGAACCCGACGACCTCGACGGCTGGCGGGCGCTTGCCGCCGCGACGGACGAGGCCGTACGGGGAATGGTCGGCGCGCTCCCGGCCCTCGGAGGTGAGGAGGAGCGCATCGACCTGGGCGGTCTCCCGGTGCATGCGATCGCCCCGGCGGGGCTTGCGCCCGACGATCGCAGGGTCTACCTCGACGTCCACGGCGGCGCCTGGATCTCGGGAAAGGGTGAGGTCTGCCGCGTCCGGGGCGCCCTGACCGCGAGGTCGGTGGGGGCCCGGGTGTGGGCGGTCGACTACCGGATGCCGCCCGACCATCGCTACCCGGCGGCACTCGACGACTGCCTCACCGTCTACCGGGCGTTGCTGGAAGAGCGCCGCCCCGAGGAGATCGTCGTCGGGGGAAGCTCGGCGGGCGGCAATCTCGCCGCCGCCCTGATGCTGCGGGCCCGGGACGAGGGGCTGCCGCTCCCGGCCGCGCTGGTGCTGAGCACCCCGGCCGTCGACCTCACCGAGTCGGGCGACACCTGGCGGACCAACCTCGGCCTCGACCCCGTACTGACCGGCAGCCTCATGCCGGCCATCCGGTTGTACGCCGACGGCCACGACCTGCGCGACCCGTACCTCTCCCCGCTCTTCGGCGACTTCACCAATGGATTCCCGCCGACCGTCCTCGCCAGCGGCACCCGCGACCTGCTGCTGTCGGACACGGTCCGGATGCACCGGGCGCTGCGCGCCGCCGGCGTCGAGGCCGAGTTGCACGTCTTCGAGGCCGCGGGGCACGGCATGTTCCTGGGGAACACACCGGAGGACAAGGACAAGGCCCGTGAGATCCGCCGGTTCGCCGAGAGGGAGTGGGCCCGCGCGGCCCTGTGAGCCCGCGAAGGGTTCGTCGCGGACGACCGCGAGTGTCCCTTCCACGCGACGAGGCCGGCGGCGGAGGCGGTGTTCACCACGGACCCGCCGCCGGTGCGCGGCATCGGGCGTCGTCGCCCCGCGGTCATCCCCGGTTCGGGCTCCGGGGATCGGCGACGAGCGCGTCGATCTCGGCGAACCAGTGCGCGCGTACGTCCGCGCCGTCGCCTTCGGGGAACCAGGCATGCTCCAGCGAACGTTTCGCGGCGGCGCCCAGCTGCTCGTTCGACCACTGAAGCGCGTTGGCCATGAGCGCGTAGTCCTGTGCGAGGTCGGTGTGGAACAGCTCCGGGTCGTCGGTGCCGAGCAGCATCGGTACGCCGCTGTCGTCCAGGATGCGATAGGCGTCGACGTACCCGGTCCCGGAGACCAGTCCGCCGAGCGCGTACCCGGTGGGCGTGAACGTCATCGGCGTACGGGCGGCCTTGAGGCGGCGCAGGACGTCCGGGTCGTCGACGCCCATCCAGCCGTGGTCGATGCGGTCGAGGCCAAGGTCGAGCGCCGCCGCGACATCCTCGATCAGGTCGGCGTGGCCGGTGAGCCGGTAGCCCTCGGACCGGGCCCGCTCGTAGGCAGGCGCGAGGGCCTCGAACGGGACGGTCTGGTGGTCGCCGTCGTTGCCGTAGCCGAGGATCGGCACGCCCTTGTCGCGCAGTCCGGCGGTCTGCTCGACCATGTCGAGCGCGCCCTGTGGTCCGCCGAAGCGGTGCAGCTCGATGACGATGCCGCCGGTGAGCCCGAGTTCGCCACGGGCGACGCGGAACGCCTCACCGACCGCGCCCAGCAGCACGTCGGGTTCCATGCCTATCTCGTCCCGGTGCAGATCCGGGGTGCACAGCAGCTCCAGGTGGCGGACACCGCGGTTGTACGCACCGGCGATCATGCGCAGCACGCCGTCGGTGACCAGTCCCTCGTCGCCCCAGAGCCGGACCGCCTTGTCCAGGTCGTCGAAGAACTTCCCGAGGCTGCGCACGTCGTAGGCGGCGTCCGCCTCGGCCCGGGACAGGCCGGATCCGGTGGCCCGTCTGTGCAGCCTGGCCAGTTCGGCCGGAGCGAGCGAGCCCACCTGGTGCATGTGCAGCTCCGCCTTGGGCAGCCGCCGGGCCAGCACGACCCGCTCCTCCGCGCGGGCCATCGGCGGGAACTCGTCGGTGGCGTTCGGGTCGCCGGATGAGGGCATGGTCGTACCTCCTGGATCGAAGCGCGCCGGCCGGCAGCGCAAGGGGACCGGTCTCGTCGGCGGGCATACCACCGACGAGACCGGTCTCGGTTACAGCGGGTCGGGACGTCAGCCGGCTGCGGCGGTCACCCTGGCCGCCTCGCGCGGGGCGTGGGGGTTCTTCCGGCCGGCCCGGGAGCCCTTCAGCTTCGCCAGGATGTGGTCCTTGACCGTGATCGGCTCGTAGAACGCCTTCTCCCCATCGGCGACGAAGGACGGCAGGGGCGCGACGACGGCGTCCGCGTTCCCGTCGTGGAAGAACGCGGCCGAGCGGCGGCGCTTGATGGTTCCGTTCACGACGGGCGGCGTGACCCGGTGCAGTGTGGACATCCATGTGTCGTTCGTCAGCCGGGCCGCCACATCGCCGAGGTTGACGAGGAGGGCGCCGTCGGCGGGCTGGACGTCGTGCCACGCGTTGTCGCTGCCGAGTACCTGGAGGCCTTCGACCTGGTCGGCCCAGAGGACGGTCAGCAGACCGAAGTCGGTGTGCTCGCTCATGCCGGTGAGTTCGGCGCCGAGCTCGATCTCCCCGGGCGGCAGGGCGTAGTTGTTCATGCGGAGCACGTCGATCGAGTGGTCGGTGAGACCCTCGATGAGTGACCGCTCCACGCCGAGGGCGTCCGCGACGACCTGGGTGAGGGTGCGGGCGACACGCCGGGCCTCGGCGTAGTAGGCCTCGACCTGTCCCTGGAACGACGTCGGCGCGGTGGGCCACACCGTGGCCGGGTAGTCCTCGTCGGACACGTGGGCGTCCAGGTACTCGGCGGCGGAGGTCCCGACGTTGAACGCCTCGAAGAAGTCGTTCATACGGGTCACGGGGTCGAGGCCGACGCTGTAGCTGAGGGACTCGCTCTTGGGCGGGCTGTAGCCGCGGTTCTCGCCCGACGGGCGGACCCACCGCTTCTTCGACTCCAGGGGAAGCGCGAAGAACCCGTCGATGGCGTCGGCGAGTCCGTCGAGGATCTCGTCCGCGACTCCGTGGCCGACGACCTGGATGAATCCCACGGTGCGGCAGGCGTGGTCGAGTCGGCGCGCGACCTCTGCCCTGTCGGCGTCGGACCCGTCACGCACGTACGGGCTGATGTCGATGGCAGGGACGCTGAACTCGGATGACATGGAGACCCCTTGGACTGTTGAGGTGGAGCGGCATCCGGCAACTCCGGTGGCACAGAGACAGGACGGCAGGCTCCGGCCGGTCGCTTGCGGCGACCGGACGGGCGAGCGGGACCCTCGGCCTTCCGGGCGGGCGAACCCTCGACCGCCCGCCGGCACCGGCAACCCACGAAGGTTGGATCAGCGCTGACCGGGCCGGGAACCGGTGATCAGGCGGCAGTCGCCGGTCGCGCCCCGCTGTGTGTGAGCTCGGTGAGCAGCGTTCGCTCGTTGTGGGTGAACTGCTCGGTCTCCATGAAGTCCAGGCTGCGCGGACGCGCCTCGGGCTGATCGAGCACCATGCGCACCTCGGCCGGCCGGTTCGAGAGGACGTAGACACGGTCGGACAGCATGAGCGCCTCGGGGACGTCATGGGTGATGAGGATGGTCGACTGGCCCAGTTCGGCGCAGATCTGGGAGAGCCAGAGCTGCAGTTCCGTGCGGGTGAGGTAGTCGAGTGCGCCGAAGGGCTCGTCGAGCAGCAGGATCGGCCGTTCCAGGACCATGGTCCGCAGCAGCGCGACGCGCTGCCGCATGCCACCGGACAGCTCGAACGGGTAGGCGTCGGCGCAGCCGTCCAGCCGGAACGTGCCCAGCAGGTCGGACACCTTCTTGCGGGCGTCGGCCTTCGACATCCCGCCGAGCGTCAGGCCGAGTGCCGCGTTGTCCTGGGCGGTCAGCCACGGCAGGAGCAGGTCCTTCTGCGGCATGTACGCCGAGTACGGTCCCCGGGTCGCCGCACCGTGGTAGGTGACGGACCCCTCGTCGGGCCGCAGGATTCCGGCGAGTATCTGGAACAGCGTGGACTTGCCGCAGCCGCTGGGGCCGATGACCGACACGAACTCACCGGGCGCGACGTCCAGGGAGACGTCGTTGATCACGGGGTTGCGGGTCTTGCGCGGGCCGGGGAAGGTCTTGGTCACGTTCTGGACCGAGAGCAGGGGGCTGGTTGTCATTCGGACCTCATCGCCTTCCGACGGCGCTCCCACGGCATCGCGAGAGATTCGAGCAGGTAGGTAAGGGAGAACAGCGTGAGGCTCACGGCGATGCTGATGATGGCCGCGGCCAGCACGAGATCGGTCCGGAGCATGTTCTTCTGTGTCGCCATGTAGATGCCGAGCCCGTTCACCGCTCCGACCGTCTCGGCGAAGATGGCCGCCAGGACGGCGAAGCTGGCGACGACGCGCAGGCCGGTGAAGAAGTACGGCAGCGAGGAGGGGACCTGAAGACGCAGGAACACCTTGACGCGGTTGGCTCCCAGCGACTTCATCAGTGTCGCCGCGTCAGGATCGGCCGACATGAATCCCTGTAGGAGGGCGATCGTCATGGGCAGCGCCGTGGTGATCACGATGAGCCCGATCTTCGGGCCCAGTCCGAATCCGAACCAGATCACGAAGAGCGGAGCCAGCACGATGATGGGGATGGACTGCGCGACGATCAGCAGCGGAAGAGTCGCGTTGCGCAGCAGCGGCACGAAACTGAGCAGCGTCGCCAGGGCCGCCGCTATGACGACCGACATGACGAGTCCCGCCACCGTCACCTGAAGGGTCGGGACCGTGTTCACCCACAACTGTTCACGGTCCGTCCAGGCGGACTCGGCGACGCGCATGGGCGAGGGCAGGACCGTGGGCTCGAAGTTCCCGACTTTCGCGGCGACCTGCCAGGCCACCACCGCCAGGACCACAGCCAGGGTCGGGGTGATCGTTCGGAAGAGCCGCGAGTCTCCCCATTCCCGACGAGCACGCTTCGCCTTGCGCGCAGAGGTGACGCTCACGGTCGGTGGCTGCCGAACAGCTGGACCGTTGCGTCCGCTTGCCTGGATCTCCGTCATCGCAGGATGTCCTTACTCAAAGGGGACCATGTCAACCACGCCCCAGCCGGGCGTCTCTCTGATGCCGGCGTTTGTGGAGTGGGGGAAGTTGGCTCGTGCCGCACGCCTCGGGATCCGAGACTCATTGCGTTTTCTTTCGCCAGCGCTGAGTGATGACATAAAACACCACCGTCGGCCATCTTGGCGAGGGGCTTGCGTTTCGAGCTTGTAAGGATTCCGACACGTTCGCCCGCGAGGTACGCGGCGGCGGCGAGCGGGGGGGTGGAGCGGAAGCGATCGGATGCGCGGGCCGACCCTGTTCGGACGGCGGTGCGGTGACGGACCCCGGTACCGATACGGGGAATCCGAGCGGCGGGTACGTGACAGAGTACGAAAGTACGTGTAATGGTACCCAAATGCGAATGGTAGTGGAGACCGACGTCCCGATGAACACACGGGACGGAGTCGTGCTGCGAGCCGACATCCATCGTCCCGACGACAACGCACGACACCCTGCGCTGCTGGTCAGGCTGCCGTACGACAAGTCGTCGCCGTATACGTCCGTGTACCTCGACCAGCGGATCGCCGTCAGCCGCGGCTATGTCGTGGTCATCCAGGACGTACGGGGCCGTGGCACCTCCGACGGTGAATGGGTGCCGTGGAAGCACGAGACCGAGGACGGCTTCGACGCCGTCGCCTGGGTGGCCGGGCAGGACTTCTGCGACGGCCGTGTCGCCATGTACGGCGGCAGTTATTTCGGACACACCCAGTGGCGGGCGGCCGCGTCGGGCGCCCCCGGACTGCGTGCGATCGCGCCCGGCATGACCTGGTCGGATCCGCTGGACGGCCCCCTGCGCCGCGGCGGCGTACCGGAACACGGGCTGAACGTGGTCTGGTCGCTGTCGACCGGCATGAGCGAGCTGATGCGCCGCGGCAAGGTCGCCGAGGCGATGGAGGCGGTGAGCCGGATCGACGCACTGGCCCGTGGCGGGTACGCGAGCTATCCGGCGGGCCGCATCCCGTGGCTGGAGGAGCTGGACGTCCCCGACATCGGCCTGCGCCGAGCCGACGCCGACCCCAAGACGGTGGCCGAGCTGGACGTCGTCTCCGTCATCGACGACATCCGCATTCCGGCCCTGCACGTGGGCGGCTGGTACGACATCTTCCTCCAGGGGACCCTCGACAACTTCACGCGCCAGCGCGAACTGGGCATCGCCGGCCATCTCATCGTCGGCCCCTGGACACACGGCACGGACTTCGGTTCGCAGAACGGAGAGGTGAACTTCGGCCTCGCCGGCGGCGGACAGTCCATGGGCCTCACCTCGTCCCTGACGGCGGAGCACCTCGACTTCTTCGACGCGGTCCTCGACGACAAGCCCCTGGACCGGGCACCGGTCAGGCTGTTCGTCATGGGGCGCGACGAGTGGCGGGACGAGGAGAGCTGGCCGCTCGCCCGGGCGGTGACCACCCGGCTGGAGCTGGGTGCCGCCGACCGCGCCGTCCTGCGTGGCCCCGGGGATTCCTCGGCCGATGAGGACGCGGACAGCGGATCGCCGGCGGTCGCGGCGCTCACGTTCGAGGCGTCCGGGCCGGTACAGACGGTGGGCGGCAACACCGCGATGCACGAGAAGTTTCCCTGGGGTGCGTGGGACCAGCGCGGCGTCGAGTGCCGGGACGACGTGCTCGTGTTCACCACCGATCCGCTGGACGAGCCGCTGGAGATCACCGGCCGGGTCCGGGCCCACCTCCGGGTACGGCCGGGAGCGGAGGTCTCGGACTGGGTGGTCCGCGTGTGCGACGTCCGCCCGGACGGCAAGTCGATCAACCTGGTCGACGGGGTGCGCCGGGTGGAGTCCGCCGACGGCCAGGCCGACGCGTCGGGCGAGCGGACCGTGACCGTCGACCTGTGGTCGACCAGCATCGAGCTCGCGGCCGGACACCGACTGCGCGTGCACGTGGCCCACAGCAACTTCCCGCGCTGGGGCCTGAGCCAGGAGGACGGCTCGTTCACCAGCGACGTCCTGCTCGGTACGGGCGACAGCTGGATCGAACTCCCGGTGATCCCTCCGACGGTGTGACACTGCCGATGGTGGCGTTGTACGGACTGGATCTGGAGCTGTACGGACTGGATGAGGAGTGAGCCGTGTCGGACACCGTTTCCACAGTCGCCGAGCAAGGGGAGCTTGCCGGGCGGACTCTGGGCGACGGCGGATCGGTGTTCGCGGGCATCCCGTTCGCCGAGGCGCCGGTCGGGCCGGGGCGGCTGCGTCCGCCGCAGCCGCCCCGGCCGTGGGAGGGCGTGCGCGACGCCACCACCTTCGGCGCATCGCCCGCGCAGAACCCCGATCCGTGGTCGCCCCCTGACGCCGTACACGACGAGGACTGCCTGCACCTGAACGTCTGGACACCGGACGTCCACGGCCGCAGACCGGTGCTGGTGTGGATCTACGGCGGCGCCTTCGAGTCCGGCAGCGCGGTGCCGCCGGGCACCGACGGGCAGTGGCTGATGCGGGGCGGCGACGCCGTCGTGGTCAGCTTCAACTACCGCGTCGGTGCCCTGGGCTTCCTGGATCTGACCGGCATCGGTGGCGATGGCTGGTCCGGCTCGGTCAACCTGGGGCTTCAGGACCAGGTCGCCGCGCTGCGCTGGGTACGCCGGAACATCGCGCGGTTCGGCGGCGACCCGGACAACGTCTGCGTCTTCGGCGGCTCGGCGGGGGCGAGCTCCGTCGGCTGCCTGCTGGCCATGCCCGCCGCCCGAGGCCTGTTCCGGCGGGCGATGCTGATGAGCCCGCCCGTCGCCCGGATCTACGCTCCGGCCACGGCACGCCGACTGGCCGCCGACCTGCTCGACACCGTCGGCGTCCACCGCCCCGAGCAGCTCGTCGACGTACCGGTCGAGGAGATCCTGGCCGCCCAGGCGAAGCTCTTCCCCGCCGACATGGGGGCGCGAGCCCTGCCCGGCGGACGTTCCTGGGGACCGGTCCTGGACGGCTCCGTACTCCCGCGCACGCCGGTGCAGGCCGCCGAGACCGGCGACACCGCCGACGTACCCCTGCTCATCGGCGCGAACCGCGACGAGATGCTGGCGGCCGAGGCGTTCGGGCCACCCGACGCCACTCCGCCCACCGAAGGCGCGTTGTACGACGAGATCGCCGGCGCGGTCGGAGAGGCAGCGGCCCGAGGCCTGCTCGACGCCTACCGTGCGGCCGAGCCCGATGCCACCACCACGCGGCTGCGCCTGCGCTTCCTCGGCGACCACCTCTACCGCGTCCCGGCCGCCCGCCTGGCCGAGGCCCACACCCGCGCCGGGGGCACCGCGCACCGCTATCTCTTCGCCGCCGACCTGCCGAGCCTCGGACCGTCACACGGCATGGAGATGGCCCTGGTGTTCGGCAACCACGACAGCGACGACAACCCGCTGGCTCCGCTGTACCGGCAGTGGCCCGGCTCGGCGGCTCTCGGCCAGCGGATGATGACCGCCTGGAGCGCCTTCGCCCGCACCGGCGACCCGGGCTGGGCCCCGCACACGCCCGGCAGCGCCGACGTCCAGGTGTTCGGCGCCAACGGCCCCGTCGCCGAACCGCCTCCCGCCACCGCCGCGTCCTGGCGGCTCGCCGAGCACCCGCCGACCGTCCCCGACGGACAGCGGACACCCGGTACCGCTCGGTGCTGATCGCTGATCGCTGATCGCCGAGGGACTACGACGTCACCTGGGCTCGATCCCGTCGACCGTGGCGTCGGAGGCGATGGCGTCCGCGGTCAGTTGTCGCGCGGCGGCGGGAACGGCCTGCTCCAGCTCTTCGCGCTTACGGAGAAACAGCGACCGCGGAGCCGTGACCGACAGGGCGGCCAGGGCCCGGCCCTTCGAGTCGAGGACCGGGGCGGCCAGGCAGCAGACCTCTTCGAGGATCTCCCCCAGGTCGAGGGCGAAGCCGTCCGTGCGCACGCTCTCGATCTGCTGGCGCAGAGCGCCGAAGTCCGTCGTCGTGTACCGCGTGTAGGAGACCGGGACCACCGTCCGCAGATACTGCTCGACCTCATCGGGGTCCCGGTAGGCCAGGACGGCCTTGCCCAGCGCCGTGCAGTAGGCGGGCAGGGTGGTGCCGGGCTTGGCCTCTATACGGAACATCTGCCGCGACGGCACCGTCTCGGCGTAGACCACGTTGCCGTTCGACAGGACACCCAGGTGCACGGTCTCGTGGAAGCGGTCGTTGAGGTCGAGCAGGTACGGCCGGGCGATCTCGGGCAGCTTCGTCCGCGGCCGGATCCCGTTGGCGATGGCGATGAACCGGATGGACAGCCGGTAGCGCCGCGACTCGGCGTTCTGCTCGACGAAGCCGCTGTCCAGCAGGGTGACGAGCAGCCGGTCGACGGCGGGCTTGGAGACTCCTAGCTCACGCGACAGTTCCGACACCCCTGCCTCGCCGAGGGTGTCGAGCTTCTCGATGAGCCGCATCGCGTTGGCGACCGAGGCGATCTTGCGCTCTTCCCGGGATTCGGACGGCGCCTGGAAGCCGGTCCACCCCTCGATCGATCGTGCCGACTGCTCCGACGCCACTGGACCCTCACTCTTCGCATCGCGGTTCACCGATTCACATCCCGAACCATCGTACGTGGCCGACTTCGCGGAGTGAGGGCCTACTGACGTGCCTGCGCCGTGACACGGTCCCGCTCATCCGTCGATGGTCGCGATCGCCTCCACTTCGAAGAGGATTCCGCTCACCAGCACGGCACCCAGCGTGGTGCGTGCCGGGTAGGGCTGCGGGAACCTGCGTGCGTAGATGGCCTCGAAATCTGCGAACTGGGACAGGTCTGCCAGGTAGCAGGTGGCCTTGAGAACACGGTCCAGTCCGCTTCCCGACCGCAGCAGGACGCTCTCCAGATTGTCGATGGCCTGCTCGACCTGGGCTTCGAAGCCCTCGACCAGCCGCCCCGTCGCCGGGTCCAGGCCCACCTGGCCGGCGGTGAAGACGGTCGGCGTCCCGATGGCGGCGGCGGAGAGGGAGACGGGGATGGCGGGTTCGTTCGCGACGAAGACGTTGGCGCGGTCGTTCATGGTGCGGTTCCTCACGTGGTCCGGGTACCGGCTGCCGGTACCCGAGTCGGGGTGATCGGGGTGGTGTGGGTGGTCGGGGGTCGGTGGTGTTCGCGGAGCGCCCGGTCGGTCACCGCAACCGGGTCGGCGAGAGTTCTCTCAACGTGTCCCCCAGGGAAGCGAGTTCCTCGGCCTCCGCGATTCCGAGCAGGTCGGCGGCTGCGAGCTGTGACATGGCCGGAGCAAGCTGCATTCCGTACCCGCCCTGTGCCGCGTACCAGAAGAACGACTCGTCGGCGCTGTCCGCGCCGACGACCGGAAGTCCGTCGGCGACGAAGGTGCGCAGGCCCGCCCACGGGGACGAGATGCCGCGGATCCTCAGCACGGTGGCTTCGTTCAGGTCGTCGATCGCTCGCGCGATCTCCAGTTCGTCCGGCTTGGCGTCGGACGGCGGCTGCAGCGTCTCCTCGGCGGGTGAGCACGCGAACATCTCGCCCTGGGGCATGAAGTGCCAGGAGTGGTCGAGGCTGCCGGTGAGCGGGATGCCCCGGGCCCGCACTCCTGCGGGCGCCTTGACCATGAAGGCGGACCGGCGCAGCGGCCTGATCCCGACCGGGCTCACCCCGAAGACGGCCGCGACCTCGTCGGCCCAGGCGCCGGCGGCGTTGACGACGGACTTGGCGGTGTACGTGGTTCCGGAGGCGTCGGTGACGACCCACGCTCCGTTCTCCCTGCGCGCGTCCACCACCCTGGCGCCCTTGTGGATCGCGCCGCCGTTCGCCCTGAGTCCTCGGATGTAGCCCTGCTGGAGCTCGTTGACGTCGATCTCCGTGGTCGCGGGATCGAACATGCCCAGCTCGGAGTGGCCGGGCGCCAGCACCGGGTTGATCTCAAGGACCTCCGCCGCCGGGACGAGCCGGGCCTGCGGGGCGTTGTCGAGCACGGACGCGTGGAGGTCGACGAGGTCGTCCCCCTCCCCCTGGCCGGCGACCAGGAGCAGCCCCAGGGGGCTGAACAGCGGGGAGTCCACCCGGGTCGGCGGATCCTCGAAGAAGGGCCGGCTCGCCTGCGTCAGGGCGCGTACGGCCGTGGGGCCGTAGCTCTCCACGAAGGTGGCCAGTGAGCGACCCGACGTGTGGTAGGCCAGCGCCGATTCCATCTCCAGCAGCATCACCGGCACATATCGCGAGAGTTCGTAGGCGATGGACACTCCGGAGATGCCCCCGCCCATGACGAGGACGGCCGCGCGGTTCACGGGGCCTCCGAGGACGCGGACGAGGGCGGGCGGACGGGCTGGTCGTCGGGTACGGCGTCGTCACTCATCGGGGCTGCCCGCCTTGCTCGTCGGAGCTGCCGCCTTCGTCGCCAGCTCCCGCAAGCCCACCGGGACCGAGTAGGCGATACCCGCCTCGGCGGCGACTCGCTCGACGGACCGGAAGTAGTCGGTCAGGTGACGGACCTTGACGAACTCGTAGCCGCGTACGAGGTCGGGGGCGTCGGCCAACTCCTGGACGCCGGCGGTGTTGTGTTCCGAGAGGGACGACATGGCCAGGCCCATCATCTCGACGTACTCCTCGACGAGCGCGCGCTCGATGCGGCGGACCTTCGCCGGTCCGAAGGGGTCGAGCGGCGTGCCGCGCAGACCGCGCATCGACCGCAGCAGGACGAACGCCGGGGTGAACCAGGGGCCGAGTTTCAGCTTCCGTTTCATGCCCAGCGCGCGCAGGACCGGCGGGTGGAGGTTCCAGGACACCTTGGCGCCGGCGCCGAACTCCGCTGTCACGGCCTGCCTGGCCGAGTCGAGCAGCAGGAGCCGCGCCACCTCGTACTCGTCCTTGTAGGCCATCAGCTTGTACAGGCCCCGCGCATAGCGCGGTGTGATCGTCGTCGGACCGGCTCCGTTCGACGATCGCTCGGCCTGGAGCACCTCGGCGACCAGGGTCAGATAGCGCTGGGCGTAGCCGGGGTTCTGGTAGCCGCGCAGGTCCTCCGCACGGCCGAGGACCAGATCGCGCAGCGCCGGTTCGTCCGTGAACGGCGTCAGCATCGACGTCAGTGCGGGGTCCTCGACTCCCCCGCCCGTGGGGCGCGGTGCGAGGCCGAGGTCGGCGATCAGTGCGGGGCGGGCCACGGCGACTCGGCCCCAGCCGAACGCCTTGAGGTTGTCCTCCACCGCGACACCGCTGTCCCGGAACGCCTGCAGCAGGGACTTCTCGGTGAACGGCAGGGCGCCCGCCTGGTACGCGGCGCCGATGAGCAGCGCGTTGGCGCTGCGCTGGTGTCCGAACACCGCGTCGCAGGCCGCGGCGACGTCGATGAACGCGCCCGCGTCGGGACGCGAGAGGGACCTGAGCCGGTCGATGAGGAGTTCCTTCGGCGGCAGCGGGATCGACGGGTCGATCGCCATGTCACCGGTGGGTTCCAGCGAGCTCGACGCGACGACGACCGTCCGGTCGACGCCGAGCGGATCCAGCAGTCCCGGGGCCATCGCGCCCAGCATGTCGAAGCCCAGGAACAGGTCAGCCTCGCCGGGGCCGACGACCGCCGCGGGCTGCGGTGAGCCGTGGGCGTAGACCTGGATCTGGGAGACGACCCGCCCCGCCTTGATGCTGGGTCCCGGCAGGTCGAGGCTGCGCACCTCGAAGCCGTCGGAGGCCGCGGCCCTGGCCAGGATGGCGTTCGCCGACACCACTCCGGTGCCGCCGATGCCGGTCATGTGGGCGGTGAAGCCGTCGCGCGGCACGAGCACCGAGGGGCTGGGCACGTCCGGGGGTTCGGGCGAGGTGCGCTTCGCCTTCTTCGCCTTTTTGACGTCGACCGTCAGGAACGAGGGGCAGTCGCCCTTGGCGCAGGTGAAGTCGAGGTTGCACGACGACTGGTGGATCTTGGTCTTGCGGCCGTACTCGGTCTCCACCGGCTGCACGCTCAGGCACTGGGACTTGGCGTTGCAGTCGCCGCATCCCTCGCAGACCCGCTCGCTCACCATGATCCGCTGGGTGGGCTTGGGCAGTTCGCCCCGGCTCCAGCGGCGCCGGCGTTCGGCGGCGCACTCCTGGTCGTGGATCAGCACCGTCACGCCGCTGATCGTGGCCAGCTTCTCCTGTGCCTCGATCAGCCGGTCCCGGTGCCACACCTCGGTGCCCGGGGCGAGGTCCCGCCTGCGGTGCCGCCTCGGTTCGTCGGTCGTGACGATGATCTTGCGTACGCCCTCGGCGCGCAGGGAGTGGGTGAGTGCGGGGACGCCCATGCTGCCCTTGACGGCCTGTCCGCCCGTCATCCCCACGGCGCTGTTGTAGAGGATCTTGTAAGTGATGTTGACGTCGCTGGCCGTGGCGAGGCGGAGCGCCAGGCTCCCGGAGTGGTGGTAGGTGCCGTCACCGATGTTCTGCAAGATGTGCTGTACGCCCGTGAAGGGTGCCTGGCCGACCCACTGGGCACCCTCTCCGCCCATCTGCGTGAAGCCGGTCTGGTTGCCGTACTCCTCCCGGTTCACCAGCAGGCTCATGATGTGGCAGCCGATGCCCGCGCCCACGACGGCGCCCTCGGGAGCCCGCAGCGAGACGTTGTGCGGGCAGCCGGAGCAGAAGAACGGGGCGCGCGCGGTCTCCAACGGCAGCACGGGCAGCAGGCCGTTGAGGGTCGGGCGGGCGGCGGGCGCCTCGACGACACCGTGCTTCGCCAGCTGGCCGCCCAGGACCCTCGTGATGAGGTCGGGGCCGAACTCGCCGTAGCCCGGGAAGAGTTCGGTGCCGTCCGTATCGGTCTTGCCCAGCACGGCGGGCGCGTCGGTCCGCCCGTACAGCGTGTCCTTCAACGCCAGTTCGAGCAGGGGGCGCTTCTCCTCGATCACGATGATCCGGTCGAGTCCGTCCGTGAAGCGCAGCCACTCGGCCCGGCCGATGGGGTAGAGCGCCGCGACCTTCTTGATCCGCAGCGGGGTCGTCGCCAGGGTGTCGTCGTCGAGTCCGAGGTTCGTCAGCGCCCGGCGGAGGTCGTAGTACGTCTTGCCGGGGGCGACGACGCCGATGCGGGCGTCGGTCCCCTCGACCACGATCGGGTTGAGGTCGTTGATGTCGATGTACTGCTCGGCGAGCTGCCTGCGCCCGCCCAGCATGTCCTTCTCGGCCTCCCGCATCGGCGGGCCCGGGTCGTTGGCGCGCAGCACCGGGTGGAAGGGCTTGCCGCCGATGGACACGGCGGGCTCGTGGAAGGTCAGCCGGGCCGGGTCCGTGTCCACGGTTCCCGAGCCGTCGGCGATCGCGGTGACCATCTTGAAGCCCACCCAGAGCCCGGCCGCGCGGGACAGGGCGTAGCCGTGGTGGCCGAGGTCCAGGATCTCCTGCACGGTTCCGGGGTAGAGGACCGGCATCGCGAACGCCTGGAAGAGGAAGGTGCTGTCGGACGGGTAGTTGGTGGCGTTGGCGTTGGGGTCGTCGCCGGCCAGGACCAGGACGCCGCCGTGCGGGTGCGCCCCCCGGATGTTGCCGTGCCGCAGGGCGTCGGCGGCCCGGTCCACGCCCGGGGCCTTGCCGTACCAGAGGCCGAAGACGCCGTCGACCTTCGGGTCGGGGAGGGTCGGGACCGTCTGGGCGCCCCACACGGCGGTCGCGGCGAGTTCCTCGTTCAGGCCGGGCGACTGGTGGACCCCGGCCTTTTCGAGCCGGCCCGCGTTCCGCTCCAGCAGACTCTGCAGTCCGCCCACGGGGGATCCGGGGTATCCGGTCGCGAATCCTCCGGTCCGCAGGCCACGCCGACGATCGAGCTCTGCCTGCTCGACGAGGAGCCGGACGACGGCCTCCATCGCCGTGAGTCTCTCCAGCGGGCGATCGTTGACCGGGTCCTGGCGCTCGGGCGCGGCTACGGCTGTATCCGTGTCGAAGGTCATGGCCACCTGTTCAGGCCTTTCCGATGGACTGCTCATCCGGACCGCTCATCGCGTCTCGGTATACGGGTTATGGATTCACCAACCGAGACGGACCGTATGCCCCAGACCTCGCACATCGCAAGCAATCGGGGGCGAATTGTCAGCCCCCGTGGAGAACCTGCGGCTCTGCGAGGTCGATCCACGGACGTCCCGCCGAACCGCTTGACTCGGCGGGGCACAGTCAGCATCATGCACCCATTGGTCTATTTTCCAGAACAATAAACCAATGGGTCGAACCCACGGGGTTCACGCGACACATGACGAACGGAGACCGATGACACCGCGAACCGACGAGGACGAGCCGACAGCAGAAGGCGATCCCCTGTGGGCGCCGCTGGTGGGCGTCACCGGTCGGCGTTACGCGGGAGCCATGTTGTTCCCGCAGTACCCGGCGATGTGGGACGGAGTGTTCGTCGATGTGGGCGTCCAGCTGTACGCGCGGAACATCGCGGCGGCCGGAGGCATGACTGTCTTCCTGCCGCGGGACTCACCGGCCGAAGCCCTGGTCCAGCGGCTCGACGCGCTCGTGCTGTCCGGTGGAGCCGACGTACACCCGCGCTTCTACGGCGGCCAGGTCACCGCCGACACCACGCCGCTCGACGCCGAGCAGGACGAGTTCGACATCGCGATCGTCCGGGCGGCGATCGCGCGCGGTATCCCGGTGCTGGGCACCTGCCGGGGTCACGAGGTCCTGAACGTCGCACTGGGCGGGACCGTGTACGACCACCACCTGCCGGGCCACGAGCGGCGCGACCAGGCGGCGGCGCTCCCCGCACACGGGGTGAACTTCGTCGAGGGCACCACCCTGCACTCCCTCTACGGGAAGCGGGCCCAGGTCAACAGCATGCATCACATGGCGGTCGACGCCGTGGCGCCCGGCGTCCGGGTGGCCGGACGCTCCGACGACGGACTCGTCGAGGCCATCGAGTGCGTCGACCATGACGTCCTCGGCGTCCAGTGGCATCCCGAGGCCCACGCGGCACCGGACCCCGCCTTCCGCTGGCTCGTGGAGCGGGCCCGCGCCCGGGCATCGGCGTCGGCCGCGCACACCCCGGCCTGAGAGCTCCTCCCCTGCTCCGAGAACGCCCCTGCTTCGCGAACGTCCGACGAAAGGGCCACCCCATGTCCACGTCCGAGCAACTCGTCCTCGCCGGCACCCGCATGCCGTCCGCCGACGGGAAGACCTTCACCGTCTACGAGCCGGCGACCGGAGCGGCGCTCGCGGAGGTGGCGTACGCCTCCGTCGAGGACGTCGACCGAGCCGTGGCGGCGGCGGTGACGGCCCAGGAGTCGTGGGCCGACTGGACGCCCTCGGCCCGCGCAGCCGTGCTCCACCGCTGGGCCGACCTCGTCGAGGCACGCGCGGAGGAACTCGCCGTCCTGCAGACCCGGGAGAACGGGCTGACGATCCGCGAGTCCCGGGGCATGCTCTGGGCCACCTCGGCACTGCTGCGTTACAGCGCCGACGCGGTCGACAAGATCGTCGGCGAGACCATCCCCAACGACGCCGGCGGTCTGCTGATGACGCAGCGCGAGCCGCTCGGCGTCGTGGCGGCGATCACGGCGTGGAACGGGCCGATCGCCATGGCGGCGCAGAAGGCCGGCCCCGCGCTCGTCACCGGGAACACGGTCGTCCTCAAGCCCTCCGAACTGGCCCCGCTGACCTCGCTGATCTTCGGTGACCTCGCCAGTGAGGCAGGGCTCCCCGAGGGCTGTCTCAGCATCCTCCCCGGCGACGGCTCGGTGGGCCGGGCTCTGGTCGAGAACCGCGATGTGGCGCGCGTGACCTTCACCGGCTCGACCGCGACGGGTCAGGACATCGCGCGGCGTGCCGCGAGCACGTTCAAGCGGCTGACGCTGGAGCTCGGCGGCAAGTCCGCGGCCATCGTCTTCGCCGACGCCGACCTCGACCGGGTCTGCGCGGTCGCGCCGGAGGCGATGTTCGGCCTCGCGGGCCAGGACTGCTGCGCGCGGTCCCGGCTGCTGATCCACGAGAGCGTCTACGACCAGGTCGTCGAGGGGTACTCGCGGACCTCGGCGCGTCTGAAGGTGGGCGACCCCCTGGACGAGACCACGGACCTCGGTCCGCTGATCTCGGTCGCCCACCGCGACCGCGTCCACGGATTCGTCGAGGAGAGCGTCGCCGACGGGGCCGTGGCCGTCACCGGCGGCGCCAAGCCCACCGGTCTTCCCGAGGGCGGCGGTTGGTACGTCCCCACCGTGCTCACGGGGGTGCGCTCCGACATGCGGGTCGCCCAGGAAGAGGTGTTCGGCCCGGTCGTCAGCGTGATCCCGTTCGCCACCGAGGAGGAGGCGATCCGGCTCGCCAACGACACGCGGTACGGACTGTCGGGGTCGATCTGGACCGGGAACATCGCACGGGCCATCCGCGTCTCGCGCAAGGTGAGGAGCGGCGTCCTGGCGGTCAACTCGAACACGTCCAACTACCTCCAGGCGCCGTTCGGCGGGGTCAAGCAGTCGGGCATCGGCCGGGCGAACGGCCTGGCCGGGCTTGAGGCGAACACCGAACTCAAGACCTTGTTCATGGACGGCACGTGACCTCGCGTTACGCTGACCAGGTGTCAACCGACGACAGCACGGCTTCCGCGGGTCTGCGACCGGTGGACATCGCTCCGGCCCACAGCGTGGTCGTGCGCTACCTGAGGCGTGCCATTCACCTGTACGAATTCCCCGCCGGATCGAGGCTTCCCTCGGAACGGGACCTCGCCACCCGGCTCGGCGTGTCCCGCGCCACCCTCCGCGAGGCCCTGCGCAACCTCGAAGGCGCCGGCTACGTCGAGGTCCGCAGAGGTGCCGCGGGCGGCAACTTCGTCCTCGACCGCACCGGGTCTCTCGACGAGGTACGGCGCTGGTTCACCGACCAGGGAATCGACCTGGAGGCGATCTTCGACTTCAGGGCGACCGTGGAATCGCTGGCCGCACGCCGAGCGGCCACCCGCGCGGACCCGGCCCTGATCACCACGCTGCGCGATCTCAACGACCGCATGAGCCGCACCACCGACACCGGCGAGTTCCGGCAGTGCGACCAGCGCTTCCACATGCACATCGCCGAAGCGGCCCGGGCGGAGCTGGTACGCGACGCCGTCGAGGAAGCACGCGCCGCCCTGTTCCACCCCTACCGGCTCCCGACCCTGCGAGCCTTGCAGGACCGCTGTGTCCCCGAGCACGAGGCCATCATCGACGCCCTCGCCAACCACAAGGACACCGACGCGGCAACGCTCATGAACCAGCACATCCGCGCGACCGCCGACGCCGCCGACATCTTCGTACGGCCGGACGCGCGGGACTCGACATGACCGTGAGGTGGCCTACGAGCGGGTCGTAGGCCACCTCACGGTGCGGGCGTCGTGGATCACCTCATGGTGCGGACGCCGGTCTTCGCCTTCAGAGCGGCAGACCGGGACGGTCCGTACCGACGATCTGCTTGCCCGAGAAGAAGCCGAGCAGGTCCCTGTCGCCGTGGCCGCCGAAGCCACCGTCCCCGAAGAAGCTCTGCACCGACCCTTCGGACATGTCCAGCACGCTCGAACCGTTGATCTTGACCTCGCCGGCCACCAGCCGGGTGCCCAGCGCGACTCCCGCGTCGATGTCGGTCGTCATCACATAGGCGGCCAGTCCCACCTGACCGGCGTTCGCCAGGGCCACCGCCTGCTCCTCGGTGTCGTACGGCTGCACGCTGAGCAGCGGCCCGAACATCTCGCCGGCGGCGTCGAGTCCCTCGCCGTAGGCGATGGTCGGACCGAAGAACCAGCCCTTGTCCGGCACGTCGTCGACCCGGAGGAGTCGGGCGCCCGCTGCGGCGAACTCCCTTACCTGGCCCTCCAGTTCGGTCCGCCGGGCCTCGAAGGCGACGGGTCCGACCCGGGTCGCGGCATCGAGACTGGAGCCCACCCGCCACCGGCCGGCCTCGGCGAACAGCGCGGAGACAAGGTCGGGCAGCAGCGCGCGGGCGACCAGCACCCGTCGCGGTGCCTCACACCACTGACCCGACAGCTTGAGCGAGCCGGAGACGATGACGCTCGCGGCTTCCACCACATCCGCGTCGCTCCTCACCACAACGGGGTTGTTCGATCCCAGCTCCAGTTGGAGCCTGGCGAACCGGGGTGCCGCGACGGCCGCGATGGCCCGCCCGGTCGGCGTCGAGCCGGTCATCGAGATCGCACGGACACGGGAGTCGGACACCACCGCGGTACCGACGTCGCCCCCGCCCAGCACCATGTTCACGACACCGGCCGGAACGCCCGCTTCGTGCGCCGCTCGTACGACCAGCTCAGCACTCCACGGTGATGCGGGCGACGGCTTGAGAACCACGGGGGCGCCCGCCGCCAGCGCGTAGGCCAGCTTCTTGACCGCCATCGCGGACGGCGCGTTCCAGGGCACGATCAGCGCCGTCGGACCCCACGGGACATGGCGGACCGTCACCGGACGATCGTCGGAGGACACCGAGTACACATCGCCCCGCTCGCGCAGCAGCCGCACCGCCTCACGGACGGTTCCGCTGTTCGACGAACCGAAGAGTGCGGTGACGCTGATCGGAACACCGCTGTTCAGGGCGTCGAGACGAGCGATCTCCTGCCCCAGGCCGTCAAGCCGGTCCGCCCAGGCGAGAAGAATCCCGGCCCGCCCCTCGGGTCCCAGAGCCAGCCAGTCCCCGTCGCTGTGCGCCCGTGCGGCGGCGGCGATGGCGCGCTCGACCTGGTCGGGCGAGCTGGCCAGGTTAGGGGCCAGGACCTCTCCGGTGTTGGGATCGAACAGGTCGCCCGCGGGAACGGGGGATTCCTCGGGTGCGCCGTCGACCCAGGTGAGGAGTTCAGGAAATTCCATGGCTCAGATCCGATCGAGATAGCGCTCTGGATTACGGTCGGCGACCGTCGGCTGGGAGACATCTCCGAGGAGTTCCGGACGGGGAACCACGCGAGCTTCGATCCGCTCGTCGGACAGGCGGTGGCTGTCCAGTGCGGCGGCGACCAGCCAGTCGAAGGCCGGGTCGCCGCCGAACACCTCGGGATGCCACTGGACTCCGAGGAACCGGCCCTCCGCCGCCTCGATCGCCTCTACGACGCCGTCATCGGCCCGTCCGGTGACGGTGACCCCCTCGCCCGGCCTGGCGACGGCCTGGTGGTGGAAGGAGTTCACCACCGTCTCCGGCCCGTACAGGGTGTGAGCGACGGTCCCGGGCTCGAACGAGACACGGTGCACTCGGTCGGTCCGGTAGTAACTGGCCAGTCCGTGGGACTCGCCTTCGCCCGCCGGCAGGTCGGCCACGAGCGAGCCGCCGAGGACGACGTTGATCAGCTGACTGCCACGGCAGATACCGAGTACGGGGACGCCGTGCTTGAGGGCTTCGTGTATCAGCTCGGATTCGAAGGTGTCGCGCGTCCGGTCGATGCGCGACGTCTTCGCTCCGGCGACCTCGCCGTAGAGCCGCGGATCGACGTCCTCGCCGCCGGAGATCAGGATGCCGTCCAGGCTCTTGACCAATCGGCTCGGCGGCGCGTCCATCGGCAGGTGTACCGGCACACCGCCGGCGGTCAGCACGGACCTGGCGTAGTCGCTCACATAGATGTCGAGGGCGGTGTCGAAGAAGGGCTCGGGAAAACCGAGCATGTGTCCCGCACCGCGACGGCCGGTCAGGCCGATGAGGGGGGCTGAGTCGAAGTTCGTCATCAGACCGACCTGGTCACGGCGTCGGCGCCGAGGTCGGTGATCGAGCCCCGGCCCAGCAGCGTGAGCGTCGAGATCATCTCCTCCCGCAGGAGCCACAGCGCGTGTTCGACTCCGGCCTGTCCGCCGGCGGCGAGGGCGGCGGCGACAGGACGTCCGAGGAATACGGCCCTGGCCCCGAGGGCGACAGCCTTGACGATGTCGTTTCCCTGTCGTATCCCGCTGTCCAGGAGGATCTCGGCCTGTCCGCCCACCGCGGCCACCACCTCGGGAAGCTGCGCCAGCGCGGCGGGCACGCTGTCCAGCTGGCGCCCGCCGTGGTTGGACACGACGAGCGCCGACGCGCCCGCACCCACCGCGAGCTGTGCGTCCTCACCGTTCAGGATGCCCTTGGCTATCCACGGCAGGGACGTGTGCGACATCTCCGCGGCGAGTTCGTCCCAGCTCCAGACCGGTGCGGTCCTTGAGAAGAGCTGCCCGAACACCTCGCCGAGTTCACGGGGGCCCCACCACGCCGGATAGTTGCCGCCGAAGACCTCCCGCTGCACGTCGAACTTGTTGCGGAGGTTCCGTTCGCGCCAGCCGGCCGTCGGGCAGTCCACCGTCACACAGATCGCCGAGTATCCGGCTTCCTCGATCCGCTTGAGCATGCGCCGAAAGCCGGCGGGGTCCCCCATCGGGTGGAGCTGGCAGATACGCGCCGCGGCAGGCGCGGCGCTTGCCACGTCCTCCATGGAGAACGTGCCCGCCTCGGGGACGACGCTGATGACACCATGGGCGGCGTTCGCCCGGGCGACCGCCTTGTGTCCCTCGGGAGCGAACATGCCGTCGGCGCCGAACGGCGCTGTCAGGACGGGCAGGGAGAGCGGTATCCCCAGCACGGTGGTGGAGGTCTCCGGCGACGCCAGACCGCTCATGACCCTCGGGCGGAACTGCCAACGGGCGAACTCGGCCCGGTTGGCGCGCAGCGTGATCTCGCTGCCCGCGCCGCCGTCAAGGTAGTCCCACGCTCCGCGCCCAAGGTTCTCCTTGGCTTTGGAGAACGCTTCCTCAATGGTCGCGAACGGGGGCTCGACGACCGGAGAAGTGGTCGGCGAACTCGACTCAGTGGTCACGTCCTGCTCCATTCGGTGATCGTGGTGAAGCAACGTTGTGGGCGCGTCGGCCGGCGATTCGCGACGGCGGCCCGGCAAGGGCGGGCCAGCTCAGCCACACAGATGAGAAGATCTTCTCCGTTACGCCAAATTACCGGCGCCTCGGCATGACCGTCAAGGAGACATGAGTCAAAGTTCTCATGTCGCCGGACTCGGTGATCTTCGTCAGACGATCTCGAAGTAGCGCTGGATCTCCCAGCGCGGGATGTGCGCCGCCGTGAGAGCGGCGTACGCCTGGACCTCGTGCTCCCGGCTCTGCGCGTAGAGCTCGACCACGTCGTCCCCGAGCCACTCGCGAGCCAGTTCGGACTTCCGCAGCAGGGCCGCCGCCGTGGCGAGATCCTGCGGCAGCTCCCGGCCCGGCACCGGAGCGCCCGGTTCGATCAGCTCTTCGGACCCGAGGATGCCGTCGACCCCGCCCGCGAGGCACGCGGCGATCGCGAGGTAGGGATGGAAGTCACTGCCTCCACGCCGGTTCTCGAAACGGGCCGAGTCCTCCGAGAGGGTGATCGCACGGAGGGCGGTCGTGCGGTTGTCCCAGCCCCAGTCGAGGGTGACGGGTGCGAAGAAGCCGGGAACGTAACGGCGGTAGGAGTTCGGCCAGGGCGCGAAGAACGCCGTGCACTCGTGCGAGGCACGGAGCGCGCCGGCCGCGTAGTGACGCCCCTCCTCGCTGAGCGTGTCGGGCTTACCGCCCCAGAACACGTTCTTGCCGTCCTTCCACAGGCTCTGGTGCAGGTGGCCGGAGGTCCCCTGTTCGGCCAGGTTCACCTTGGCCATGAAGGAGACGAAGAAGCCGTGGCGCTGCGCGACCTGCCGCAGCAGCACCTTGAAGCGCGTGGCCATGTCCGCCGCCTGGAGCGCCGGGGCCGGGGCCAGCGCCGCCTCGATGTGGTGGGTGCCGACCTCGGTCATCATCATCTCGATCGGAATGCCGTAGGCGCGCGCCGAGTCGTCCAGGTCTGTCGCGAACTCGCCGAAGTCGGCCCATCGCGTCAGGCTGTAGCACTGGTTGCTCCGCGAGATGCGGGTCATGCCGGGCACGTCGCCGGCTCGTCGGGCCCGGTCGGAGTCAGGGTCGTCCCGGAAGATGGTGAACTCGAACTCCACGCCGAAGACACCTTCGTACCCGTGCGACGCCGCCCGGTCGATGACGTTGCGAAGAACGCTGCGCGGGTGCATCGGATGCCGTTCGTGGCCCTTGGTCTCACCGTCGGCCAGCACGGCGACCACGCCCGGCTCGCCGGGCATCGCGCGCGCCGTCGACCAGTCGGGGGCCAGCAACATGTCGCCGTTTCCGGCCTCCTCAGCACTGAGGGCGGTGTCGAAGAGATCGTCGTCCACGGTCGCGGCCAGGTACACCTCGGTGATGGGAATACCCTTCCCCGATCGCACCTTGTCGGCGGACAGGTACTTCCCGCGCAGACCGCCGTTGAGGTCGGGAGTCTCGACCCGTACGCGGGTCACGTCGCCGAAGCGTTCGAGTTCCGACGGGGACGTCGACGCCGGACGGGCCTGGTCACTCATGATTGGCTCCCACTGTCACTCTTGGCTGACAACTCAGCTGTCCTTGCGGCACAAGCACATGCGGTTTGGATCGACCACCGGAAGCCGGGGCCGCAGGGCCTCGGGATGTCATTGCACCCGGATGGCCGGGAACGGGATGCCGCGGGCGACGGCCACCGGGGGCCGATCGGCTCGCACTCGTCCTGCGTGAGTCCGGAGGGAGCCGGCCTGGGCTCCTCCCCGTTCTCACCGCGATCCGCGGATACGGGGAACGCCCGGGCAACGGTGCCCGGCGCCTCCCGCGGGCGGCGCGCGCAAAGCGTTGCGCGGAACCTGGGCCACACGCTCGCGCCCGCGTCCTGATCAGACCTGTCTCGGTTCACTCGCGGCAGCAGCCGACAGGTGAGACCGCTCGCCGTACGGGTTGGACCATTGGTCTGCACCGTAGAGCATTGAACCGGTCGGGACAATAGGCTTCGGCATGCGGGTTCGGTACCCAAAGAGGATGGCGTGGAGCACCTTGACTCCCTCCTTGGATTTTGCACCCAGGCCATGGGAAATGCCGCAAGTTGCTTGACAGTCCACCCCATCCACCGCCACGGTATGGCTCGCATAAAGGAACGCCTCCTCGCATACCGAGACGTTGAATGCTCGACGGCAAGGCTCGGGGCAGCAACAACCACGTGTGCGCTCATCCCCGGATGACCTCCACACGACGGGCTCCCCCGGTTCCGCCGACCCCCTGCCGAAGGTGACGTCTCGGAAGCCGGCTCCGACAACCCAGGAGATCCAATGAGCCAATCGCTGGGAAAGCCCACGTCAGCGCCCCCCGGAGCAAGTACCGACCGCAAACTCTCAGGCTCCATCGGTCTCGGCACACTGACGTTCATGGTGCTCGCGATGGCCGCACCCCTCACGGTCGCGGCCCTGAGTACGCCGATCGGCATTCTGGTCGGCAACGGCCCCGGGTACCCCGCCGCCTACATAGCCGCGACAGTGATCCTCGCCCTGTTCGCGGTGGGATTCGTGGCCATGACCCCGCACGTCGGCGAGGCCGGCGCCTTCTACACCTACGTCACACGAGGCCTGGGACGCAGGCTCGGGGTCGGGGCGGGATTCCTCGCCCTGGTCACCTACACCGCCAACATGTTCGGCATCCTCGGCTTCATCGGTCAGGCGATCAGCAACCTGATGGTGCAGTACGGCCTCCCCGCCGGAAAGTGGTGGGTGTGGGCAGCGGCGGTGATCGCGCTCGTCGGCTTCCTCGGCTACCGGCGGATCGACCTGTCCGGCAAGGTTCTCGGAGTGTTGCTCATCGCCGAGGTGGTCGTCGTTGTCGTCGTCGATGCCGCGGTCCTCGTCAAGAACGGCCCGGAGGGCTACTCGTCGGGGGTCGTGCACCTCTCGGCGATGACCTCGGGCTCGCCGGCCCTCGCGCTCATGTTCGCCATCGGAGCGTTCGTCGGTTTCGAGAGCACCGCCATCTACCGCGACGAGGTCCGTGACCCCCAGCGGACCATCCCGCGGGCGACGTATCTGGCGCTGGCCCTGATCGGCGGCTTCTACACCGTCACGGCCTGGCTGATGGTCACCGCGTGGGGTGACGACGGGGTCGTGGGCCGGGCGGCGAAGGATCCCAGCACGATGTTCATGGACACGGCGCAGAACTTCGCGGGCAAGGTGACCGCGGATGTGGTGAGCGTCCTGATCGTGACCAGCGCGCTCGCCTGCGTCCTCAGTCTGCACAACGTGCTGGCACGCTACTACTTCAACCTCGGCAACACCGAGGTGCTGCCCGCGAGGCTGGCACAGGCGCACCCTCGTCACGGGTCGCCCGGGTTCGCGTCGAACATGCAGACCGTCATCAGCGCCGTGTTCATCGCGGTCTGCGTCGCGGTGGGACTCGACCCCGTCGTGCAGGTGGCCACGTGGTTCGGTGGCATCCTGGCGGTCGGGATCGTCCTCCTCATGCTGCTCACCTGTTGCGCGGTGCTCGTCTTCTTCCGGCGCAACCCGGTCGACCCGCGGCCGTGGAACAGCCTCATCGCTCCCGGCCTCGGCGCGCTCGGTCTGGCCGTGGTCCTGACGATCATGATCCGCAACCTGCCTCTCCTCATGGGCGGCTCCGACGTTCTCGGGTTCGTCGCGGGTGCCGCTCTGGTCCTCGCCGTGCTCGGAGGCATCCTGGTGGCACACCTGCGGCCCCGTGCCGCGTCGGCGGCCACCGATCAGAACACGGAGAGTCCTGTGTAGGCCCCGACCGCCGGGGTGAGAGCGTTCGTCGATGGATCCGGCTCGGCGGCGGCATGTCGTGGGGCTCGGGTCGACGTACCGGCCCCGGCCACCGCCCCGACTCTCGTGGTCCCGAAGTCGGTCCGCGGGCCCGTGACCTGGTGCGAGAGCTCGGCTCAAGGCCTGTCGTCCGAGGACGGTGATAGCGTTGACGCCGTGTCGACGCCAGGTTCCGCGACTCGCGCCGACTCGGCGCGCACGCACCAACGCTTGCTCGATGCCGCGGGCGAACTGCTCGCCCAGCAGGGAACCACCTTCACGCTCCCCGACCTGGCCCGTCAGGCCCGCGTCTCGACAGCGACGGTCTATCGCCACTTCAGCGACGTCCACGACGTGTTCGACACCTACTACAGAGCCCTGTTCGCCGACCTTCTCCAACGAATCAGCGCGAGTGCCGGCGAAGTCGATCCGCTCACCGCGTTCCACTCCATCTGCGATCAGTGGGTTCGCGGTGCGATGAGCTGGGGCCGTTCGGCCACTCACATTCGTAGCGCGCGCGGATATCTCGCGCGCCTGCGGGACGACAGTGAAGACCACCTCACACAGCGTTTCAACGCGGTCCTCACCGGCGCCATCGAGGCATTGGCCGCCGACCCCGAACTCGGCAGGTTCCTGAGCCCGATCGACGTCGACTACGCCGTCCTGTTGTGGATCACGATGTTCGACGAGCGGGTCGTGGTCGACCTCACCGAGGTACTCGGCTGGTCGGCGGAACGCGCCTCGGCCGAACTCGCCGAATCGCTGCTCGGGGCGTGGCGACAGGGCCGCACAGCCGTGTGACACCGAACAGTTGACTCGGTGAACGCGCAACCCGTGCGGTTCGCGCACACCGGCCTGGTGAGAAGCGGTGGTGCACAACCCAGTGACCCCGGGAGCGGCATGCGTGGCGGCCCGGGTCATCTCCCGCGCGCAAGTGCGGTGGGACTTCACGGCCCACCGCAGCAACGGCTTCGGATCTCGCTTCGCGCCCCCACGTATCCGGCTCGACCGCGGCCGACAGGGCCGGTCCCGGATCCACGACGCGCTCGCGTCCTCCCTCCGGCCGCCGCGCCCGCCCGACCTGCGACGACAGGGGGTGCAGCGCTGGATGCCACACCCATGGCGGCTGGCTCCAGGCCGCGGAACCTCGTCAGTTGCCCCCAGCCGCGTCGGCGGGCTTCGGGGGCACGGCCGCCGCGGCCCCGTGCCGGAACGACGCCCCCACATGACTCTCGGGAAGCCTCACCCGGTCGACGCCGAACAGGTGCTCGCGCAGGGTGTCACCCTGGTACGCCGTCCTGGCGAGACCCCGTTCCCGCAGGACGGGCAGGATCCGGTCGACGAAGTCGTCATAGGTGCCCGGTGTGGTGAAGGGCTCGATGAGGAAGCCGTCGACGCCCGTGCGGTCCACGAACTCCTCGACCTCGTCGGCGATCTGCTCGGGAGTGCCGACGAACCCCAGCCCGGTCGTCCCGTGGACCCTCAGGTGTTCCAGCATCTCGCCGATCGTCTGCGGCTGCCGCTCGGCGCCCTTGCCGCTCTCGTACTTCTCGACCAGCGACTTGGAACTGTCCGGCGTCGTCTGCCGGCTGCCGGGAATGGGCTTGTCCATGTCGGCGTCGGTCAGCTCGATGCCCGTGTGGTACGACCACTCCAGCTTGGCGGACTCCAGCGTCGAGTAGCCGGCCATCTCCGTACGCCGTCGTACGGCTTCCTCCGCGCTGTCGCCGGTGATGAACAGCGCGCCGCAGACGAACTTGATCGCGTCGGCGTCGCGCCCGAACTCGTCCTGCGCCAGGCTGCGGATGGCCGCGATGTCGGCGATCGCCTTCTCCGGGTGGCTGCCCGGGATGAAGACGGCCTCGGCGTACTTGGCGGCGAACCGGCGGCCGGCGCTCGACGTGCCCGCCTGGAAGAGCAGCGGAGTGCGCTGCGGGGACGGCGGCACGGGAAGCGCGCCCTCGCACTTGAAGTAGGGCCCCTCGTGCTTGATCTCGTGGACCTTGGCGGGATCGGCGTAGATCCGCCTGACCTTGTCGTTGACGACGGCGTCGTCCTCCCAGGAGCCCTCCCACAGCTTGAGGGTCACCTCCAGGAAGTCGTCCGCGATCGCATAGCGTTCGGCATGCGGCCGTATCGCGGTGCCGAACAGGCGCGTGGTGGACTCCTGGTTCGCGCCCGTCACGATGTTCCATCCGATGCGCCCGCCGCTCAGGGAGTCGAGCGTCGAGAGCCGGCGGGCGATGTGGGCGGGCGGCTCCGTCATGGTGGACATCGTCGCCACCAGTCCGAGCCGGGAGGTCGCGGCCGCGATGGCGGACAGGGCGACCAGCGGGTCGCCCATGGGGAAGGCGACCGCGTCCTCGACCGCGCGCTCCGCCATCGTGCCGTTCTTCAGCGGATAGGCGAACTGGTCGGCCAGGAACAGGAAGTCGATGCCTCCCTCCTCCAGTTTGCGGCCCAGCTTCGTCCAGTAGTCCAGCGTGAGGAACTCCCCCGACGTGTTCTCCGGGTGCGCCCAGATGCCGGTGACCAGGCCCGCCATGCTCAGACCCTGGATGACTCCGAAACTGAGTGGCTCTCGCTCAGTACTCATGTCCACTACCTCCAACTACTGCTCAACTGTGGCTGTTTACAAGGAAGGTTCGTCCGCGCTGCCGAGGAATCGGCCGTCACGGGGGACGCCGGTCACCGCTCCCGTGATGGTGAGCGTGGTGCGCGCACGGATGTCCGAGGAGCTCGCGCCGATCATGAGGTCGACCTCTCCGGGTTCGACGACGAGCAGACCGTGCGGGTCGATGAGGGCGAGCGCGTTGACCGGGGCGGTCAGGCGGACGCGTTTGGTGGCCCCGGCGGGGATGTGCACGCGGGTGAACGCCAGGAGCTGCCGCACCGGGCGCACGGTGGAGGCGACCACATCGCGGGCGTAGAGCTGGACCACCTCGTCGGCGTCCCGGTCACCGCTGTTGGTGATGTCGACACTCACCTCGATGTCACCGCCGGCCATGACCTCGCGGGCGGCGGGGCGGGCGGCGGCGTAGGTGAAGTGCGTGTAGGTCAGTCCGTGCCCGAAGGGGAACAGGGGGCGGGCCGGGCCGTCGACGTAGGTGACCTCGGCGCCGCCGGGGGTGTCGTAGCCGCTGCCCGCGCGACTCCCGTGGAAGACCGGGAGCTGGCCGATCGACGCGGGGAAGGAGACGGGCAGACGTCCGGCCGGTGCGGTGCGGCCCAGGAGGGCGTCCGCCAGGACCGGGCCGGCGGCGGGGCCGAGCAGCGGTGCCCACAGGACGGCGTTCGCGTGGCCGGTCACCCGGTCCAGCAGGAGCGGGCGTCCGCTGATCACGACGACCACGGTCGGTGTGCCCGTCGCGGCGACCGCCTCGACCAGGGCTTCCTGGTCGCCGGGCAGGCGCAGGTCCTGCCGGTCGACCTGCTCGCCGGCCGTCACGTCGCCGACCCAGCCGGTGCGTTCGCCGACGACCACGATGGCGACGTCCGCCCCGGTGGCGGCGTCGGTGGCGCGGGCCAGGTCGTCCGGGGTAGTGGCCTCGGGGCCGCCGAACGGGGCGCGGACCAGCAGGGCCGGATCCTCCAGCAGCGCTTCCAGGGCGTCGCTCACGCCGACCGCGTGCGGTTCCACCTCGCGCGCCAGTTTCTCGAAGCTTTGTGGGAAGCCGGGCGTGGGGATGAGTCGCATCCCGTGCACGTCGTCCAGGCCGCCGCCCTCGAAGTCCACGTCGAACCCGGAGACGGTCGACTCGTGCGCGGCGACTCCGCTGTAGGCCCCGTAGTGCACGCGGACCTGTGCGGCGAGTTCGCCGATCACGGCGACCCGCCCGGGCGCCTGGCGCAGCGGCAGGACTCCGTCGTTCCGCAGCAGCACGACGGCCTCGGCCGCGATGGCGCGGCTCAGGTCCAGCTCCACCTCGGCCTTCGGAGTGGTGCCGGCCGGCAGGGCCGTCACCGGGGTGGCCGGAGTCAGCAGGTGGTCGAGCAGCCCGAGGCGTTCCTTGAGTTCGAGGACGCGCCGGGCCGAGCGGTCGACGACCGACTCGTCCAGGGTGCCCTCGCGCACCAGTTCCGCCAGGTCCGCGAAGGCCCGGAACTCGGGGAACTCCACGTCGATGCCCGCGCCGAGGGCGATCCGGCCCGCCTCCTTCAGGTTCGGGGCCAGGTGGAACAGCACGGTCAGATGGTCCAGGGAGGCGTAGTCGCTGACGACGACGCCGGTGAAGCCGAGTTCGTCGCGCAGCAGCGTGCCGAGCTTTTCCGGGTCGGCGGCGACGGGAAGGCCGTCGACCTCCGCGTACGAGTTCATGACGGTGGCGAGTCCCGCCTCGCGGATGGCCGCTTCGAAGGGCCGGGCGTACTGCTCCCTGAGGGTGCGTGGCCCGAGGTTCACGCCGCCGCAGTTCAGGCCACCCTGCGAGGCCGCGTAACCGATGAAGTGCTTGCCGCAGGCGGCCACGCCCTGGCGCAGGTCCTCGCTCTGCATGCCGCGTACGAAGGCGACGCCGAAGGCGGCCGACAGGTCCGGGTCCTCGCCGTATGTCTCGTGGACGCGTCCCCAGCGCGGGTCGCGGCTGATGTCCAGGACCGGGGAGAGGGCGAAACGCACGCCCATCGCGCGCATCCGTTCCCGGGTGTGCGTCGCCATGCGGCCTGTCAGGGCGGGGTTCCAGGTGGCGGCCTGTCCGATTCCGGTGGGGTAGGTCGGCGCGCCCGGGTGGACCAGGCCGTTGAGCGCTTCCAGGTGGATCAGCGCGGGGATGGGGAAGCGTCCGCAGGTCATCGCGGCGTCCTGCACCGACCGGAAGAAGGAGGAGAGGTCGTCCAGGTCGGGGCAGAAGCTGCCCAGCATCGCGAGGTGCCCGATTCCATGGGGTGCGATCTCCTGGAAACCCTTGCCCAGCGATACGCCGGGATCGTCAGGGGGTGCTGCGAACAGAGGCGCCAGCTGCGGAAAGCCGGGGCCGCTGAGCTGGGCGACCTTCTCCTCCAACGTCAGCCGGCTGAGCAGATCCTCGACGGACCGGGGCATGGGACGCTCCTCAACGGTTGTCGGACGAACGCGAACACGCTCCGCCATAAGTATTGGCGTTTTCGTTCAGGCGTCCGGTCTCACGACATAAAACACCAACGGCGGCCGTCATGGCGAGGGCCTCGCGTTTCCGGCTTGTAAGGGATGGGGTGCGAGTACGTGACAGAGTACGTCGGTACGTGTAATCGTACCGATATGCGAACGACGTCACTCAGGCCGGACGGACACACGAGACGGGTCCGCACCGCGGGCCGCCGCCTCTTACCCTCCTGACGGCCGGGACCAGGTCGCCGGACCGGGACTAGTCCAAGGCTTCCGACCTGGCCGGATCCTCATCCGAGGACGGGTCGGGAGTGCTACGGAGCCGCTGCTGGAGCTGACGCCGCAGAAGGCGGATCCGGTGCACCCGGACGCTGACGAGATCGGGATGCGCGGAGATGTCGCCGACGAGTTGACCGAGTTCCACCGTGTCGCCGGCGGCGACATCGACCGCGAGCGCCGAGGCCCCGCACATGCGCGAGACCGAGACGACACCGGGACGTCGGACGAGGCGCTCGACCGCGGTCATGAGGGTCTTGGGGTTGACGGTCAGATCGATCACGGCCCGGGCCAGATCGTGATCGGCCGCCTGGACCGTCGTCCATATCCGGATGGCACCGGAGTCGATGAGGTCGAGGACGCGCCGCCTCGCCTGGGAGAGCGACAGGCCCGCCGACCGGGCGAGTGCCGTGTAGGTGGCACGCCCGTCGACCTGGAGGGAGCGGATGAGCTGGCGGTCCTGGGCGTCGAGTCGCGTTTCGTCCCTGGCGGGCCACAGCCCCGCTTCGCCGCCCGCCTCGTCGGGCGTTCCGGCACCCATGTAGACCCCCAGCACCGGGTCCGTCGTGACCATGGACACGAAGGGCAGTTGGGCGATCTCGTCGGTCAACCGGGCGGCGTGACTCAGCGACGTCACGTCGAACGTGGCGATCACCTCGGGTTCCCCGACGATCTCCGCCAGCCAGTAGGAGTGCCCGAGGACGGAGTCCGCGATCTGCGACGCCCAGCCCGAGGACAGCCGGACACGGATGTACAGCGTGATCTCACTGGGATCAACGGAGGGGTGAAGGACGGCGATGACGCTGACCCGGCCCGACTCCAGCAGGCTGTTCACCCGGGCCCGGGTGGTGGTCTCCGGGAGTCCGACCAGCTTCGAGATCGACCGGACGGTCGCCCGCCCGTCGTTCCTCAGCGCGGCGACGATCATGTCGTCAACGGCGTCGAGCACATCGACCTCCCCTTGGTGACGTCCCGGGGAGTTTAGACGGTGCCGTCGGCTCCGCCCCGGACGAATCCAGCCGTCACATCTGTATACGGACCCGCAAGAACCCTCTTCCCCAGGCTCGCGGTTTCTGTCATAGTACAGCCACTTCGGCAGGTTTAGCCGACGCGAACGGAGGTGAGAGTGCTCATGAACGGACCGGGCAAGCCGCATTCGTTCGACGTCGCGGACATGGACGTCCGGGAGCTGTCCCAGGCACTGCCGAAGGTCGAGGTGCACTGTCACCTCACCGGCTCGATCGATCGCGACACCGCTGTCGAGCTGGCGAGGCGCAACAAGTCGAGTACCAGCCGGTCGGCGATCGAGGCCGCGTTCGACCTGCGGCAGCACAGGGGTGACACGCGGGAGCAGGCCTTCTTCGACGCGCTGGAGCTGCTGGGGGTGCTCGTGCGGACCCCTCGCGATCTCAGCGACGCCGTGTACGGGATCGTGGCTCACGACGTACGCGCCTCGAACCTCCGATATCTCGAACTCTTCGTGAATCCGACCGCGCTCGCCCGCACCGGTATGTCCTTCACCCAGATCCAGGACGGACTGATCGACGGCGCGAGATCCGCCGAGGCCGATTTCGGCGTGCGGACCAACTTCATCGCGTGCGTCATGCGCGACGAGCCGGTCTCGTACGCCGAGGAAATGCTCGACGAGCTGATCGCGCACCGGCGTGAGGAATTCATCGGGATCGGACTTGACGGACCCGAATTCCTCGACGAACATCGCCCCATCCACTTCGCCGACGTCTACCGTCGCGCAAGCAGGTACGGCTTCAAGCGCACAGCGCACTACGTGCGATACGGCGCCGCTGAGTACTCTGTCTACACAGATCTCCTGGCCTGCGACCGTATAGACCACGGCTACCCCGTCATCGAGGACGAACCCGTCCTTCGACGTGCCGCGGAGTCGGGTATCCCGTTCACCGTCTGCCCCACCATCACGCAGTTGGTCGCCGGAGACGCCCTCCCCGAATACAGTCGGCCCGAGACTCACCCGATCGGCACGATGCTGCGCAATGGCGTCTGGCTGGTCCCCGGGACCGACGACAAATCGATGGTCCACACCGACATCGGAACCGAATACGGTCTCATCGCGGACTGGTACGGAACAAGCGCCGGCGATCTCGTGCAGTCATCGCTCGACGCCATATCCGCCACGTGGCTCGACGAGAGCGACAAAGCATCTCTTCGGCGAGAGTTCGCCCATGAGATCAGCCGGCTGACGGCCCGAGCGGTGCAGACCGCACCGGCAGACAGGCCCTACAAGAATCCCTCGTGAAACGGGTGCCCCCCTCCCCCGGAACAGCCAGAAGGAAGTGCTCATCATGGCCAGAAACACACGGGTAGGCGCACCGCTTTCGCGTCGCTCCGCCCTTCGCCTCGGATCCGCTCTCGCCGTCGGCGCGCTCACGCTGACGGCATGTTCCGACAGCGGCTCCGGGGACGACGCCGGATCCGGCACCAAGTCCAAGCTCACCACTGTCACGTTCGCGCTCGACTTTCTGCCGAACCCCACGCACAGCGGGCTCGCGTACGCGATGCAGAAGGGCCTGTTCGAGAAGCAGGGGATCAAGCTCAAGATCCTCCCCGTCGGCAGCACGGCTTCCGACGCCCTCATCTCGGCCGGACAGGCGGACGCCGGTTTCACCAGCAACTACGCGACGGCCCTGACGACCGTCGCCGCGGGGGCACCGCTGAAGGCGATCTTCTCGGCGATGTCCCAGGACCCGTCCGCCGTCACGGTCCTGAAATCGTCCGGCATCACCTCGCCCGCCCAATTGGCGGGCAAGGTGTACGGCGGATACGGCAGCCCGCTCGAAATCGCGATAATCAACGCGATGATCACGGACGCAGGAGGGAAGGGCAAGGTCAAGCCCGTGGTCCTTCAGGTCGGGTCCACCGATGCGCTGAAGACCAAGAAGGTCGACATGGCGGTCACCTGGCCCGACCAGGAGTACAACTTCGCCCAGAGCGGTGTGAAGTACAAGAGCTTCGTGTCGACCGACTACGGCGTCCCGCAGGTGTCCGGTCTCCTCACGCTGGCCAGCAACAGCTTCCTTCAGAAGGATCCTGAAGTCGCCCGCGGCCTGGTGAAAGCACTGAGCGAGGGGTATCAGGGCGCGATCGACGATCCGAAGGGCGCGACCAAGGCGCTGATGGCCCAGTTCCCGAACGCCAATATCAACGAGAAGGTGGCTGACTACGTCTCCACCCGCGAGGCAAAGAGCCTGCTCAATCCTTACGGTCCGATCGGCACCCAGTCGGTCAAGAAATGGCAGACCTATGCGGACTGGATGATCGAGCAGGGAGTCCTGGCGGGGCCCAACGGTAAGCCCCTCAAGAAGTTCGACGCGACGTCCTTGGTCACCAACGCCTACGTGCCCAAGTAACGGCTCGCACGTCCTCCACCGACGCTCGGAGCGTCACGTGGGATCACCCCTGGGCACCGCAGAACGGCGGCCGGTGCCCAGGGCGGGTCGATCGCCCGCACCGGCATACGCCGTCGAGACCGCAGATCTGTGACTCCTTTTCCGGAGCGCATCTTCTCAAAGGACGAACTGGATGTTCCGCCAGTCTTTCAATCGCGGCTGGACCGCAGGCCCCGCCGAGACGAGTTTCGCCAGCGCCGTGGGTGGCGAAGACGATGTGAAAGTAACCCTCCCGCACGATTCCGTGCGGAACCTGGCGCGCAGTGCGACGGATTCCGAGGGCGCCCACACGGGTTATTTCCCGGGTGGCTACTTCCAGTACTCCAAGATTTTCGACGTGCCCGAAGTATTCCGTGACAAGAGCGTCTTCATCGAGTTCGAAGGCGTCTACCGGGACGCCGTCGTGTACATCAATGAGGAGTTCGTCGCCCAACGGCCGAACGGATACAGCCGGTTCCACATCAAGTGCGACCCGTATCTGCGCTACGGGCAGCCGAACTCGATCCGGGTGGAAACCCGTGCACACCTTGATTCGCGGTGGTATTCGGGTGCCGGAATCCACCGTGACACACATCTGATCGTCGGAGACCCGGTACACATCGCCGTGGACGGCGTCCGCGTGACCACCCCGCAGGTCGACGACGAACTCGCCGTGGTCGTCGTCGCGGTGACCGTGGTCAACGAGGAACGCTCCACCAGGACGATGCGGGTGTCCACGACCGTCGCCGGCTCCGACGGAATCACGGTCGCCGAAGGCACCACACCCCTCACACTGCTGCCGGGCACGAGCGCGTCGGCGCGGCTGCGCCTGCACGTTCCGCGGCCGGCCCTCTGGGACGTCGACTCGCCGAACCTCTATGTGGCCCGCACCACCCTGAGCGACTGCGACAGCGACGAGGCCGTGAACGAGGCGGTGGACGAGGAGCACACCACCTTCGGCATCCGTGACCTCCAGCTCGACCCGGCACGGGGCCTGCGCATCAACGGCCGGACGGTGAAGCTGCGCGGCGCGTGCATCCACCACGACACGGGTCTGCTGGGCGCGGCCGCCATCTCGCGCGCGGAGCAGCGTCGTATCGAGATCCTCAAGGCGGCGGGCTTCAACGCGGTGCGCAGCGCCCACAATCCGCTCAGCGTCGCGGCGCTCGACGCCTGCGACCGGCTGGGAATGCTCGTCCTGGACGAGGCGTTCGACGTCTGGACCAAGCCGAAGCGGCCGTTCGACTACTCGCTGGCGTTTCCCGAGTGGTGGGAACGGGACGTGGAGTCGATGGTCACGAAGGACTTCAACCATCCAAGCGTGATCATGTACTCCATCGGCAACGAGATCTTCGAGGTGGGCAGTCCGGTCGGTTCGACCTGGGGACGCCGACTCGCCGAGAAGGTACGGGAGTTGGACGACACACGGTTCGTCACCAACGCCGTGAACGGCCTGGTCGCCGTACCGGACGAGCTGCCCTCCCTGGTCGTCGGCTCGACCGAGGGCCCCACCGACATCAACTCCCTGATCACCGCGCTGGGCGAGAAGATCAACGAGTTCAGCGCGTCGCAACTGGTCAGCGAGCGGACCGAGGAGTCGCACGCCGTACTCGACGTGTCCGGGATCAACTACGGCGACGCCCGGTACGTACCCGACGCCCTCGCCTTCCCGAACCGGCTGGTCCTCGGCACGGAGACCTTCCCGGGTCACATCGACGAGCTGTGGCGGCTGGTGACGGAGAACAGTCATGTGCTGGGCGACTTCACCTGGACCGGCTGGGACTACCTCGGGGAGTCGGGGGTCGGGCGGACGGACTACCTGGACGACGGCCCGAAGGAGGACATGCTCGGTGGCATCCACGACGTGTTCCCGGCGCTGACCGCCGGCTGCGCCGACATCGACATCACCGGTCACCGTCGTCCGATGTCGTACTACCGGGAGACCGTGTTCGGGCTGCGTGAGCAGCCGTACATCGCCGTGCACCGGCCGCAGTTCCACGGGCGCGCGATGTTCCAGACCCCGTGGTCCTGGGCGGACGCGGTCTCCAGCTGGAGCTGGGACGTCGAGGCGGGCTCGCCGGTCACCATCGACGTCTACAGCTCCGCCGACGAAGTGGAACTGCTTCTCGACGGCGTGCCGTTGGAGCGGATCCAGGTCGGCGGACACAAAGCCTGTATCGCCCGTTTCGAATCGGCGTACCGGCCCGGTGAGTTGACGGCGGTCGCCTACCGGGCGGGCGTCGAGACGGGGCGGTGCGTGCTGCGCAGTGCCGGTGCCGACCTGCGGCTGACGGTCGCGGCGGACCGGCCCGAGATCCGCGCGGACGACAAGGATCTCGCCTATGTGTCGGTCGAGTTGCGCGACGGCGAGGGGAACCCGGCCGGTCACCGGGACCGTCAGGTCCGCGTGGACGTCACCGGGCCAGGTGTGCTGGCGGGGCTGGGCACCGGGCGCACCCACACCGAGGAGCGGTTCGACGCCGACAGCTGCACCACCTTCGACGGCCGCGCCATGGCCGTCGTCCGGCCCACCGGCCCCGGCGACATCCACGTCCGCGTCCGCGCCGAGGGCTGCCCCGAGACCACCGCCGTCGTGCACGCCGTCGAGGCCTGACGACACCACGTACTCGCCCCCGTCCTGTCGACACACGAAGCAGACCGAGGAGTCTCATGCCGCTCGATCCGTATCTCGCCGACAAGGTGGCCCTGGTCGCCGACGTCACCCGGGAGGAAGCCCTCAACGCGGACGAGGCCCTCTGGGACCGATTCACCAAGGTGTTCAGTGACGACCGCCCCTACGACCAGCCCGACGTGGAGGTACGCGACGAGGCCGTCGCCGGGTTCGAGGGGCTGCGGGTGCGGGTGTACACGCCCGCCGGCGGCTTCCGCCCCGGGCGGCGTGCGTTCGTGTGGGCCCACGGAGGCGGCTTCGTCGCGGGCACCCTGGACGACCACGAGGCCGACACCGTCAGCCGGGACCTGTGCGCCCGCGCCGACGTGGTCGTCGTATCGGTCGACTACCCCCTCGCCAACGGCTCGACCGTCCGCTACCCCACGCTTCACCGTGCCTTGGCCGAGGCGTTCCGGTGGACGCTGCGCAACGCGGCCGAACTCGGCGTCGACGCCGACACCGTCGTCCTGGGCGGCGCCTCCGCCGGCGGGAACCTGACGGTCGCGGCCACCCTGGAGCTCAGGGACAACGGGGAACGCGTGCCGGCCCGGCTGATCCTGGTGTACCCGGCCCTCAGCGCGACGTTCACGACCGACGAGCGGCACGAGAAGCTGATGGCGGGCATCCCCCCGCTCTTCCGCTTCGAGCAGGAAGCCATCGGCGGCATCTTCCACACCTATGCCGCCGGCGAGACCGACATCCCGTACCTCTCGTTCGAGAACATGCCGTCGCTCGGCGAACTCCCGCCGATGCTCGTCGTGCTCAGCGAGTACGACGACCTGCGGCCCCCGGCCGAGGCCGTCCTGGCCCGGGCCGAGCGGGACGGCCTGCACGTCGAACGGTACTTCGCGTCCGGCGTCATCCACGGACATCTCAGCATGCTGCCGCTCCTGCCGGAGACCCGCTCCACGCTCGACCGCATGGCCGACTACCTGCAGCGCTGAACGACCCAAAGAGAGAGACACATGAGCCCACTGATCTTCGCGGCGTTCCAGGCGTTGAGCCCCAACGGAGTCATCGGCTCCAGCTGGCGAGACCCCTCGAACACCCAGACCGACTATCTGACGATCGACCACTGGACCGGACTGGCCCAGAAGCTGGAGGCAGGCGGGTTCGACTTCCTCTTCTTCGCCGACACCTACGGCTACCCCACGCTCGACGGCGAGCTCATCCCCTTCGCCGTGGAAGCGGGTTACAACATCCCCATGGCGGACCCGATCACCATCGTGTCGGCGATCGCCGCGGCCACCTCCAAGCTGGGCGTCGTGCTGACCAACAGCACGACGCACGAGAAGCCCGCCGCTCTCGCCCGCCGCTTCGCGACCCTCGACCACTTCACCAAGGGACGCATCGGCTGGAACATCGTCAGCGGCGGCGGCCAGTCGTCGTCCACGGCGCTCTTCGGCGAGCCGATGATCCCGCACGACGAGCGCTATCTCCAGGCCGACGACTACCTGCAGATCTGCCTGCGCCTGTGGGAGAGCTCCTGGGCCGACGACGCCCTGCGCGTGGACCGGGAGGCAGGCGTCTACGCCGAACCCGACGGCGTCCGCCAGGTCACCTACGAGGGCAAGTACCTGCGGACCAAGGGCATCCTCACCCTTCCCCCCTCGCCGCAGCGCACCCCTCTGCTCCTCCAGGCGGGCACCTCCACGGCCGGCCGTGACTTCGCCGCCCGCTACGCCGAGTGCGTCTTCGTCGGCGGCGGCGATCCGGCGGTCGTCGCCCGCAACATCACCGCCATCCGGGACCGCGCGGAAGAGATCGGCAGGCCGCGGGACTCCGTCAAGTTCGTCGTCGGCGCCGGCTTCGTCGTGAGCACCACCGAGGCCGACGCCCAGCGCAAGTACGACAGCCTGCTCGGCTTCTCGACCCTGAAGCACGCGGCGGCGACGTTCGCCTGGTCGACCGGTGTCGACATGCTCCAGTTCGACCTGGACAAGCCGCTCCCGGAGGTGGCGAGCGAGATCGGCCAGACCAACCTCGACCGCTTCCGCTCACCGGACGGCAACGGCCCCACCGTCCGGGAGATCCTGGAGGAGTTCCGCCAGCACGGGATCAACGGCACCACCTTCGTCGGCACCCCGGAGAAGGTCGCCGACGAGGTCGAGGCCTTCGTCGCCGCCACCGGCGCCGACGGGTTCCTCGTCCAGCAGCACATCACCCCCGGAACGCACGACGACTTCATCGACCTGCTCAGGCCGGAGCTGCTGAAGCGCGGTCTGATGCGGCCCACCCGTGAGGACGTCACGTTGCGCGAGCAGATTCTCGGCGCGGGGCCCCGTGTGGCGGCGACGCACCCCGGGGCGGAGCTCACGTTCAAGACGACGGCGACAGCCGACAGTTAGGGGATCAGCCGTGTCGCTTCTTCATGAACCCTCGGATACGAAGCTGCTGCGGCGGACGTTCGGCGCGTACCCCTCGGGGGTCGCCGCGCTGGCGGCGACCGTCGACGGCCAACCCACGGTGCTCGTCGCGTCCTCCTTCACGGTCGGCGTGAGTCTGGAGCCACCGATGTGCCTGTTCGCGGTGCAGAACACCTCGACGACCTGGCCGGTGCTGGCCCGCGCGGAACGCCTGGGTGTGTCCGTCCTGGGCATCAGTCACAGTGCGCGGGTTCACCAACTGGCGGGGAAGGACAAGGCCGCGCGGTTCCGCGGGATCGAGGTTACCGAACTCGACTCCGGGGCCCTGCTGATCAACGGATCGCCCGTTCTCCTGGAGTGCCGGGTGGTCCACGACTACGCGGCCGGCGACCACCGGGTCATCGTGCTGGAAGTGCTCGCCACGAACACGAACCCCGAGCAACTGCCGCTGGTCTTCCACAACTCGCAGTTCCACACGCCCGTGGCCGTCTGACCACGGGCGCACAGCAGCCACATCAGCACAGCACATGGCACGAAGTGCCATACATTCTGAGCCGCGCAGGGAGATGCCATCGTGTTCCAGTCAGGATTCGGGATCGCGGCGGGAGTGCTCGACCCCGACACGTCAGAGAACGACACCACCGCTTCACCCCGGAGCAGCGCCGACACCCGGGCCGGCGCACCGGCCGAGGAGTCCCTCTTCTTCCAGCGGTGTCGCTGGTGCAGCACCGCCACATACCATCGGCTGCTCTGCCGGGCCTGCGCGTCGAGCGATCTGCGGACCGAGCGCAGCGTGGGCACGGGCGTCGTACGCCATTGCACCGTCGCCCACCGAAACACCCCGGCCGCACGCAACGTGTCCATCATCGCGATGGCCGAAGGGTTCACCGTGCGCGGCCGCGTCAAGGGCCCGCTCGGCTCGGTCCGGCCCGGCTGCCTCGTGCGTCTCTGCGTCATCGAGGACCCGGTGCGCGGGGAGCCGGTGTTCGAAGTCCGCGACGACGCGTACGGGGGCCGGAACCGATGACCGCGAAGAACAACAGCACGGTGAGCAGGGTCGGTGTCGTCGGCTGCGGTCTCATGGGTTCCGGGATCGCCGAGGTGTGCGCCCGCGCGGGCCTCGACGTCCTGGTCGGCGAGGTCGGCCCGGATGCCGTCGCGGCGGGACGGGCCAGGGTCACCGCTTCGCTGGAGCGCGGTGTGCGCAGCGGCAAGCTCACCGAGCACGACCGTGACGCGGCCCTGGCCCGGCTCCGCTTCACCCACGACCTGAGCGCCTTCGCCGACCGGGAACTGGTCGTCGAGGCGGTGGCCGAGCGACGCGACGCGAAGACGGCGACCTTCGCGGCGCTCGACAAGTACCTGGACAGCCCGGACGCGATCATCGCGACGAACACCTCGTCCCTCCCGGTCATCGACCTCGCGGTGACCACCGGCCGTGCCGAGCACGTGGTCGGTATGCACTTCTTCAATCCGGTGCCGGTGCAGCGGCTCGTCGAGGTCATCCCCACCCAGCTGTCCTCGGCCGCCACCGTCGAGCGCGCGTCGGTCTTCGCCTCGGACACGCTCGGCAAGACCGTGGTCCGGGCTCCCGACCGCTCCGGGTTCGTCGTCAACGCGCTCCTGGTGCCCTATCTGCTGTCCGCGGTCCGCATGCTGGAGTCGGGCGTCGCCTCCGCCGAGGACATCGACAACGGCATGGTCCTCGGCTGCGCCCACCCCATGGGACCGCTGCGCCTGCTGGACCTGATCGGCCTCGACACCGCGCAGTCCGTCGCGGAGTCGTTGTACGAGGAGTTCAAGGAGCCGCTGTACGCGGCGCCGCCCCTGCTGCGCCGCATGGTCGCCGCCGGCACCCTCGGGCGCAAGACCGGACGCGGCTTCTACACGTACCACGCCTGAACCACCCGACGCGTTACGGCTGTGGGGCGGACCCTGATGTCAGGGTCCGCCCCACAGCCGTGGACTACGCGAAGGTCTCCCCCGCCGCGGCCTTGGCGAGCAGCAGCGCGGGCGGCTCGAAGCGGGGGCCGTAGCGGTCGGCGAGTTCGCGGGCCCGGGCTGTGAAGGCGGGCAGGCCGCCCTCGTAGCCGTTGATGTACTGGAGGACCCCGCCCGTCCAGGGCGGGAAGCCGATGCCCAGGAGCGAGCCGACGTTGGCGTCCGGGACGCTGCGCAGCACGCCGTCCTCGACGCAGCGGACGGACTCCAGGGCCTCGGCGAACAGCATGCGTTCCTTGAGGTCCTCGAAGTACACGTCCTCGGCGCGCTCGCTGTCCTGCCCGAAGTGCTCGGTGAGGCCGGGCCACAGGCGGGTGCGGCGGCCGTCCGCGTCGTACTCGTAGAAGCCGCCGCCCGTGGAGCGTCCGGCGCGGTCGAACTCGCCGACCAGGCGGTCGATCACCGCCTCGCCGCCGTGCGGCTCCCAGGTCCCGCCCTCGGCGAGGACGGCCGCCCTGGTCTCCTCGCGGATCCTGCGCAGCAGGGTGAGCGTCAGTTCGTCCCAGAGTTGGAGCGGCGCGGCCGGGTAACCGGCCTGGAGGCCCGCCTGTTCGACGGTGGCCGGGGCGATGCCCTCGCCGATCATGGCGGCGGCCTCGTCGAGGAAGGTGAGGATGACGCGGGTGGTGAAGAAGCCGCGTCCGTCGCCCACGACGACGGGCGTCCGGTCGATCTGCCGGGTGAAGTCGACGGCCCGTGCGAGGGCCGCGTCGCCCGTCTTCTCCCCCACGACGATCTCGACGAGCTGCATCCGGTCGACCGGCGAGAAGAAGTGCAGCCCGATGAAGTCCGCCGGGCGGTCCACCCCTTGGGCCAGGTCCGTGATGGGGAGGGTGGAGGTGTTGGAGGCGAGGAGCGCGTCGGGGTCGACGACGGCTTCGATCTCGCCGAAGATCTTCTTCTTCAGAGCCGGGTCCTCGAAGACGGCCTCGACGACGAGGTCGGCGCCGGCCGCATCGGAGGTGTCCGCGGTGGGGTGGATGCGCGCCAGCAGCAGGTCCGCTTCGGCACGGCTCGTGCGTCCGCGCGCCACCTCCTTGTCCAGCAGCCGCTCCGAGTAGGCCTTGCCCTTGGTAGCGGCCTCGGCGGTGACGTCCTTGAGGACCACGTCGATCCCCGCCCGGGCGCACGCGTACGCGATGCCGGCGCCCATCATGCCCGCGCCGACGACCACGGCCTTGCGGACCGTGCCGTGCGGGTGGCCGTCGGGGCGGCTGCCGCCGGCCTTGATGTGCTGTGTGTCGAAGAAGAAGCCCTTGATCATGTTCTTCGACACCTGGCCGGTGACCAGTTTCGTCAGGTACCGCGACTCGATCGTGAGTGCCGTGTCGATGTCGACCTGGGCGCCCTCGACGGCGGCGGCGAGGATGGCGCGGGGCGCGGGCAGGTTCGCGCCCTTCACCTTCGCGCGCAGGGTGGCGGGCAGTGACGGGAGTACGGCGGCGAGGGGCCCGGCGGCCGGGCTTCCGCCGGGCAGCTTGAAGCCCTTGCAGTCCCAGGGCTGTACGGCATCGGGGTGCGCGGTGATCCAGGTGCGGGCCGAGGCCAGCAACTCCTCGCGTGTCGCGGCGAGTTCGTCCACGAGGCCCGCCTCGACGGCCGCGGCGGGAGTGAAGGTACGGCCGTCCAGCAGGATGCTGTCCAGGGCCCGTGTCACGCCCAGCATCCGTACGGTGCGGGTGACACCGCCCGCGCCGGGCAGCAGCCCCAGGGTGGCCTCGGGCAGACCGATCTTCGATCCCTTCACGTCGAGTGCCACGCGGTGGTGGCAGGCCAGGGCGATCTCCAGGCCACCACCGAGCGCGGCGCCGTTGATCGCCGCGACCACCGGCCGGCCCAGCGTCTCCAGGCGGCGCAGATCGGCCTTGACGCCTTCCATGAACGCGAAGAACGCGGCGGCCTGTTCGGGCCCGGTGGCCAGCATGTCGTTGAGGTCGCCGCCCGCGAAGAAGGTCTTCTTGGCGGAGGTGACGATGACGCCGCGCACGCTCTCGCGCTCGGCCTCCAGGCGGTCCACGGCGGTGCGCATCGACGCCGCGTAGGCCTCGGTCATGGTGTTGGCCGACTGCTCCGGGTGGTCCAGGGTCAGTACGACGACGCCGTCGGCGTCCTGCTCCCAGCGGATGGTGCTGTTCATCAACTGCCCTTTCACACACGCTCGATGAGGGTGGCCACGCCCATGCCGCCGCCGATGCACAGGGTCACCACGGCACGGCGGGCGCCACGGCGCTCCAGCTCGTCGACCATGGTTCCGGTGATCATGGCGCCGGTGGCTCCGAGGGGGTGGCCCATGGCGATCGCGCCGCCGTTGACGTTCAGCTTCTCGTCGGGGATGCCCATGTCCTTGGCGTACTTGAGCGCCACGGACGCGAACGCCTCGTTGATCTCGAACAGGTCGATGTCGTCGACCGTCAGACCGGTGTGCGCGAGCAGCTTGCGGGTCGCGGGGGTCGGACCGGTGAGCATGATCGTCGGGTCCGCGCCCGAGGTGGCCGTCGCGACGATCCGGGCCCGTGGGGTCAACCCCAGGTCGTGGCCCGCCTGTTCGCTGCCGATCAGGACGAGGGCGGCACCGTCCACGATTCCGGAGGAGTTGCCGCCGTGGTGGACGTGGTCGATCTTCTCGATCCAGTGGAACTTCTGCAGCGCGACGGCGTCGAAGCCGCCCAGGTCGCCGACGGCGGCGAAGGACGGCTTGAGCCTGCCGAGCGCCTCCACCGTCGTGCCGGGCCGCATGTGCTCGTCCCGGTCTAGGACCAGGAGCCCGTTCTGGTCGGTGACCGGGACGACGGACTTGGCGAAGTACCCGCCGGACCAGGCCGCCGCGGCGCGCTCCTGGGAACGTACGGCGAACGCGTCCACGTCCTCGCGGCTGAAACCCTCGATGGTGGCGATCAGGTCGGCGCCGATGCCCTGCGGCGCGTAGTACGTGTCGTAGCTGGTCGCCGGGTCGTTGAACCAGGCTCCGCCGTCCGAGCCCATCGCCACCCGGGACATGGACTCCACACCGCCCGCGAGCACGAGCTGTTCCCAGCCCGAACGGACCTTCTGGGCCGCGACGTTGACCGCCTCCAGACCGGAGGCGCAGAACCGGTTGAGCTGCACGCCGGCCACCGTGTCCGGCAGCCCGGCCGCCAGCGCGGCGGTGCGGGCGATGTCGGAGCCCTGGTCGCCGACGGGGGACACGACGCCCAGCACGATGTCCTCGATACGGCCCGGGTCGAGGTCGGGGTGTCGTGTGCGCAGGGCGTCGATCAGGCCGGTGACGAGCGAGATGGGTTTGGTGCCGTGCAGGGCCCCGTTCCGCTTGCCGCGACCGCGCGGGGTACGGATCGCGTCGTATATATAGGCCTCGGTGCTCATCGCCTTCGCCCTCCCTATTGACCTAGCGATCGCTAAGTTATCAGCGCCGATGCTACTCTCATTAGCGAGCGCTAAGTAAAACTCACGATCCTACTCCCCCGAGGAACGGCAGCACATGAGCGACGGCACCATCACGCCCGGCGGCATCGGCGTCCTCCGGGACGGCGCCGTGCTCCGCCTCACCCTCGCCCGCCCGGAACGGCTCAACGCCCTGGGCACCACCGGCTTCGCCGACCTCGCCGACGCCCTCGACGAGGCGGACGCGGACGACGGCATACGCGTCGTCGTACTGACCGGCGAGGGGCGGGCGTTCTGCGCCGGCGCCGACCTCGGCACCGTCGTGGACGCGCACACGGTGGAGGCCGCCGGCCGCGCGGCGCTGGCCGTGCGCCGTACCGGCAAGCCGGTCCTCGCCGCGGTCAACGGGGCGGCGGCGGGCGCCGGCTGTTCACTCGCCCTCGCCTGTGACCTGGTGATCGCCCGCCGCTCCGCCTACTTCCTGCTCGCCTTCGCGGGGGTGGGACTGATGCCGGACGCGGGCGCGACCGCCTTCGTTCCGGCCGCGATCGGCCGGGCCCGCGCGATGCGGATGGCAATGCTCGGTGAGCGGATCCCGGCGCCCACCGCGGCGGAGTGGGGCCTCATCGGGGAGGTGGTGGACGACGCGGAGTTCGACGAGGCGGTGGCCGCCATGACCGCCCGGCTCGCGTCGGGACCACCGCTCGCGTACGCCCGGATCAAGCGGGCGGTCGACGAAGCGGCGCTGCCGGAGTTGACGCGCGCCCTGGAGAACGAGCGGGAGGGGCAGGCCGCGTTGCTGCGCAGTGACGACTTCACGGAGGGCGTCGCCGCGTTCCGCGACCGGCGGGACGCGAAGTTCACGGGGAGGTAGGGCCCGCCGCCAGGTCGTCCACGCTCAGCGCCGTGGATGTTCCGGGCGGTGGCCCACGGTGAAGAGCGCGATGGTGACGTACCGGTCCGCGATCTCCGGTGGGGTCAGCGGGCCGTCGGGGCGGTACCACTGGGCCACCGCCTGGCACATCGCGAGAACGGCGCGACCGGCGTCCACCGGTACGGGGACGGTGAAGACACCGGCCTCCGAGCCGTCGCGCACGGCGTCGCGCATCAGCCCTTCGAGTTCGTCGCGCAGGTCCACGTACTGTTCCCGGTTTCCGGGCTCCAGGCTGCGCGTCTCGGTGTCGAGGAAGGCGAGCGGGGCCCGGTGGGTCATGAACAGCACGATGCACTCGACGAGCGCGCAGAAGCGGTCGACGGGATCCTCGCCCGCCTCCTCGACCGCCGCGCGACACCGCCCGAGGACTGACCTGAGTGAACCGAGCAGCAGTTCCACGAGGATGGCCTGCTTGTTGGCGTAGTGATAGTAGAGAGCCGGGACGGTGACGCCCACGCGGCGGGCGAGGTCGCGGACGGTCGTGGCGTGGTAGCCCTGCTCCACGATGGCGTCGAGGGCGTGCGTGAGGATCGGCGGCAGCTCCAGCGTCCCGTAGACCCGCCAGTCCGTGTACCCGTCCGCGCGCAGGTCCGCGACCGTCTCCGTCATGGCTGCCCGGCTCCCCGTGATCGACTGAACTAGCGCTCACTACGTCGTCCACGAGTCTACGGGTTCACGTCCTGCCCGAGCACGGGCAGTTCCACGTAGGTCCCACCGCCCAGGTGCACGGTGACGTTGCCCGCGGGGTTGGTGGGGACGATACGAGGGCTGTCGCCGCCGCCGATCGTGACGCGCAGCTTCTCTCCGGGCTTGAACCTCCAGTGGGTCTGGCCGAGCGGGACCGTGTACTGGGTCGGCATGCCCGGGGTCACGGGTTTGGCGTTCTCCAGGCCGTCCCGCGACTGCGCCCGCAGATATCCCGTTTCGATCGGCAGGACGCGACCGTCCGGCAGGACGGTCTCCAGCTTGCTGACGAAGTAGGTGTCCTGTGCGTCGATCGACGCGTTCAGGTGGAGCGTGACCGGGCCGGCGAGGGTGGTGTCCGCGGTGAAGGCCGGGAGGGTGAAGGTCGTGCGGTTGCTCGTGTAGCGGCCGTTGGGCTGGACGCTTTTCTGTTCGGCCGCGGCCTGGTTCTGGCTCGGTTCGTAGGGCAGGGTCCCGATGACGTCGGCCGACGGACCGTCGATCGGGTTGACCGGGTAACTCAGTGCGGAGCGCGCGGGGGCCCTGTCGGCGAGTGCGCCGTCGGCCGTCGGGTACAGGCGCGTGTCCGACTCCCCCGCCGAGGGCCACCGGCCGAAGGCGTGCCAACTGCCCGACGCCTTGGCCGAGGTCGACGCGTAGCTGATCACGCGGTCCGGGGGCAGCTGTGCCCCGGGACGCTTGGCCAGCCAGTGGTCGAACCACTGCAGCACTACGGAGAACGAGATCGCGTTCGGGGAGTCGACACCTTGACGGGCCGGATCCAGCCCCGGGATCTGCAGGAACCCGCCGTGGATCCACGGTCCGTTCAGGAGCCAGGTCTGCCGGGGCCGCTGCTTGAGGGCGTCGAAGCCACCGTTCTTGAAGATGTCGAAGTAGCCGCCGATGTGCAGCGCCGGGACCTCGACGTCACGCAGCTTGTCGGTGGTCACCACCTGCTTCCAGTACGCGTCGTACAGCGGGTGCCGCTGGAAGCCGCGGAGCGTGCTGGTGTGGTCGTCGGGGCCGATGATCGGCCCGCCGTTGACCCACCAGGTGCCGTTGATCGACGGGACTCCGCCGGGATACACCCACTCCGAGTAGATGTTCGTCGGGGAGACGATGGGGATTATGGCGCGCAGGTGCGGCGGCTTGAGTGCGGCGGCTCGGTAGGCCGTGATGGAGCCGTAGCTCGCGCCGGCCTGGCCCACGTCCCCGGTGGCGCCGGGCTGCCGGGCCAGCCACTCGATCAGGTCGTGGTTGTCGGTGGCCTCCTTGGCCTGGAACCAGGAGGGGAAGTCACCGGCCGAGTTGCCCGAACCGCGGACGTCGCAGGTCAGGACGTTGTAGCCGCGCTCGGCGAGGTAGACGTTCGCCGGGTTGGCGCGGTACTTCTGGTAGGGCGTGAAGTCGACCAGGAGACTTGGGTGTTCGGCGCTGTCGGCCTTGCCGTCGCGGCCCGGCCGGTAGAGGTAGCAGGCGAGGCGGGTGCCGTCGCGCATGGGTACCCGCACCTCGGAGTCGATGCTGTCGTACTGAGCCGGCCGGTCGTAGCCGAGCCAGTCGTGGACGGCCTCGGGGGCGGGCGAGTCGAGCAGTCCGGGCGTGGGGAACTCGGCCGTTGTCGCGTCGGTGGAGTCCGCCGGGGCGGAGGCGAATCCGGTCAGGGCCAGCACGGTCGCCATGGCGGCGGCGAACGGCCCGCTTCCGCGTCGGCGTGGACGACGTGTCACAGCGTCACTCCCTTGGGACGAACTGTGAGTACGAATGGGACGAACGGTGAGTACGAAAGTGTGTACGCTAGTACCACGAATTGAACCGGTCAACAGCATGGGCCCGTGTGGCACTGGTCCAGCCCCGGTTCACACCCTGCCCCAGTCGAAGTGATGCCGTCCCGGGCGCACCTCAGTGGCGCGTCCGTTCGACAGGGCGACCGTGGCGGCGATGCCCAGCGACATGCCCGCGGCGAGGTGAAACCGTCCGTCGTCGACACGCAAGTGGGAGGCGATGCACCCGTGGACGGAATCGAACTCGCCCTCGCCCCGGGCCGGTCGACTTCCCATCCCTTCCCGGACGGTGGCGGCGCCGCGGTCGATCACGGTCGGCCACGACGGGGGCGCACCCCGGAACAGCAACTCATGGATGACGTCCAGGTGTCCGGTGCCGGTCGGGTCGGGCGGCGGACAGAGGGTGGCGAGGAACCCGGCGGTCGGATGGGCGCCCGCCTGACGGATCGGGGCGACCGACCGCTCGGCGGCACGGGTCCGCAGTTCGCCGGCGACCGGGCCGGAGGCGAACACGCGTACGCGGTTGACCTGGGCGCCGAACGCGAGGGCACCGTCCACGCGGATGAACTCGGTGCGTCAGGAGGCCAGGACACGGTCGGCGCGGCAGCCCCACGGCAGCCGCGGCGCGATCACGTCGACACCGAGGGCCTTCGCCAGGCGCTCCGCGCACGGCCGAGCAGGTGCACGCATGACCGCCCCCTCCACGCGGGCCGGACAAAACGGCCCATGCCGAGATCCGGGAGCATCACCAGCCGGCCGCCTCCATGTTCAGGCGGAGGGTTCCGCCGAGGGCGAGGGGTCCGCGGCCGGCCGGCCGTCGGCCGGCAGCAGGATGAGGTCGAAGAGGCAGTTGAGCGGCGAGATGATGTCGAGATCCTGGTTGAGCAGCCACTGCATCTGCAGACCGTGGAGTACGGCCAGGAACAGAGCGGCCGCGCTGTCCGGATCCAGGCCTTCCGGCAGCCGCCCCTCCTCCGCACGCCCCCGCATGGCCTCGGCGGTGTAGGAGCGCACGCGTTCATTGCGGTCGACGAAGTACGCGTGGGCGGGATGGTCGGAGCGCGAGGCCGAAGCGGTGAGTTCCGCCCACAGCCGCATCAGCTCCGGCGTCCTCTGGTGCTGGAGCAGCGTCTCGGCGAGATACCGCCTGGGTGTGTCCTCACCGTCGACCTCGGCCAAGCTGCGCTCCCATTCCTCGTCGTCGCGGTGCGCGAGAACGGCGGTGAGCAGCTCGTCCTTGTTCTGGAAGTGGTGCAGCAGGCCGGCGTGGGTGATGCCGGCCCGTTTCGCGATGACGCGCAGCGAAGCCCCCGCGTACCCGTGTTCGGCGAAGCTGTCCCGCGCCGCACGGACGATGTCCGCCCGTCGGGCCGCCGTCTTCGCATACGGCCCGCGCTGTTTTGTCCGTTCCACGTCACGCCCCCTTGCTGTTGGCCGCACGCGCCGGTGGGCGGTCACGGTCGGGTCCTCGCTGGAGTTGCCCAGCACCCTAGCGCCAGAGCGCGAAAGCTTTCCAGCTGGTCAATATTCGAAAAATGGCCACCGATGGGCTGCCAGGGCTTCAAGCAGCCCTGCGACCTGGACCTTTACGGCACACGACACGCCACGGCGTGGCGAGAACCCTCGCCTCGAAAGATAACGCTCTGGTCAAGAACGTCGCATGCCCTCTTCCCTGCCCCTCCCACCGGCGCCTACGTTCCACAAACGAAATCCAACCACGTGGTAAGCGTTGCCGAGTTAACACGTTCGAGACGCGAAGCGTCGCTTCAGGTGATGATGTGCCGCACCTGGACGCGACGCCGAGGAACCGACCGCTAGGCGGTCGACAGGAGCCCTGGGGCGGTGCCGGCCGCATTCGACGCACCGGACCCCGGATCGCACGGGACAGAAAGAATCCACATGACGCGCATTCGATCCACCAACCCCCAACCGCGGTTCCGAGCACTGCCCGCGGCGATCACGGCGGCGGCACTGCTGACGTTGACAGCATGCGGCGGCGGGACGGAGTCGTCGTCCTCGCCCAGCGCCAAGTCGCTCTCCCTCGCCATCGGGTCCGCTCCGAACTCCTTCGACCCGCCCCAGCTCAACGACGGGCAGGCGTCCTATGTCTGGAGCAGCCTCTACGACACGCTGCTCTACACCGACAACAAGGGGCAGCTGAAGCCCAACGCGGCCGAGAGCTGGAAGTACTCCGCCGACGGGCTGACCCTCACCCTGAAGCTGCGCGCGGGGATGAAGTTCACCTCCGGCGCGGCGGTGGACGCGGCCGCGGTGAAGGCGACCCTGGAACGCACCATGACCACGCCCGGCTCGCAGCAGGGCCTGCTGGCCGCCGTCAAGTCGGTGGAGGCTCCCGACGCCACGACCGTCGCGGTCCACCTCAAGAAGCGGGACGGCTCGCTGCTGACCAGCCTCTCGATGGCGGCGGGAGTCATCGGCGATCCTGCGACGATGACCAAGAAGAGCACCGCGCTCGACCCGGTCGGTTCGGGTCCCTACGTCCTCGACAAGTCGTCCGTCACCGGCACGACGTATGTGCTCAAGCGGCGGAGCGACTACTGGAACGCGAAGGCCTATCCGTTCAAGACCGTGACGGTGAAGGTGATCCAGGATCCCACCGCGGCGGCCAACGCGCTGCAGGCCGGACAGATCAACGCCGGCCCGGCCTCCGCCGAGAACTCCGCCAAGCTCAAGGGAATGGGCTACAAGATCTCGCCCCTCAATCCCACCGCGGTGGCGAACCTGATTCTCGCCGACCGGGCGGGCAGCGTGCTCAAGCCGCTCGGGGACACCCGGGTGCGACAGGCCATCAACATGGCGTTCGACCGGGCGAAGATCTCCAAGCAGCTGCTCAAGGGTGCCGCGACGCCGACTTCCCAGGTCTTCAACCCCAAGGGCTCGGTCTACGACGCCGCACTGGAGAAGACCTACCCCTTCGACCCCAAGGCCGCGAAGAAGCTGCTGGCCGAGGCGGGCTATCCGAAGGGTTTCTCCGTCCCGATGCCGGGCTTCGTCTACACCAAGGCGTTCGAGCCGACCGTCACGCAGGCGCTCGAAGACATCGGGATCAAGGTGAAGTGGACGCCGGTGCCCGCGCAGAACAACTTCTCGGCGATCAGCTCGAAGAAGTACCCGTTGATCCTCTTCCTCGACGGACTGAGCACCTCCGCGCGTGAGGCGGGCAACAACTTCGCCCCGGACGGCTACCTCAACCCCTTCCGCTCCACGGACCCCAAGCTCACCAAGCTGCTGGACAAGGCGCGGGGCGAGCTCGACCCGGCGAAGGCAGTGGCCTCGTACCAGAAGGTCAACGAGTTCGCGGTCAAGGACGCGTGGAACTCGCCGATCGCCTTCCTCGGCAACAGCTGGGCGACCAAGGGTGTCACGTACCTCGGCGACGGTTCCAACACCTTCAGCACCATCCGGGCGTTCGGCGTCTCCGACTAGCCCGCGTGAGTTCCGGGCTCGCGGAGCCCCGCGAGCCCGGAACCCCCTTCAGTCGGTCCTGGTCCGAAGGAGCACCACCACCCATGATCTCCTACGTGTTGCGTCGGCTCGGCACGAGCCTGGTGCTCACCGTCCTCGTTTCATTGATCACGTTCCTCCTCCTGAGCACGTCCTTCGACGGCATCGTCAGAAGCATTCTCGGAATCGGTGCCACGGCCGCCACGGTCCAGGCGAAGAAGGCCGAGATGGGTATGGACCGTCCGGTGATCGTCCAGTACTTCGACTGGCTGCTGCACGCCCTGGAAGGCGACTTCGGCGTCTCGTACTTCACCAGCCAGCCTGTCGGAACCGCCGTCCTCGACCACTTCACCGTCACGCTGTCCGTCGTCGTCGTCGCCCTGTTGCTCACCGCCGTCATCAGTGTCGTCCTCGGTGTCCTGGCGGCCTCGCGCGGTGGCATGATCGACCGGCTCGCGCAGCTCACCTCGCTGTTCGGCTACATCGTGCCGAACCTGCTGCTCGCGATCGGCCTCGTCGTCATCTTCGCCGTCAAGCTGGACTGGCTCCCGGCCACCGGCTACACGCCCTTCGCCGAGAGTCCGGGCCGCTGGCTGGCCTCGATCACCATCCCGGTGATCGCCCTGATGATGGGTGGTATCGCCAACCTGTCCGCCCAGATCCGCGGCGCCATGATCGGCGAGCTGCGCAAGGACTACGTCCGCACCCTGCGCACCCGCGGCATCTCCCCCCGGTCGATCGTGCTGAAGCACGCCCTGCGCAACGCCGCCGGGCCGGCCTTCACCGTCCTGTCCCTGGAGTTCATCGCGATGCTCGGCGGCGCTCTCATCATCGAAAACGTGTTCGCGCTGCCGGGGATCGGCAGCTTCTCCTTCAACGCGGCCCTCCAGGGAGACGTCCCGATCATCATGGGCATGTCCCTCTTCGGGGTCCTGTTCGTCGTGGGAGTCAACCTGATCGTCGACATCATCAACGGCTGGCTCAACCCGAAGGCGAGGCAGCAGTGAGCGTCAACGACATCGCGACCGCGACAGGGCCGAGCGTCCCGCAGCGCAAGTCGCCCCTGCGCAAGCTGCTCAAGGACCCGCAGGCCGTCATCACGGGCGGCGTGCTGCTCGTCATCGTCGTGCTCGGAATACTCAGCCCCCTGCTCGCCTCGCACGGCCCGAACCAGGCCTCGCTGGACGCGATCAACGCCGACCCCGGCAGCTCGGGCTACCTGCTCGGGGGCGACCAGAGCGGCCGCGACATCTTCTCCCGGCTGCTCCACTCCATCAACACGAGCATGATCGCCGGTCTGATCGGCACGAGCGTCCCCCTCGTCATCGGTGTCACCGCGGGGCTCGTCGGCGGCTACTTCGGCAGCCGGGTGCGGACGACCACCGACTGGGTGTTCAACCTCATCATGACCTTCCCGGGTCTGCTCCTGCTGATCGTGCTGCTCCCCCTGACGGGCGGTGACTACCGGGCCACGATGCTGATCTTCGGTGTGCTGTCGTCGCCCGGCATCTTCCGCCTCGTACGGGGCCTCGTCGTCGGGGTCAAGAACGAGCTGTTCGTGGACGCCGCGCGCGTCTCGGGCCTGACGGACCTGCGCATTCTCGGCCGGCACGTGCTGTTCGTGATCCGCGGGCCGATCATCATCGCGACCGCGTTCCTGATGGGGTCGTCCATCAGCCTCCAGTCGGGCCTCGCGTTCCTCGGTATCGGGTCGAACACCGTCCCCAGCTTCGGCCTGATGATCGGCGAAGGCTTCGTCAACATCTATGAGAAGCCGATGCAGTTCATCTGGCCCAGCCTCACCCTCGGCATCATCAACGCGTCGTTCGTCCTGCTGGGCAACTCGCTGCGCGACGCACTGGACCGGAGCAGGCCGAAGCCTGCCAAGATCACCACACCCGCACGGCTCGTCAGGAGCGCCGACTCCGGCGCGGCCGGCGACTCCCCTGCCGCGCATCTGTTGACGGTGGAAGACCTCGCCATCGCCTACCCCACGCCCTCGGGTGAGCTGAAGGAGGTCGTCAGCGGTGTCTCGTTGACTCTGGACGCGGGGGAAACCCTGGGCCTCGTCGGCGAGTCGGGGTCGGGCAAGACGCAGACCGCGTTCGCGCTGCTCGGCGTACTGCCGGCGGAAGCCGTCGTCACCCGCGGTTCGATCAGGCTCGACGGCCGTGAACTCCTCGGCCTGAGCGAGGGCGAACTGCGTGGCCTGCGCGGCTCGTCGGTGGCGTACGTGCCGCAGGAACCCATGTCGAACCTCGACCCGTCGTTCACCGTGGGGTCGCAGCTCGTGGAGGGGCTGCGGGCCTCGCAGCACTTGTCCAGGAAGGCCGCGCGCGCCCATGTGCTCGCCCTGCTGGAGCGTGTGGGTATCCCCGACCCGAAGCGCACCTTCGACTCCTACCCGCACCAGATCTCCGGCGGCATGGCCCAGCGCGTACTCATCGCCGGCGCCGTCGCGAGCAGCCCGAAGCTGCTCATCGCCGACGAGCCGACCACCGCGCTCGACGTGACCGTCCAGGCGGAGATCCTGGACCTGCTGCGGGACCTGCAGAAGCAGCTGAACATGGCCGTGCTCCTGGTCACCCACAACTTCGGTGTGGTGGCGGACAGTTGTAGCCGTGTCGCGGTCATGCAGCGAGGTGAGGTCGTCGAGATCGGGGAGGCGCTGGACATCTTCCGGACGCCACAGCATTCGTACAGCCGGATGCTCCTGGGCTCCATCCTCGACGAGAGCAACCTGCGGACCGATCCCCCGGAGGCCGTGGCCGAGGCCCTGGCGAAGCGCGCCGCGGCCGGCGCGACCGAGGTCCTTGAGGAGAAGGCATCATGACAGCTCCCCTGCTCGACGTGAGCGACCTGCGCGTGGCCTATCCGGGGCGTGGTTTCCGGGCCCGCCCCGTGGAGATCCTGCACGGGGTGTCCCTGACGGCGCATTCGGGCGAGACCCTGGGGATCGTCGGCGAGTCCGGGTCCGGCAAGACGACCATCGGCCGTGCCGTGCTCGGCCTGGTGAAGCCGAGCGGCGGACGCGTCCTGTTCGCGGGCGAGGACATCACCCATGTCGCGGGCAAGGCACGGCGCGCTCTGGCACGCGACATCCAGGTCGTGTTCCAGGACCCCTACACCTCGCTCAACCCGACGCTGACCGTCGGTGACATCCTCAGCGAGCCGCTGGTGGTCCAGGGAGCGACGCCGCGTGACGCACGGGCGCGGGTGCGCCAGCTACTCGATCAGGTGGGACTGCCGGAGGACGCCTCGGAGCGGCTGCCCCGCGAGTTCAGCGGCGGACAGCGTCAGCGCGTCGCGATCGCCCGCGCACTCGCCCCCGAGCCGAAGCTGATCGTCTGTGACGAGCCCGTCTCCGCGCTCGACCTGTCGACCCAGGCACGCGTCCTCGACCTGTTCGTCGACATCCAGCGGCGCACCGGCGTCGCGTACCTCTTCGTCTCGCACGACCTCGCGGTCGTGCGGCACGTGAGCCACCGGGTGAGCGTGGTCTACCGGGGCGACATCGTCGAGACCGGTTCCGCCGACCTCGTCACCTCCGCACCCGAACACCCCTACACCCAGCGACTGCTGCTCGCCGCTCCGGTCGCGGATCCCGTCGAGCAGGCACGGCGGCGCACGGAACGCCGCCGGCTGGCCGAGGCGGAGGCCCTTACGGAGACCTTGACGGATGCCAAGCAGGACGCGCGGGCCGGTGCGGCCTGACCACGCACGGGCTCACGGTGTCCCGGGCCGCGATCGCACCGGCCGCCCCGCGGCGGCCGGTGCGATCGCGGCCGCTCTGCTAGGGGGCGATGGGGGTGCGCGGTCGCAGACCGCCGGCCCGGTACACGGCGTCGATGACCTTCATCGTCGCCGTCGCCTCCCGCGCGTCCGTCAGATTGGGTGCCCCCTTGGTCACGGCGTCGCGGAACGCCTCCAGTTGGAACGAGTACGTGGTGCGCGGGTCGCCCTGCTCCACGACGACGCCCGATTCCGTCGTGAGCGTCAACTCCCCGTACAGGTACGGGTGGTAGGGCATGCGCACGTACAGGGTGCCCGCCGAACCGGTGACGTGGAGCTCGGCGGCGTAACCGCCGTCGGTCTGCATGATCGCGACGACCTCGCCCGACACCCCTCCCGCGAAGGCGAGTTGGGCGGTCGTCGAGGCGTCGACACCGTCGATGTCATGGATCTGCGCCCCGGTCACCTCCGGCTCGCCGAACAGGTGGCGCAGCAGCCGTACCGGATAGACGCCGAGGTCCATCAGGGCGCCGCCGCCGAGGTCCGGCTGCCACCGGATGTCGTTGGTGGTGTCGGCGTGCGGGGTGCTGAACTCCGCCCGGGCGGTGCTGATCCGGCCGAGCACACCGGAGTCGATCAGCTCGGTCATCCGCGCCCACATCGGGTGGTAGCGCGAGTGGAGGGCCTCCATCACGACGAGCCCGCTCGACTCGGCGAGTTCGGCGATCGCCGCGGCCTCGTCGGCGTTGGCCGTGAACGGCTTCTCGCACAGCACGTGCTTGCCGGCCTCGATGGCGCGGCGCGTCCAGTGTCCGTGCAGGGCGGCGGGCGTGGGGACGTACACGGCGTCGACGGCGGGGTCGTCGACGATCGCGTCGTACGAGTCAAGCACCCGCGGGATGCCGTGTTCGGCCGCGAACGCGGCGGCCCGTTCCGGGTCGCGGGCGGCGATGGCGGTGACCTCGACGCCGTCGAGTTCCGCGGCGGGCTCCAGGAGCGCGGACTTCACGATGCGGGCGGCGCCGAGTACGCCGATCGAGAGGCTCATCGGGCCACCAGCCCCGGGACGACGGACACCAGGAAGGCGCGGATGGCGGACTCCATCGTCACCGAGTCCCGGTCGAAGAGCCACTGGGCCTGCAGGCCGTTGATGAGGGCGAGCGTCATCGCGGCGAGGGTGGCCGGGTCCACCTCCGAGCGCAGCTCGCCGCGTTCGGCGAGCGCCGTGTACGCCTCGGTGTAGAAGCGGCGGACGCTGCGATAGCGGTTCGCGAAGTACGTGTGCGCGGGGTGGCCGGGAGAGGTCGCCTCGCCGGAGAGGACGCAATGCAACTCCATGATTCCCGGCTGCAGTTCGCTGTCCACGATCACGGCCAGCATTCCCCTGAGGGCCTCGACGGGGTGGGCCGCCGGGTCGATGGCGTCGGCCGACTTGAGGAACTGGGCGCCGCGTTCGTCGCGCAGTTCCAGTACGGCGATGAGCAGGTCCTCCTTGCGCGCGAAGTGGTGCAGCAGCCCGGTGTGGCTGATCTCGGCGCGCTTGGCGATGTCCTTCATGGTGGCGCCGTAGAAGCCGGTCTCGCCGAAGGCGTCCACACAGGCTTCCAGGATCCGCCGGCGCACCTCCGCCGACTTCGCGTACGGCCCGCGGCCGCTGCTTGCGTTCATGTGCTCTCTCCCGCTGCTGGATGCCGAACCGGTCCGGCGGCCTCATTGTCGGCCACCGCGAAAAGGGCGGCCGCGAAAATAGTATCGCGATTCGAATTTCATGCTAGCGTAGAACCATCGCCGCCGGTCTCCATCGACCGAGCCGCGTCCCCTTCTCCGGTCTCCAGCAAGGATCTCGACGGTGACTGAACTGATTCCCGGCTTTCTCTGGGGGGCGTCGACCGCCCCGCACCAGATCGAAGGCAACAACGTCAACAGCGACTGGTGGGCCTTCGAGCCGCACATGCCCGGCATGGCGCGCAGCGGCGACGCGATCGACAGCTACCACCGCTACGCCGAGGACATGCGCCTGCTGGCCGACGCCGGCCTGAACGCCTACCGCTTCGGGATCGAGTGGGCCCGTATCGAGCCCCACGAGGGACACATCTCCCTGGCCGAGCTGGCCCACTACCGGCGGATGATCGACACCGCCGTGGACCTCGGCCTCACCCCGGTCGTCACCCTCCACCACTTCACCAACCCCCGCTGGTTCACCGAGGACGGCGGCTGGCTGGAGGACCGGGCGATCGACCGCTTCCGGTCCTACGTCGAGACCGCCACCCGCATCCTCGACGGCGTCGAGTGGGTCTGCACGATCAACGAGCCGAACATCCTCGCCCTGATGGCGCTGATGGGCCAGTCCCAGCAGCAGGCACCGGCCGAGGGCGACGACGCGGAGAAGTGGCTGAGCCCCACCGTCGAGGGGGACGCCCGCCCGGTGCTGCCCTCCCCCGACCCGACGATCGGGCGCCGGCTGGCCCAGGCCCACCAGGCCGCCCGCGAGGTTCTCAAGGAGCGCACCGGCGCCAAGTCCGGCTGGACCGTGGCCTGTCAGTCGCTCACCGCGACCCCGGGCAACGAGGAGAAGCTGCGCGAGGTGCGGTACGTCCGCGAGGACCTCTACCTCGAAGCCGCCCGCGGCGACGACTTCATCGGCGTCCAGTCATACTCCAGCCAGACCGTCGACGCCAACGGCATCGTCCCTCACCCCGAGCACCCCGACAACACGCTGACGGGCAACGCGTACCGGCCCGACGCCCTCGGCATCGCCGTCCGGCACGCCTGGGAGACCACCGGCCACACCCCGGTCCTCATCACAGAGAACGGCATCGCCACCGACGACGACACCCGCCGCATCGCGTACACCTCGGAGGCTCTGCGCCACCTGTTCGCGACGGTCGACGACGGCATCGACGTACGTGGCTACCTCCACTGGACCGCGCTGGACAACTACGAGTGGGGCCACTGGGAGCCCACGTTCGGACTCATCGCGGTCGACCGCGAGACGTTCGAGAGGCACCCGAAGCCGAGTCTCGGCTGGCTTGGAGAGGTCGCCCGCAGCGGCGGCAAGGCACTGGAGGAGCAGGCATGACGACGACGGAGAACACGACGGGCCCCTGGGACGCCTCCGGACTGCACGCCGTGGGCCGGCTGCCGATGCGCGCCCTGCGCCGGACTCCCGATGTGGAGCTCGACGGCACCTGGGACTTCCAGCTGCTTCCGTCGCCGACCGCGCCGCTCGACCTGAACTGGAAGAAGGTCCAGGTCCCGAGCCTGTGGACGATGCAGGAGGACCTCGCGGACGGGGACGTGCCGCACTACACGAACGTGCCGATGCCGTTCGACGAGGTGCCCCCGCAGGTCCCCGCGCACAATCCGACGGGTGTCTACCGCCGGGTGATCCAGCTGTCGCCCGTCGCCGGGCGCCGGACGATCCTGCATGTCGGGGCCGCCTCGGGTCTGCTGCGCGTGGTCGTCAACGACCGCCCGGTGGGCAGCAGTTCGGACTCGCACCTGGCGGCCGAGTTCGACATCACCGACGCCGTCGTGCCCGGCACGAACCGGATCGACCTGCGGGTCGCCAAGTGGTCGGCCGGCAGCTATCTGGAGGACCAGGACCACTGGTGGCAGTCGGGACTGACCCGCCCGGTCTACCTCTACACCGTGCCGGACATCGCCCTGGCCGACGTGTCCGCAGTCGCCGACTACGACCCGGAGACCGGGCGCGGCGACCTTCGGGTGGAGGTGTCCACGTCGGGTCTGGACCACCTCTACGACACCGGTGGCTGGTCGGTGCGGATCGACGTGCTCGACCGGTCGATCAGGCTGCCCGTCTCCGCCCGCCTCGGCACCCGCACCCTTCCGCTGCCGTCGCTGGACCGGTCGGTGCGCCCCGAGTCGCTGCTACCCGAAGACTTCATGGACATGATCAGCATCACGGCGGCGGGCGCGCCCGTCCCGCCGGAGTTCCGTGCGATCCCGGCGACCATGACCAAGCTCCCGGACCCGGCGGCGCCCGCCGGCCGCGCGGCCTTCTCCCTCTCCGACCTCGACGTCACGCCCTGGTCGGCGGAGGTGCCCCACCTGGAAGACCTCGTCGTCCAGCTCGTGTCGCCGGACGGGAAGGTCGCCGACGAGGCCCGGATTCGTGTCGGCTTCCGCCGGGTGCGCGTCGAGGGCGCCGACCTGCTCGTCAACGGCAAGCGGATCCTGATCCAGGGCATGGCGCGGCACGACGTCGACCCGAAGACCGGGCGCGTCATGTCCCGGGAGCGGCACCTGGCGGAGCTGTCCCTGCTCAAGCGGTTCAACGTGAACGCGATCCGCACCTCGCACTACCCCAACGACCCGCAGGTCCTCGACCTGTGCGACGAGATCGGGTTCTACGTCATCGACGAGGCGGACGTCGAGGGCCACGCCTTCGCCTCCACGATCGCCGACGACCCCACCTACCTGACCCCGATCATCGAGCGCATCTCCCGGATGGTGCTGCGCGACCGCAACCACCCGTCGGTGATCTCCTGGTCGCTGGGCAACGAGACCGGCGACGGCTCGGCGCACGACGCGGCCACCGCCTGGCTCCGGCGCTTCGACCCGACCCGGCCCGTGCACTACGAGGGCTCGATCTCCACCGACTGGCACGCCGGGCACGCCGTGACCGACATCCTCTGCCCGATGTACCCGGCCCTGGCCAGCCTCACCGGCTACTCCGCCGACCCGCGCGCCGACCGCCCGCTGATCACCTGCGAGTACGCGTTCTCCATGGGCAACGGCACCGGCGGGCTCTCCGACTACTGGGAGCTCTTCGAGTCGCTGCCCGGACTCCAGGGCGGCTTCATCTGGCAGTTCACGGACCACTCCCTGGACCGGGACGGCGACGGGAAGCTGCGCTACGGCGGCGACTTCGGCGACGAGACCCACAACGGGCCGATGCTCGTCAACGGCGTGGTGTTCTCCGACCTCACCCCGAAGCCCGCGCTGTTCGAGGCGCGCGGCCTGTTCAGCCCGGTCCGTACCGTCTCGGACGCCGAGGAGGCCCGGGCCGGAACGCTCCGGATCCGCAACCGCCAGTCGTTCGCGGACCTCGGCGCGTACAAGCTGGAACTGCGCGTCGAGACCCCGGCCGGTCCTGGCAAGGCCGTGGCCGTCCCGACCCCGGAGGTGTCCGCGGGCGCCGAGGCCACGATCGAGATCCCCGCCGCACTGCGGAAGTCGCTCGCCGCCGAACCGGGGGCGCTGGCCCTGACGCTGACCGTGCGGACCCGCCAGGACGCCCTGTGGGCACCGGCGGGCACCGAGGTCGCGGCCGAGCAGGTCACCTTCCCTCGGACACCCGTACAGCTTCCGGCCGCCCCGGCGAAGCGGGCCGCGCTGCCCCTCGACGCCGAGGGCAACCTGAGTCACCCGCTGCTGCGCCGCTCCCCGCAGCTCGGCCTGTGGCGGGCGATGACCTGCCACGACAAGTCGTTCTCCCTGGACAACCGGTTCGTCCGCTCCGGCTTCTTCAAGCTCACGCCGGCCGACGTCGAGGTCAAGGAGACCGGCGACGGTGCCGTGGTCACCACCCGCTACGAGGCCGCCTTCGGCGACGAGGTCGTGCACCGGCGGACGATCACCGCGCTCGCCGACGGCGACTGGGTCCTCGCCGAGCAGGTCACGCTGCCGGAGGGCACGCGTGACGGGCTGCGTGTCGGCATGGAGTTCGAACTCGTCGACGGGTTCCAGGACGCGGGCTGGGTCGGTCTCGGCCCGTGGGAGAACTACCCCGACCGGCGGGCCTCGGCCCTGCTCGGCTCCTGGGAGAGCCCCATCGACGACCTGGCCGTGCCCTACCTCCTCCCGCAGGAGAACGGCACCCGCGGCGAGGTCACCGCACTGACCCTGACCGGCCCCGCCGGCACGGTCCGCACCGCCCACCCGACCGCGCTCCACATGAACGTGGGCCGCTACGAGGTGAGCGAGATCGAGGCGGCCGACCACTGGTGGGAGCTCCAGCCGAGCGAGAAGACCGTGGTGCACCTCGACATCGCGCACCGCGGCCTCGGCACCGCGGTCCTCGGCCCCGACACCCACCCGCGCCACCGGCTCGTGGGCAGCGAGTACGCGTGGGAGTGGCGCCTGACGCTCGAGAACGCCGAGGACTGACGGCGCCGGCCCCGCCCGTCCGATGCCGGGCGGGGCCGCCCGGCCGTGCGCCGGACCCCCACGACCCCACCGCACAGGAGAACCTTCGATGCTCAAGCCCCGCTCCACCGCCACCCGCGAGCTGGTGAACCTCGACGGGATCTGGCGGTTCGCCGTCGCCCCCGCTGTCGGCCCCGAGCCGTGGACCGGCCCGCTCGACACGCGGCTGGAGGCTCCCGTACCGGCCAGCTACAACGACCTGTTCACCGACAGCGCGATCCGCGACCACGTCGGCTGGGTCTGGTACCAGCGTCCGGTGCGGGTGCCGCGCGGCTGGGCGGGCGAGCGGGTCGTGCTGCGGGTCGACGCCGCCACGCACGAGGGGAAGGTGTACGTCGACGACGTGCTGGTCGCCCAGCACGTGGGCGGCTACACGCCGTTCGAGGCCGACATCACCGAACACGTCCGCCCCGGCGGGGAGTTCCGGCTCACCATCGGCGTCAACAACGAGCTGACCAGCGTCACGATTCCGCCCGGCTCGATCACCGTCGCCCACGACGGCCGGCGGAAGCAGACGTACCTGCACGACTTCTACAACTACGCGGGGCTCGCCCGCTCGGTGTGGCTGTACAGCAAGCCCGCGGTCCACATCGACGACATCACCGTCGTGACCGGCCTCGACGGCACGAGCGGGACGGTCGACTACTCGGTCGAGACGAACGCGCCGGCCGCGGTCCGGGTGCGCGCGCTCGACGCCGACGGCATCGAGGTCGCCGCCGGGGAGGGGGCGAACGGCACCCTGCGGATCGACGACGTGACGCTGTGGCGGCCGGGTGCGGCGTACCTCTACGACCTCGTCGTAGAGGTACTGGACGGAGACGGGACCGGTGGCGGCGAGGTCGTGGACACCTTCACCGAGCCGTTCGGGGTGCGCACGGTCGAGGTGCGCGGGACCCAGTTCCTCATCAACGGCGAGCCGTTCTACTTCACCGGCTTCGGCAAGCACGAGGACACCCCGGTGCGCGGCAAGGGCCACGACGACGCCTACCTCGTCCACGACTTCCAGCTGATGGAGTGGATAGGCGCCAACTCGTTCCGTACGTCGCACTATCCGTACGCCGAGGAGGTCATGGAGTTCGCCGACCGGCACGGCATCGTCGTCATCGACGAGACCGCGGCCGTCGGTCTCAACCTGGCCGTGGAGGCCGGACTGATGGGCACCCCGCCGCGGGCCACGTTCTCCGAGGAGACGTTCAACGACGACACCCGGGCCGCGCACGCCCAGGCGATCCGGGAGCTCATCGCCCGCGACAAGAACCATCCCAGCGTCGTGATGTGGTGCATCGCCAACGAGCCGTCCTCCAACGAGCAGGGCGCGCGGGAGTACTTCGAGCCGCTCGTCGAGCTGACCCACAAGCTCGACCCGACGCGTCCGGTGAGCTATGCGGCGGTGATGTTCGCGACGCACGAGAACGACCTCATCGCCGACCTCTTCGACGTGCTGTGCATCAACCGCTACTACGGCTGGTACATCGCCACCGGCGACCTGGCCACGGCGGAGGTGTACCTGGAGGGCGATCTGCGCGGCTGGGCCGAGAAGTTCGGCAAGCCGATCATGATGAGCGAGTACGGGGCGGACACCCTGCCGGGGCTGCACTCCGTGTGGGACACGCCCTGGACGGAGGAGTACCAGCTCGCCTACCTGGAGGCGAACCACCGCGTCTTCGACCGTATCGACGCCTTCATCGGCGAACACGTGTGGAACTTCGCCGACTTCCAGACGTCGAACGGGATCCACCGGGTCGGCGGCAACAAGAAGGGCGTCTTCACCCGCGAACGGCACCCCAAGGCCGCCGCCCACTCGCTGCGACAGCGGTGGCTGCCGCTCGGCGGGCGCAAGCCTTCGAGCACCGGCGAGTAGCCCCGCCCCGACGCCTGCCGAGGAGACATGGACATGATCCGCAACCGTTTCCGCGGGGGTTCCACCGCACCGTACGAGGACTCGTCCCGCCCCGTCGAGGAGCGGGTCGAGGATCTCCTCGGCCGGATGACCCTGGCGGAGAAGGCCGGGCTGATGTTCCACGACCGGGCCGTCATGGGGCCCGGCGGTGAGTTCGTCGAGGACCCCGAGCGGATGCTGTGGGGCCGCCCGGTGCGCGAGATGGTGGAGGTCCGGCACCTGAACCACTTCAACCTGGTCGGCGGCGCCGAGCCCGAGGAGATCGCGGCCTGGCACAACCGCCTCCAGGAGGTGGCGCTGTCCACCCGCCTCGGCATCCCCGTGACGCTGTCCAGCGACCCGCGCCACCACTTCACCGAGAACTGGGGCACGTCGGCGCTCGCGCGCGGTTTCGCCCAGTTCCCGGAGACCACGGGTCTCGCCGCGATCGGCGACGAGGAGACCGTGCGGGCCTTCGGCGACCTGGTGCGGCGGGAGTACTTCGCGGTCGGCATCCGGGTGGCCCTGCATCCGCAGATCGACCTGGCGACCGAGCCGCGCTGGTCCCGGATCAGCGGCACCTTCGGCGAGAACGCGGACCTCACCGGCCGCCTGGTCGCCGCGTACATCAAGGGCCTGCAGGGCGAGGACCTCGGCTCGCACTCGGTCTCGGCGATGACCAAGCACTTCCCCGGCGGCGGACCGCAGAAGGACGGCGAGGACCCGCACTTCCCGCACGGTCGCGAACAGGTCTACCCGGGCGGCATGTTCGACCACCACCTCGCGCCCTTCCTCAAGGCCCTGGAGGCCGGCACCTCGCAGCTGATGCCGTACTACGGCATGCCGGTGGACACCGGCATGGAGGCCGTCGGCTTCGGCTTCAACAAGGGCGTGATCACCGGGCTGCTGCGCGAGAAACTCGGCTTCGACGGCATCGTGTGCACCGACTGGAGCCTGGTCAACGACACCGTGCTCGGCCCGGCGCGGGCCTGGGGCGTGGAGGGACTCGAACCGTCCGAGCGGGCGTTGAAGGTCATCGAGGCCGGCTGCGACCAGTTCGGCGGCGAGTCCTGCCCCGACCTGATCGTCGAGCTGGTGCGCACGGGCAGGGTGTCCGAGGAGCGTCTCGACGTGTCCGTACGGCGGCTGCTGCGCGAGAAGTTCGTCCTCGGCCTGTTCGAGAACCCGTTCGTGGACGTCGACGCCGCCGCGTCCGTGGTGGGCACCGCGGAAGCGGTCCAGGCTGGACGGACGGCACAGAGCCGGTCCATCACCCTGCTGAAGAACACCCCGCTGAAGAACACCGGCGCCCTGCTCCCGCTCACCGAGGGCACCCGTGTCCACGTCGAGGGTGTCGACGCCGAGACCGCCGCCGGGTACGGCACCGTCGTGGCCACCCCCGAGGAGGCGGACGTGGCGATCCTGCGGCTGAGCACCCCCTACGACCGGCGTGCCGGCCCTCTGGAGTCCCATTTCCACTCCGGCGGGCTCGCCTTCGGCGCGGAGGAACTCGCCGCCGTCCTCGGCATGTGCGCCAGGGTGCCCACCGTCGTCGACATCTACCTGGAACGCCCCGCCGTGATCCCGGAGATCGCCGACGCCTCGGCCGCCCTGGTCGGGAACTACGGCACGGGTGACGAGCCGCTGCTCGACGTGCTCTTCGGACGACGGGCCCCCGAGGGCAGACTGCCCTTCCAGCTGCCCCGATCGATGGCCGACGTCGAACGACAGCGCTCCGACGTCCCGAGCGACGGCAGGGACCCGGTGTTCGTGTTCGGCCACGGGCTCACCTACCGACCTCGCGAGGGGGTGCCACGTCCTCGTGAACCGTGATTTCGGAGGCTCGCGGTACGATGAGGCATGATTCCGTACTCGAACAGTCCGGCCCCGGTGGGGAGTGACGCAGCCGTGCAGCCCGGCTCACGGACCGGTCGGCGCGCGAACGGTACCGGCCGTAAGCGACTCGACGACGACCGGCGGGACGAGTTGCTCGGGAAACTCCAGGTGATCGTCCTGGCGGAAGGCTTCGCCGGGCTGACCGTCGACACGCTCGCCACCCGTCTGCAGTGCTCGAAGTCCACGCTGTACGCGCTCTCCTCCAACCGCCACCATCTCGTGGCGACCGCTCTCAAGCGTTTCTTCCACGACGCGACGGAACGGGTGGAGGAGGAGGTCGCCGAGGTCGCGGACCCGGCCCAGCAGATCGCCACGTATCTGGCGGCGGTGGGCAAGCAGATGCGTCGTATGTCGGCCGCCTGCTACGAGGACATGCTCGACAACGACACGACGAGGGAGGTCTACACCGTCAACTCTCTCGCCGCGACGAGCAGGGTCCGCGGGATGATCCACGCGGGCGTGGAGTCGGGCGACTTCCGGGCGGTGCACGCCGAGTTCGTCAGTCAGGCCGTGGGGCTGCTGATCGACGGCATCCACAGCCGTGAGCTGCTCGCCTCGACGGGGCTGTCCTCCGGGGACGCGTTCATCGAGCTGAGCGACCTCGTCCTCGGGGCGGTCTCCAAGACGCCTCGCTGACCTGGCGGGGACCCACCGACCACACTTCGACCACGCCGTGCACGCATTCGACACGGTGTCTACTGTTCACACCCTTGATGAATACTTCATCGAGTACTAACGTACGCGAAATCGTACCCGCACATCGAAGGTCGCCTTCGTCGTTCCGTTATGAGGCAAACGATGGCCCTCACCGATTCCAGCTCTGCCACCGACCCGCTCGACCGGGTCCACGAGCTGGTCACCCTCTACAGCGACCCGCACGCCGGCGTCGCCCACCTCCTCTGCGACGGACACCCGTCCGACGCCGTGGCCTACACCGTCATCGAGCCGGACCTGTCGGCCACCGTGCTGACCTACGGCCGGCTGAAGACGGAGTCCGAGCGGTTCGCAGCCGCCCTGGCCGACCTCGGCGTGGGGCCCGGCGACCGCGTGGCGACGCTGATGGGCAAGAGCGTCGACTACCTCGTCGCCCTGCTCGCCACCTGGCGGCTCGGCGCGGTGACGGTGCCGCTGTTCACCGCCTTCGCGCCCCCGGCGATCGCCCTGCGCCTGCTGGCCAGTGAGGCCAAGGTCGTCGTCTGCGACGAGTCGCAGCGGGCGAAGCTGGAGCCGGGCGAGGACATCCCGGCCGACGCGAAGTGGCGGACCGTCGTCAGCGGCGGCCCCGGCAAGCCCGGTGATCTCCGCTTCACCGAGCTGCTCGACGCGCATGGGCCCGGCTACCCTGCCGCCGTCCTGGGCGGGGACGCGCCGCTGGTGCACATCTTCACGTCCGGCACGACGGGCCGCCCCAAGGGCGTCGTCGTACCCACCGCGGCGATCTCCGGCTTCCGTCTCTACGCCGAGTACGGCTGCGGCGTGACGAAGGACGACGTCTTCTGGAACGCCGCCGACCCCGGCTGGGCCTACGGGCTCTACTTCGGCGTGATCGCCTCGCTGAGCCTGGGCGTGCCCAGCGTGCTGCTGCACTCCGGGTTCTCCGCCGAGCTCACCTGGCAGGTGATGAACGACTTCAAGGTCACCAACTTCACCGCCGCCCCCACCGTCTACCGGTCACTGCGCGCCTCCGGCGTCCCGGTGCCGGACGGTCTCGCGCTGCGCTGCGCGTCCAGTGCGGGCGAGCCGCTGACCCCCGAGGTCAACGCCTGGGCCGAGGAGGCGTTCGGCATCCAGGTGCACGACCACTACGGGCAGACCGAGGCAGGCATGCTGGTCAACAACCACCAGTTCCCGGCGCTGCGCCGGCCGGTGCTGCCCGGGTCCATGGGGCATCCGATGCCCGGGTGGAGCCTGCGCGTCCTGCACGAGGACCGTGACGAGATCGCCCCCGCGGGCGAGGTCGGCCGCATCGCCGCCGACCTCGCCGCGAGCCCGCTCGCCTGGTTCCACGGGTACGAGGGCGACCCGGTGAAGAGCGCGGAGAAGTTCAGCCCCGACGGCCGCTGGTACTACACCGGTGACGTCGGCCGGGTGGACGAGGAGGGCTACTTCCACTTCTCGTCCCGGGACGACGACGTGATCATCATGGCCGGCTACCGCATCGGCCCGTTCGACGTCGAGTCCGTCCTGGTCACCCACCCCGCGGTGGTCGAGTGCGCGGTCATCGCCGCGCCCGACGAGGTCCGCGGCGAGGTCCTGGAGGCCTTTGTCGTCCTCCAGGACGGAGTCGAGGCCTCCGACCAACTGGCCGTCGAACTCCAGCAGTTGGTGAAGAAGCGCTTCGCCGCCCATGCCTACCCCCGCACGGTGCACTTCGCCGACAAGCTGCCGAAGACGCCCAGCGGAAAGATCCAGCGATACGTCCTGCGCCAGCAGCGCCAGAGCGACCCAGGGGCCCACGCGTGACCACCGCAGTACTCACCGAGCAGTCCGGCGCCGTGCGCCGGCTCCGGCTCAACCGGCCCGACAGCCGGAACTCGATCAACCCGGAGCTGATCCAGGCCCTGGACGACGCCGTCGCCGCCGCGATGGCCGACCCGGACACCGAGGCCGTGGTGATCTCCGGGAACGGGCCGAGCTTCTGCGCCGGCGCCGATCTGCGCCACCTGCTGGAGCTGGCCGGCACCGGCGGCGACCCGCTGGCGTTCCTCGGCACGGTCTCCGAATGCTTCACCCGGCTGGAGACGGCACCGAAGCCGGTCATCGCGGCCGTGCACGGCCATGTGGTCGCCGGCGGGCTGGAGTTGGCGCTCGCCTGCGACGCGGTCGTGGCCCGGGCGGGCACGGTCATCGGCGACGGGCACATCCGCAACGGGCTGCTGCCCGGCGCCGGTTCGAGCGTGCGGCTGCCCCGCAAGGTGGGCGATCCGCTGGCCCGGCGCCTGATGCTCACCGGTGAGCTGCTGCCGGCCGAACAGTTCGTGCCCAGCGGCTTCGTCCAGGCCGTCGTCGAGGCCGAGGAGTTCGAGGCGACCGTCTCGGCCGTGGCGCGCTCCTTCACGGGGCTGCCGCCCGGCCATGCGCGGCTGAAGCAGCTGCTCGCCGATCCGACCGTGGCGGAGGCCCTGCTGCAGGAGCTCGACGTGTTCGCCGAGCACTGGCGCGAGCAGGACATCGCCGCCAAGCTCACCCGTTTCTTCGACCAGCGAGCCGTGAGGTAGCACCGTGCGACGTTATGAAGACCGAGTGGTTCTGATCACCGGGGCCGGACAGGGACTGGGCCGCGCCATGGCCCAGCGGTTCGCCGCGGAGGGCGCGCGCCTGGCGTTGTGCGACGTCAACGACGCCTCGCTGAAGGAGACCGCCGAGCAGTGCGGCGGTGACGTACGCACGTCGGTCGTGAACGTGGCCGACCGCGAGCAGGTCGACGAGTGGGTGGCCGGCACGGTGGACGCCCTCGGCCGGGTGGACGTCCTGGTGAACAACGCCGGGGTGATCCGCGACAACCGGCTGGAGCGGATGACCGACGACGAGTGGGACGCCGTCGTCGACGTCAGCCTGCGCGGCATGTTCAACTGCTGCCGGGCGGTGTTCCCGCACATGAAGCGGCAGGACTACGGCCGCATCCTGTCCTTCTCCTCCATGTCCTGGCGGGGCAACTTCGGGCAGGTCAACTACGCGGCCGCGAAGGCCGGCGTGGTGGGCATGGCCCGCACGATCGCCCTCGAGGGCGCCAAGCACGGCATCACGTCGAACGCGATCGCGCCCGGCCTCATCAGCACGCCGATGCTGGCCTCGATGAACGACGCCGCCCGCGCGAAGCTCGCCGCCCGGGTGCCCATGGGACACATCGGAGACCCCACGGACATCGCCGAGGCCGCCGCGTACCTGTGCTCGGAGGCAGCCCGCTACGTGACGGGCGTGATCCTCGACGTGGACGGCGGAATCAGTACCGGCACCGCTCTGCGCTGACCGACCACGAGTCAAACCGAAGGGGACACAACCACATGGCTGACGCCGCTGAACTCGTCGTCGAGAACGACGTGATGGTGCCGATGCGCGACGGCATCCGTCTGCGTACCGACATCTTCCGACCGGCCGGGCCGGGGCCCTACCCGGTGCTGCTCCAGCGCTACCCGTACACCCCGCGCGACGGGATCTCGGCGATGTTCGCGCAGGGCATCGCCCATCAGGGCTACGCCGTCATCGTGCAGAGCTGTCGCGGCCGGTTCGGATCCGAAGGCGACTTCTACCCGTTCTCGCCGGATGTGGAGGACGGGTACGACGCCGTCGAGTGGGCGGCGGCCCAGCCCTGGTCGAACGGCAAGGTGGGCATGTGGGGCATGTCCTACAGCGGCTTCTCCCAGTGGACCGCCGCCATCGCCCGGCCGCCGCACCTGGTCGCGCTCGCCCCCTTCACCTGCAGCTGGGACTGGGGCGACAGCGCCTGGTACTACGCGCCCGGCGTGCTCCACCTCGGCCTCGCGCTGAGCTGGAGCGGCATGATGACCACGGAGGAGGCCGCCCGCCGGGACGTACCGTCGCCGCTGCCCGGCTTCGCCGCCGCCGGCGCGATCATGGACGCCGGGGGGCTCGGTGACCCGGTGAAAATGGCCGAGTTGACCCGGCTGGAGGTGGAGACCACCCGCAGCATGCTGGAGCGCCGCCCGCTGCGGGACGTCGAGGAACTGCGGGAGCTGGCACCCTGGTTCCGCGACCACTGCGACCACGTCGACGGGGACGACCCGTACTGGCGGCAGATGAGCGCCGCCGCCCACGCCGACGACATCGACCTGCCGGTCTTCCACCTGGGCGGTTGGTACGACTTCTTCCTCAAGGGCAACCTGGACGCGTACACCGCCATGACGCGGGCCCGCGAAGGGCAGCGCCTGCTCATCGGGCCGTGGAACCACAACTGCGTCCAGCAACGGCCCGACGCCGACGACAACGCCGGGTACTTCGTCGACTTCAGCCCGGAAGCACCGGTCATGCGGTTCTTCGCCCACCACCTCAAGGGCGAACTGCCGGACTACGAGACGCAGGAACCGCCGGTCCGGCTGTACGTGATGGGCGACAACGTCTGGCGCGAGGAGCAGGAATGGCCCCTCGCCAGGACCGAGTGGACCCCGTACCACCTGCACGGCACGGACGGTGACCGCAGCCTGTCGACACAGGCACCGGCCGACGAGCAGCCGGACGTGTACGTGTACGACCCGAGCGACCCCGTGCCCGGCTCACTCAGGACAGGCGCGGCGTACGGCGACCCGGTGGACCTCGACGCCACGGCCCTGCGCTCCGACGTGCTCGTCTACGCCACCCCGGCGCTGGCGGACGAGGTGGAGGTCACCGGTCCGGTGACGCTGGAGCTGTGGGCGTCGTCGTCCGTGGAGAACACCGACTTCACCGCGAAGCTGATCGACGTCTTCCCCGACGGCACCGCCGTCACCGTCTGCCAGGGCATCGTCCGCACCGGACACGGGGTGGCCGAGCCCCGGACGCCGGGAACGCCGTACCGCTACGAGATCAGCCTGTGGGCGACGAGCACCGTCTTCAAGGCCGGGCACCGCATCCGGCTCGACGTCTCCTCCAGCGAGTTCCCCACCTTCGACCTCAACCCGAACACGGGCGAGCGCATCACCCACGCCACCTCGGACAAGACGGTGCCGGCCACCCAGCACGTCTTCCACGACGAGCTGCGCGCCTCCCGTCTCATCCTCCCGATCATTCCCCGCTGACGGCCGCACGCCCACCTAGGAGCACCATGGACACCGTGACCCCGGCAGTACTGCGCCAGTCACCGGACGACGGCTCAGCGGCCTTCGCCCCCTACGGCACCCACGTGCCGTCCCTCGACACGTACGACTACGTCGAGGAGGAGTGGATCGCCACCGGTGAGGAGGACGGCCACTCCTACGCGACGACCGTGCTCGTACGACGCCCCAGGGACTGGGCGCGCTTCAGCGGCACCGTGATCGCCGAGCCGCTGCACGTCCACGGGATCGCGCCGATCTGGATCTACACCGGCCCCTACATCCTGCGGTCGGGCCACGCGTGGGTGGAGATCACCGCGCAGAAGACCACGCTGGACCTGCATGTGAAGGCGTCCAACGCACAGCGCTACGAGTCCCTGCACATCGAGGGTCCCGACAGCGCGGACTTCGACATGAACGCCAACCTCGGAAACCGCGAGGCGTCGAAGTTCTTCTTCAGCGAGCTGCGCCGCCGGAACCGGGCGGCGAGCACGATCCTCGCCCAGGTCGGCGCCGCTCTCCGCTCGCCCGAGGGACCGTTCGCGGACACGGAGGTGGGGCAGGTCGTCCTCGCCGGCCACTCGCAGACCGGCTGGGTCACCACCACCTACGTCGACTCCGCCCACGACGTACAGCGCCTGGCCGGCGGGGCGCCCGTCTACGACGGTTTCTTCCCGTCGGGCTTCCCCCTCGCCCCCTTCCACGACGTGGACGTGCCGGTCGTACAGGTCATGAGCGACGGAGACGTCTCCGTCCCCACCTACTCGTTCGTCCCCGGCCACGAGGGCCGCCAGTACCGGCGCGACGACAGCGACAAGCCCGGCGACCGGTTCCGCCTCTACGAGCTCGCCGGCATCCCCCACATGGGCACCCGCCAAGCGCCGTACAACGACGTGTCGTTGTGGAAGGCGACGTTCCCGGACGACGACGTCACCTTCGGCCCGAAGATGAACAGCCTGCCGCACTTCGAGCTGTTCAACATGGGCCTGCACCACCTGGTCGAGTGGGTGGCGAACGGCACGGTGCCGCCTCGCGCCGACCGCCTGGAGGTGGGCGAGGACGGCTACTTCGCCCTCGACGAGCACGGCAACACCAAGGGCGGGGTGCGCAGCGTCCAGTTGGACGTGCCGCACTCCGCGTACCGGGCCAACCCGACCAACCCGGACGGTACTCCGAGCTACCTGACGATCGGCAGCGAGAAGCCGTTCGACCCGCCGAAACTGCGGGAGCTGTACGGGAGTTCGTCCACGTACGTCGAGCGCTTCGACAGCCGGCTGGACGAACTCGTCGCCGGGGGCTGGCTCCTGGCGGAGGACGCCGACGACATGCGGAGCGAGGCACGGCAGATCGAGATCCCGTAGTCCGCCTGCTCACCGGCCGCGGCGTCACCTCGTATCCGCGGTGAGGAGGCCTCCGCGCGGGCGGACGCCTCCTCACCGCTGCGGGCGCCTGAACAACCGGGCGGACCCTTGTGGTCGGAACGTTCAGTTCCCGGCGAACTTGTCGATCAGGTTGTCGGGTGTGCCGTCGCCGAGGAGCTCGTGGAGATCGAGTTGCTCGGCGGCGGACGCGGCGCTTCGGGAGAACATGGCCTGCTCGTATGCGGTGAGCGCGGTCTCGATGTCGTCGGGGTGTGCGGCGACGGCCTCGCCGAGTTCGGCGCCGTCGTACATGGCCAGGTTGGCGCCCTCACCGTTCGGGCCCGTGAGGTGGGCGGCGTCGCCGAGCAGGGTCACCCCCGGCACCCGGTCCCACCGGTGCTCGATGGGCAGGGTGTGGAGGGTGCGCAGGACAGGTGCGGTCTCACCGTCGCTGATCAGCGCGGTGAGCTCCGGTGCCCAGCCGTCGAACTCGTTCACTGTCCGGGCGGTGGCCGCGGCGGGATCGGTGAAGTCGATGCCGGCGAACCAGTCCCGCGGCCTGGAAAGCATCACCCAGGAGTGGAACTTCCCGTCGCGCTCCCGGTGAGCCATGATTCCCTTTCCCGGCTCGAGCGCCATCGTCGCTCCGGCACCGAGGATCTTCGCGCTGGTCGGGTGCCGGGTGTCACCGTCGAACAGGTAGGTCTCGACGAACGAGATGCCTATGTACTCGGGGGCCGCGTCGGAAAGCAGTGGCCGGACTCGGGACCACGCTCCGTCGGCGCCGACCAGCAGGCCCGTGACGACGGTGGTGCCGTCGGCGAAGACCACCTCATGGCGGCCGTCGCCGAGGGCACGGACACCGCTGACCTTGTGCCCCCACCGGACGGTGCCGGCCGGAAGCGAGTCGAGCAGCAGCTGCCGCAGCTCGCCGCGCAGCACCTCGGGACTGCCACCCGTACCGTCGTCCGGCAGATCGAAAAGGATCTTCCCGTCCCGGTCCAGGATCCGCATCGCCTGACGTCCCTCCAGGACGATGCCGCGGAACTCGTCCATCAAGCCGGCCGCCCGCAGAGCCGGTTGGCCGTTGTAGTCGCGGATGTCGAGCAGCCCGCCCTGCGTGCGCGCCGTCGCGGAGGACTCCGCCTCGTAGACCGTGGACGGGATTCCGTGGACGTGGAGGACGCGGGCGAGCGTGAGACCGCCGAGTCCTGCGCCGATGATCGTGACGTGAGTGCTCATAGTGGTTCCTCGCGTGTTCACGCCTGCCGGATGACGCCCGGCAGGATCTCCGTGAAACGTTCCAGACCTCGCCGACAGAGCACGGACACCTCAGCGACACCCGTCACCGACAACCGACAGCGCACCGACAGCACACCGACACCGGAGCACTGGCGGAAGCCGGTCGGCGGCGGGAACGGACGAGGTACGAAGTACGTCCGTTCCCGCCGCCGTCGGTCCTGAGCCGTGGGTTGTGGGTCGTGGGTTGTGGGTCGCTGGGTTCCGGGTCCTATTGGTGGGACGCGAGCAGGTCCCTGTCCCGGTCGGCCTCCGCCGGACCCGCCAGCCGGCGGGTCAGCTTCTCGCCCTCGACGTCGACGTGCGGCAGCGCCCGGTGCAGGAAGCGCGGCAGCCACCAGGCCGCGTGCTGGAGGACGGACATCGCCGCGGGCACCAGGCACATCCGGACGACGAACGCGTCGAGCAGGACGCCGACCGCCAGGGCCAGACCCATGCCCTTCGTGACCTGCATGTCGACGAAGACGAAGGACCCGAAGACGCTCACCATGATGACCGCGGCGGCGGTGACGACCTTCGAGCCGTGGCCGAAGCCGTCCACCATGGCCGCCACCGGAGCCTTGCCGCGCGAGTACTCCTCGCGCATCCGGGAGACGAGGAAGACCTCGTAGTCCATGGCGAGGCCGAACAGGATGCCGATCAGCAGGATCGGCAGGAAGCTGATGACGGTCGGGCTCGCCTGGGTGCCGAGCACGGAGGAGAGCCAGCCCCACTGCAGGACGGCGACCAGGACGCCCAGCGAGCCGCCGAGCGACAGCAGGAAGCCCAGCGCGGCCTTCAGCGGCACGGCGATCGAACGGAACACCAGGGTCAGCAGCAGGACCGCGAGACCCATGACCACCAGGCAGTAGACGGGCAGCGCCTCCGTGAGCTTCCTGGCCACGTCGATGCTCACCGCGGTGGAGCCGGTGACGTTGATCTCCGCGTCCGTGGACTTCTCGATGCCGTCACGGGCGGCCCGGATGTCGTGCAGCAACTGCTCGGTGCGCTCGTCCTGGGGACCGCTCCGCGGCACCACGCCGACCATGGCCGCGTTGCCGTTGCCGCTGAGCCTGGCGGGCGCGACCGAGGCGACGTCCGGCAGGCCGGCCGCGGCCTTGGCGATCTCCTTGGCGGCCGACTCGGTGGCCTTGGCCCCGTCGCCCTCGACCAGGATGACCAGCGTGCCGCTGTAGCCGGGGCCGAAGGCGTCGTCGGTCATCTTCTGCGCGCGGACGGCCTCCGCGTTGGTGCTGGGCAGCGACAGCCCGAGCCGCAGATCGGCGGCAGGCACCGCGAGCACCCCGAGGCCGACCACACCCAGCAGCAGGACGGCCCAGCGGCGCCGGTCCATCAGCCGCGCCCAGCGCACGCCCGCGCCGACCGCACCGGAGCGCTGCTTGTCCAGCGAGCGCTGCGCGGACCTGCGCAGCGCCGGGATCCGGCTGAAGGCGATGCGCGGGCCCAGCAGGCCCAGTACCGCGGGCAGCAGGGTGAGCGCCAGCAGCACCGCGACGACGACGGTGAGGGCGGCGCCGAGTCCCATGATCGCGAGGAACGGGATGCGTACGACGGTCAGGGCGGCGAGCGCGATGACCACCGTCGCCCCGGCGAACAGCACGGCCGAACCGGCGGTGCCCACGGCGAGGCCCGCGGACTCCTCCGGGTCCATGCCGTCCCTGACCTGCGTCTGGTGCCGGGAGACGATGAACAGCGCGTAGTCCACGCCGACGGCCAGGCCCAGCATCAGGGCGAGCATCAGCGCGGTGCTGTCCATGTCGACGACGCTGGTGAGCGTCAGCAGGGCCAGGACACCGATCGCCACCCCCACCATGGCCATGGCCAGCGGGACGACGGAGGCGCGCAGCGAGCGGAACACCAGGATCAGGACGATCAGGGTGATCAGCATGCCGACCGCTTCGCCGACACCACCGGCGGCCGTCTCCACGGGGTCGAAGGCCTGGCCGCCCAGGGCCACTGTCAGATCGCCGGAGCGTGCCTGTTCGGCCGCCGCCTCGATCTCCTCGACCGAGGACGCGCTGACATCGGCGGACTTCTCAGCGGTGAAGGTGACCTGGCCTATGCCGGTGCGGCCGTCGCGGGAGACGTTCCCCGCCGCGGCCGAGGGGGCGGTCACGGACTCCACGCCGGGGGTCTTCGCGATCCGGGCGGTGGCCGTGCGGACCGCGTCGCCCGCCGCGCCGGCGGTGACCGTCTCGCCCTGCGGCGCGCGGAACACGATCTTCCCGGTGATCCCGTCACCGCCGGAGGGGAACTCCCTGCCGAGGGCGTCGGAGGCCTTCTGGGCCTCGGTTCCCGGGATGCTGGTGGAGGAGGTGAACGGCTTCATCAGGGTGACGGCCGACGCGCCGAGGGCGCACAGCACGACGAGCCAGCCGATGATCACCGTCCATTTGCGCCGGTAGGAGAACCTCCCAAGGCGGTACAGGAACGTGGACAAGAGAACTCCCTGGAAGTGAGCGCGCAGACGGGAGGGCCCGACACACGTGGAGTGGAGACGACGCGGGGCCCGACACCGCGACGCTATGAGCCGTCCCGGCCCGTCAACGCGGTTCGGCCCCCTCCGGGACGCTTCTCACACGGAACTCCCATGGAAGGCGCCCTGACCGTCGGGCACCCTTGATCACGGGACGACGGCATGACATGCAGGGAGAGGCTTCACCGATGAATGACGAGGCGGCCGCCGACGCGGAGCCGGAGGTGCCGCGGGTGCGGGGGCGGCTGCTGGTGGTCGACGACGAACCGGCGATCGTGGACACCGTCGCCCGGTTCCTGCGGTTCGTCGGGTACGAGGTGCGCACCGCCGCCACCGGCCGCGAGGCGCTGACCCTGGCCCGGGAGTTCCTGCCCGACCTGGTGCTGCTCGACATCATGCTGCCGGACAGCGACGGCTTCGAGGTCCTCAGCAGGCTGCGCGCCGACGGCCTGCCGGTCGCGGTGGTCTTCCTCACCGCCCGCGACACGCGCAAGGATCTCGTACGGGGGCTCACCGCGGGCGGTGACGACTACATCACCAAGCCGTTCGGGCTCGACGAGGTCGCCGCCCGTATCGGTGCCGTCCTGCGCCGCACCCGGGCGCACCGCCCCAGCGACCCGACGCTCGGGGTCGCCGACCTCACCCTCGACACCCTGACCCACGAGGTTCGCCGGGCCGGCGCCCTCATCGACCTCTCCCCCACCGAGTTCCGGCTCCTGCGGTACCTGATGCTGCACCAGGGCAAGGTGATCACCCGGGCCCGGCTCCTGGAACACGTGTGGTCGTACGACTTCAACGGCGACGACACGGTGGTGGCCACCTACATCAGCTATCTGCGCCGCAAGATCGACGGCCACGGGGAACGGCTGATCCACACCCACCGCGGTGTCGGCTACAGCCTCAGGACCGCGGGGTGCTGAGGACCTGGTGGCGCGACCGGCCGCTGCGCACCCGGATCAGCATCCTGCTCATCGTCCTGTTCAACGGCGTGCTGACGGTCACGAGCATCGTGACGTTCTCCGCGCTGCGTTCCTCGCTGTACGAGGAACTCGACCATCGGCTGACCACGACGACCGCGGGCATGGCCACCGCCGACTCCGCCGGCGTCGAGATCGCGGGCAAGGACTCCACCGGGTACGGGTGGGTCAGGTTCGGCGGCGATCTGTACATCGCTCTCCTCAGCGGCGACGAACGCCCCCGTGGCCCGGGCCCGCGCTATCCGGACCCGCCGCCCGCCGCCGACACGCCGGTGACCGTATCGGCGGACACGTCGACAGGTCATGCGAAGTACCGGCTCGCCACCGCGCGGCTCACCGACGGACGGACGGCCGTGGCCGCCGTCGACACCGCCGCGACCGAGGCCGCGGTCCGCCGGGCCGTCCTCGTGGTCATCGCCGTCCAGTTGCTCGCCGATGTCATCCTGGCCGTGCTGGGAGTCCTGGTCGTACGGCGCTCGCTGCGCCCGTTGGAGGACGCCGCACGCACCGCGGACCGGGTCGCCGCCGGTGACTTCGCCCCACGCCTGGTCGACGCCCGCATCGCGCCGAGGACCGAGGTGGGCAGGCTCTCCGACGCCCTCAACCGGATGCTGGACCAGATCCACTCCGCGCTCGCCGCCCGCGACTCCTCGGAGGAGCGGCTGCGCCAGTTCGTCGCGGACGCCTCGCACGAACTGCGCACCCCCTTGCAGTCGATCCGCGGGTACGGCGAGCTCTACCAGCTCGGAGCCCTGCCGGACACCCAGTCGGTCGACGAGGCCATGGACCGCGTGGTGGCCGAGGTGCACCGGATGACGCGCCTCGTCGAATCGCTGCTCATGCTGGCGCGGTTCGACGAGGACGACCCGGCCGACCTCGAACCCGTCGACCTCAGCCGGGTGGTCTCCGAGTCCTGCCGGGACGCGGCGGCCGTCGAGCCGACCCGCCCCTGGGCAGTCACCGTGAGCGCCGACGTGACGGTATGGGGGGACGAAGCCCAACTGCGCGGAGTCGTGGCCAACTTGCTGGCCAACGTGCGCATGCACACGCCGCCCGAAGCCGCCTGCTCGGTCGAGTTGTCGGTGATGAGGTCGGTGGTGAAGGAGGACGCCGTCCTGCGTGTGCGCGACGAGGGCCCCGGCATCCCTGCCGAGGCCCTCCCCCATGTCTTCGACCGCTTCTACCGCGCCGACAAGAGCAGAAGCCGGGCACGCGGCGGCAGCGGACTCGGCCTCTCCATCGTCGCGGCCGTCGCCGACCTGCACGGCGGCACCGTCCGCGTCGAGAGCCCGCCCGGCGGGGGAACCCTGATCGAGGTGGTCCTGCCCGCCCGGTGAACGACGGCTCGCCCGACGCTCCCCTACGGGCGCATCGAGGTACCGCCGTCGACGCACAGCACCTGACCGGTGATCCACTCACCCAGGTCGGACAGCAGGAACGCCACCGTGGCACCGATGTCCTCGGGCTTGCCGTGCCGTGGCGCCGGCGTACCCGTGAGGATCATGTCGCGGAAGTCCTCGGGGAGGTTCAGCTTCGTCGCCTCCGTCATCACCAGGCCCGGCGCGACACAGTTCGCGCGTATCCCTTCCTTGCCGTACTTGCGGGCGACGTGCCGGGTCAGCGCGGTGACCCCGGCCTTGGTCACCGAGTACGCGACCTTGTCCGCCATACCGGCGTAGACGGCACCGGACACGGTGTTCACCACGGAGCCGCCACCGCCCGCCATCATGTAGGGCAGTGCGTGCTTGAGGGTCAGCAGATAGCCCGTCAGGTTGACGTCGATCGTGCGCTGCCAGGCGGCCAGGTCGATGTCGACGGCGTTGGTGTCCTTGGCGACCTCGTCCGGATGGATGTTGGCGGCCACGTTGAAGAGTCCGTCGATCCGCCCGTACTCCTTCACCGCCCGGTCGATCTGGCTCTTGACCTGGTCCTCGTCCGAGATGTCGACGACCATGGCGACGCCTTCTCCGCCGGCTTCACGGGCGGCGGCCAGCGTGGCCTCGGCCGAGGCCTCGACGACGTCGCTCACCACGATCGTTGCACCGCCGGCACCCAGGAACCCCGCTGTCGCGGTGGCGAGCCCACCCGCTCCGGCGAGGACTACGACCTTGTTCTCGAGGCCTTGCATCAGCTGTCTCCTTCAGGTTGAGCGTTACTACCTACGAAACGTACATGCGTGTACGGATAATTGCCAGTAGTCTGCGTCGCATGTCACAGGACGTCCAGCGCACGAAAAGACGAGACGCCACCCGCAATCGGGAGCGGCTGCTGGCGGCCGCCCGTCAGGCGTTCGCCGAGCACGGGCCCGACGTCGCCTTCGATGAGATCGCCCGCGCCGCCGACGTCAGCCGGACCACGATCTACCGCAACTTCGCCACCCGCCAGGAACTCGCGGCGACGGTCTACGAGGACAACGTCGCACGCATCGAGCAGCACGCCGCCGCCCTGGGCGAGCGCCCCGACGGCGTCATACGTCTCCTCGACTTCGTGCTCGACAGCCAGCGCGACAACCGCAGCCTGGCGCAGGTCCTGTCCGGCGCGGACGTCGACTGGCTGACCGGCCTGTCCGCCCGGACCGTGGCCGCGTTCCGGCCACACCTCGAACGTGGCCGCGAGGCCGGACTCGTCCGTCCCGACGTCGACGTCGAGGATCTGATGCTGGCCTTCCCCATGGCCGCCGGCGCCATGACGGACAACGACGTCGTCCACCGCGAGGAGTTGAACGACCGAGTCCACGCCATGCTGCACCGAGCGCTCTTCACCGACCGAGGACAACTCGGCTGACAACTGGCCACCATGCCCATGGGCCGCAGGTGTTCCGGCGCCCGCGCCGGAACACCCACCGAAGCCGGCACCGGAACATCCGATGCCGGCTCAGGCCATCAGGGGTGGGCGACGTCGGTCGTCAGCGCTTGCCCCACGCCGCCTCCAGGAACCGCCGGGCCTGGGCGACGAGGAGACCGTCCTCCGGGGCGTTGCCCCCGAACATCCCGTGCGGGGCCGCTTCGAAGACGTGCAGCTCGGCCTGGACACCGGCCGCGAGCAGCTTCCGGTGCATGCGAGCGGTGTCCGAGAGCAGGTAGTCACGGGTACCGCTGAACAGGATCGTGGGCGGCCAGTCGTCGCCGATCCGCCCGTAGAGCGGTGAGAGACCCGGATCCCTGAGGTCGTGGTCGCCCGTGTACAGCCTCACGTTGTTCATGAGCCCGAGGCCGTCGTCGGAAACGCCGTTGACCACGCTGTCGCCGGACAGGGTGAGATCAACGGCGGGCGAGTTCAGTACGGCCGCGCAGGGCATCGGCAGCCCCTCCTCCTGGAGCCGCAGGAGCAGGGCGGCGGTGAGGTTTCCACCGGCGGACACTCCGCCGACCGCGATCGAGGCCGGGTCGTGGCTCTCCAGGAGGGCGCGGTAGGCGTCGACGCAGTCGTCCAGCCCAGCGGGGAACGGGTGGTCGGGCGGCATGCGGTAGTCGACGCTCCACGTGGTGACTCCGTAGGCGCCAGCGACGAATCCCGTCGCCGCTCGGGTCGCCGCGCCGCCTCCGATCGTGAACGCCCCGCCGTGGATGCTGAGCAGGACGCGCCGGTCGTCGGGCGCGAGCCCCTCCGGGGTGCCGACCTGCACGACCGTGTTCGGCAGGTCGACGGTGTGGACCTCGACCGGAACGCCCGTGTTGACGGCGCCCGTGGTCGCGAGCCCGATGGCGTCGGCCAGCTCCGGCGTCGCGGTGAACGCGGCGATGGCACGCCACGCCTCGATGTCCTCCGGTTCGGGCGGGGGCGGCTGCGGGTTCGCCTTCAGCATGTCCACCCATGCCCGGGCCTCGGCACTCAGGCCGTACTCGGTGTCGTGTTCTGCCCGCTCTGTCATGTCGTCGGTCCCTTTCCGGATCGTGCGAGGTTGCCGAGCCAGGCCAGGCTCGGCTTCGGCTGCCGTTCGAAGGTCTCCCTGTCGACCGCGATGAGCCCGAACGTCGGCTCCCAGTGGCCCCACTCGTAGTTGTCGAGCGCGCTCCAGTGCAGGTAACCACGGACATCGACGCCGTCGTCCACGGCGGCGGACAGGTGCTGCAACGCCTCGGTCGTGTACGCGATGCGGCGGTTGTCGTCGTCCGTGGCGATGCCGTTCTCGGTGACGAGCACCGGGACGCCGCCGGTGACCTGCCACGCGTGGCGCACCGCCATCCCCAGGGAGTCCGGCCGGTACGCGGATCCGACGAGGGTGTTGTCGGGGTGCGGCGCGTGCGGCACGGGGCCGTTCGCGTCGACCTCCTGGGTGGAATAGGCCTGGACTCCGATGAAGTCGTCGTTCTTCGCGGCCTCCAGGTACAGGTCCTCCCGGACGTAGCGCTCCTCGATGAGCTTCGCCTCGTGCTCCGGCTTGGCGGTGAGCGCCTGGTTGGCGATCGTCCAGCCGACCTTGGCGTCGGTCCGCTCCTTGAGGATCTCGCGGGCCGCGTCGTGGGCGCGCGCGAGACGGCGTCCGACCTCCGGGTCAGGGGCGGGCAGCACCATCTGTACGTCGCCTTCGACCGTCGGGCTCTGCCAGTCGTCCTCGCCCGACTCGGTGGCCTTCATCATCGCGCCCATCATCGCCAGCATGTTCGGCTCGTTGATGGTGCAAACCCACTCGACCCCTTCCAGGATCGACGTCGCCGTGGTGACGTAGCTCGTGAAGCGCTCGATCGAGCGCTCGGTCATCCACGAGCCCTCGTCGGCGAACCACTTCGGGCTGGAGAAGTGGTGCAGCGTCACGACCGGTGTGAGCCCGAGCCCGATGGCCGTGTCGATCATGCGGCGGTAGTGCGCGAGTTCCGCCTTCGAGAAGTGGCCGGGGATCGGTTCGATGCGCGCCCACTCGATCCCGAAACGGTAGGCGTTCAGGCCGGCGTCGGCCAGCAGTCGCATGTCCTCGCCGTAGCGGTGGTAACTGTCGAGCACGTCACCGCTGAGCGCCATGCCGGGAGTGACCTGCTCCCGTGCCCACCAGTCACTGTTGACGTTGTTGCCTTCGACCTGGTGCGGAGCGGTGGACGCGCCCCACAAGAAGTCGGTGGGAAAACGGTTCATGGTCTCTCTTTTCGGGTCGAGCGGTCGATCGGTCGTTCTACGGGCGGCGGCATCCGGTCGGTCGGTCACTACTGCTGGTCGGTCACTGTTGTCGGTCGTGGGCGTCGAGCCACTCGCCCATCGCCTGGACACCCCGGCGGAAGCCGCGGCCCCGGGGGTGATTGAGGAATCCGTGCAGCGTCTTGTCGACGATCATGTGGTCGACCTCGACGCCGACTGCCCGCAGGTCGGACACGAACTGCTCCCCGGAGGCCCGAAGGGTGTCCCGGTCGGCGTCCAGCACGAGCGCCGACGGCAGTCCCGCGAGGTCGGACCCGGTGGGGAAGGCCGCCGCGAACAGACCCTTGTCGCCGACGTAGTTGAGGGTCATCCGGTCGTACGACTCCGGCGTGAAGGCGATCCGCTTGGCGATCCCGGTCAGCCGTGAGCGCACCGACTCGGGGAGCGGGGGCAGCGTGGAGTGGAATCCGCCGTACGCGAGCGCGAGCCCCAACGGCCTTACATCGGCGTTCTGTCGGAGGGCGACGGCGGCCGTGACCGCGAGGTTGGCCCCGGCGCTCGCCCCACCGATGAACAGTCGGCCGTCTCCTGATTCCGCCGATGCCACCTGGTCGACGATGGCGGCGACCACGTCGTCCGGCGCGGCCGGGTAGCGGCTGTCGGACGGTTCGAGCACGAGCGGTGAGCGGGCTGTGAGGTCGCGCAGTCCGAGTGTGGGGGCGAGGCGGTAGTCGACCGTGCGCACGGGTCGGCCGGTGCTCGCGATGGCCTTCGCGACCGCATGCGACTCCTTCTGGTCGAGGCCGCCGGACATCCATCCACCGCCGTGGATCCACAGCAGTGGCACGGCGCCGTCACGTGCGTCCTCCGGGAGGTAGTCGCGGATCGGGATCTCACCGCCCGGGCGCTTCACCGACTTGTCGATCGTGCGCACGGCGGTGCGGCGCGAGCGGGTCGCCGCCGTGTCAGGCACCGTCGTCCTCCTTGCCGGTCCGCAGGTGTTCGTGGACGAACGCCCTGACCTCGGCGCCCACTTCGGCCTCCTCGGGTGCGCCCCCGAAGAAGGCGGAGTGCGTCATGGCCTCGTGCACATGGAGTTGGGCGTCCACGCCGGCGCGGCGCAGCGCGCGATGGAAGCGCACGGTGTCGGACAGCAGCCCGTCGCGGGTGCCGGACCCGAGGAGGGTCGGCGGAAAGCCCGACAGGTCGCCGAACACCGGTGACAGGTAAGGGTCGCGAGGGTCCTGGCCGCGCGCGTAGTAGTCCATCAGCGTGCCCATGTGCCGGCCGATGATCGGGTCCAGACCGTCGAGCGTGTGCCAGGTGTCGCCGTCGCGCGTGAGATCGACCGACGGCGACCAGAGTGACATCGCGCCCGGCACCGGCAGTCCCTCGTCGCGGGCCCGGAGCACGGTCGCCGCCGCGAGGTTCGCGCCCGCGGAGGTGCCGGTGATCGCGATCAGCCGCGGATCCGTCTCCTTCAACAGTGCGCGGTAGACGGCGAGGCAGTCGTCGAGCGGGGCCGGATAGGGGTGGTCCGGTGCCATGCGGTAGTCGACGCCTCTGACGGGAAGTCCGAGGGTCCCCGCTTCGAGGACGGTCATCACCGCGGCCATTTCGCCGCCGCCCTGGATCCACCCGCCGCCGTGCAGCATGAGGACGACCCGCTTGTCGCTCTCGTCCCACCCGTGCGGCGTGGCCTGGTGGACGGGGACGTCACCGACGCGCCCGACCGTGAGGTCGACCCCGTAGTTGGCGGCCATGCCCTGCACAGCGCCGGGCGGAAGCATGGACAGCTCTTGCTCGATCTGGGCAGCGACACTGACTCGCCAGCCGGCCTCGTCCTGTGCGTCCGGGAAGGTCGTCCGCGGCATGTCGGCCAACTCGGCCAGCTTGCGCTGCGCCTCGGGGCTGATCGACCGGGGAACCGGCACCCGCCGCTCGGCGAGAACGACGTACGGACGCTCGCTGTCGTCGGTCATGTTCGTCATCTCCCTCTCCCCTAGAAGCCGTTGGCCGCGTTCGCGCGTGCGAGCACGTCGTCCACCATGCCCGGGGGAAGCGCCCCGCCCACGGTGGTGAGGAAGCGTCCGAACGGCAGCGAGTCCAGCATCGGTCCGTAGTCGGTGTCCTCGGCGCCCGAGAACTGCTCGAACATCGCCGCGAAGACCTCGTTGAAGGCGGGACCGGCGATGGGATCGCGCAGGACCTCGCCGATCGACGAGTCCGCTCCCAGTCGGTAACGCGCGATCTCCCCGACGAGTTCGACCGTGTCGGAGAGCCGGATGTCCCGGCTCGACGCGCCCGCCGCGACGCGGTACTCGCCGCCCTCGACGAGCCAGCCCTGGAGTTCCTCGTCCCAGTACTCGAACTCCCGCCTGGGCACGGTGACTTCGACCTCGCCGGACTGACCCGGTGCGAGGTCGACGGCCCCGAAGCCCACCAGCCACCGCGGTGCGCGTACGACCGTGGAGTCGTCCCGTGACGCGTAGAGCTGGACGATCTCGCGGCCTGCCCGCTCGCCGGTGTTGCGGACGGTGACGCGTACGTTCACGGTGTCGCCCTCCGCCTCCAGCGCGAGCGACTCGTACGCGAAGGTCGTGTAGGACAGGCCGTGCCCGAACGGGAACGTGACGTCGATCGAGCGTGCGTCGTACCAGCGGTAGCCCACGTGGATGCCCTCGCCGTAGCGCACGTGCATCCGCTCGCCGGGGAAGTTGGTGAAGGACGGCGTGTCTTCGAGTCGGTCGGGGACCGTCTCCGTGAGGCGTCCGGAAGGGTTGACGATGCCGAACAGGACGTCCGCGAGCGCGCTGCCGCCGGCCTGGCCGAGCAGTGCGCCGTCGAGGATGGCCGACGGCCCGGCGACGACGGGCGCGAGGCGGACGACGCCGCCGTGCGAGAGCACCACGACGGTACGCGGCTGTGCGGCGACCACCGCCGCGAGCAGTTCGAGCTGGTCGGCGGGCAGTTCGATGTCGGTGCGGTCTACGCCTTCGGTCTCCTGGCTGTCGAACAGGCCCAGGAAGACGACGGCCACGTCCGCGTCCGTCGCCGCCCGCACCGCGTCCGCCCGCAGCGCCGCCGGGTCCGCCACCGTCTCCTTGTCGGACGGCTTGTCGGACGCGAAGCCCGCGGAGTAGGACACCTCGGCGTGCGGGGCGCGGGCGAGGATCTCGTCCAGTGCCACGTCGACCCGGATCGCGTTCACATGCGAGCTGCCGCCGCCCTGGTAGCGCGGCCGGGCGGCGAACTCACCGATGACGGCGAGGCGTTGGGTGGGATCGAGGGGAAGGAGACCCTGGTCGTCGCGGAGCAGCACGATCGCTCGTGAGGCGACTTCGCGGGCGAGGTCGTGGTGGTCCTCGGTGTCCCATGTGGTCTCCGGGCGTCGCCCCTCCACTGCCTGGCGGGCGAGGCGGGTGACACGGGCGGCGGCCAACGTGACGACGTCGGGGGCGAGACTCCCGTCGCCCACCGCGGCGACCACCTTGGCGTCGTCGAAACCGTCGTTGCCGGGCATCTGGAGGTCGAGGCCGGCTTCAACCGCCGCCACCCGGTCGGCCACGGCGCCCCAGTCGGAGACGACCAGCCCCTCGAAGCCCCACTGCTCACGCAGCACCTCCGTGAGCAACCAGCGGTTCTGGGACGCGTGCACGCCGTTGACGCGGTTGTAGGAGCACATCACCGTCCACGGCTGCGCCTCCTCGACCACCTTCTGGAACGCGCGGAGGTAGATCTCCCGCAGCGGGCGCGGATCGATGTCGGCGCTCACCCGCATCCGGTCGGTCTCCTGGTTGTTCGCGGCGAAGTGCTTGAGCGAGGCGCCGACGCCCATGCTCTGCAGGCCGGACACCCATGCGGAGCCGAGGGCTCCCGAGACGAGCGGGTCCTCCGAGAAGTACTCGAAGTTCCGTCCTCCTCGGGGATCACGCTTGATGTTCACGCCCGGCCCCAGCAGGACGTGGACCCCCGCGGCCTGGCTTTCGCGGCCGAGTGCCTCGCCCACCCGGAACGCCAGGGCGGGGTCCCAGGTCTGGCTCAGGGCCACCGCCGGCGGGAAGCAGGTCGCCGGGAGACTGCCCGAGAGCGCCAGGTGGTCGGTGGCGCCCTCCTGCTTGCGAAGCCCGTGCGGGCCGTCCGTCATCAGGATCGACGGGACGCCGTCGGCTGCGGTGGTGGTCCAGAAGTCCGCCCCGCTGCCGAGAGCGGCCTTCTGCTCGATGGTCAGTTCGTCAAGCGTGGGTGCGATGTCAGACATGGGTCCCTTAAAGGCCGGTCAGTGAATGAGGAGAAGAGGAGGAGAGGAGAAGTGGCAGCGGCTCAGCGTCTGCGGACGGGCAGGATGGCGATCGCGGCAAGAGCGACCAGCGCGAGCGCGGCCACCCATACGAATCGGTATCCGCCGGTGACCGACACGACCGCTCCGGCGAGGGCCGGACCGAGCGACTGGCCCAGGTTGGTGGCGAGGCCCGCCACACCGAGGTCACGCCCGGCGGCACTCGGGTCCGGCAGTACGTCGACGACCAGCGCCTGATCGACCGGTATGTAGATGCCGAAGGCGAATCCGGCGACGATGGCCTGGATGAACAGGGCGGGGACCGTCGGCGAGAGCAGCGGGATGGCCATGGACAACGCCATGAGAACCGAAGCCACGAAGACGAAGGACTTCCGGCGGTTCAACCGGTCGGAGAGCGGGCCGGCGACGAGGATCGCGATCACGGTGGAAGGCAGTGCCGCCAGGGCGAACAGGGGGACGAGCTTGGTGGCTTCGTCCACGCTGAGGGCGGGTTCCACATAGCTCTGGAGCATGTACAGGCCGAGGGCCCCGGACACTCCGTACCCGAAGGTGAGCAGGATGCGAGCCACCCAGACCCACCGGTAGTCCCGATTGCGTACCGCGTACGTGAACCCGAGAAGGAACGACTTCCACTCGAAGACCGGCACGTGCAGATCCAGCGAGGGGCCGTCCTTCACCCGCCACGCGAAGAGCACGACACACACCACGACGAGTGCGGCGAAGACGAAGTAGCTGTTCAGGCCGAGTGCCGAGAGGGCGGCGCCTGCACCGACGCTGCCGATCACGCCGCCCAGGAACGAGCCGAAGCCGCCGATCGCCGACATGCTGCCACGCCGGGTCTCCGGAATACGGTCGGCGAGTGTCGCCCCCAGCGGGGAGACCGCGGCGTTCAGCGCCACCGAGGCGATGACCCACAGCACGACGAGGATGGCCACGGAAGGTGCGAAGCGGACCCCGACGAGGAATCCGGCGCCGACGAACGCGCCCACGAGAACCCATGGGGCGCGACGACCGAATCGACTGCGGGTCCGGTCGGAGAAGACACCGATCAGCGGCTGCGCGATCATCGTCGCGATCAGGCCGACGGATGCGACCAACGCCAGGGACTGCGCCCGACTGGCATCGAAATCGGCCAGGATCCCCAGCAGCCGGCTCTGCTCCGGCGTGGCCGTCGCCGTACCCGCCGCGATGGCGTTCTTGAGCGTCGTCAGTTTCTGGAGGTCTGCGCCGGCATCGCGGCCCGTGAAGAACTTCGCGAACTCCAGGGTCTGAACCTGGTTGGGGAGCAGCAGAGCGCCGACTCCACCCCAGATGCTGGAGAAGGCCGCGAGCGTGAGTCCGTACCACAGCGCATAGCGTCGAAGGGCGCGACCACGAAGGTACTTCGGGGAGGTGCCGGGCTCGGTGGGGGCGAGTACCTCGGCGGCTGAGGCGGGGTCCGCGGGGGCCGGATCACTGTCGGGGGCGTCAGTGATGGAAGGCGCTGTCATGAGGTACCCCGATCGCTCGTCACTGAACGAAGCAGTTCCGCCTGATGCTCGGAATCAACTGGTCGAACGACGGCTCAGTCGCCGTCGGCAGCAAAACAGTAAGTCTTACGGTTTCTTCCCGCAAGGACTATCGGCGTCGAGTAATCTCGGGACATGACCCGTCGCTCGTACCCCAAGGGGCTGGCCAAGCGCGAGGAGATCCTCGCCACCGCCCTCGAAGTGATCGCCGAACACGGATTCAGTGGAGCCACTCTGCGTGAGCTCGCAGATGCGTCGAACCTCAGCATCACCGGACTCGTCCACCACTTCGGCACCAAGGAACAGCTGTTCACCGAGGTGCTCCGCCGACGCGACGAGATCGACGCGGACGCCTACGACACGGACAAGCTTCCGGAGACGTCGACGGCCATGATCGAGCGCCTCGCCGGACTGGTCGATCGCAACGCCACGGTGCCGGGCCTGGTGACGCTGTACTCGAACCTCTCGGCGGACGCCACAGCTCCCGAGCACCCGGCTCACGAGTACTTCCGGGAGCGCTACGACCAGAGCCGGAACCTCGGTCGGCACTCCTTGAGCCACCTACAGGACCGCGGAGAGCTCCCCGCGGGGATGGACGCCGACGATCTCGCCCAGTTGATGATCGCCGCGATGGACGGCCTTCAGCTGCTCTGGCAGTACGACAAGAGCATCGACATGACCCGCGGACTCAGGGCCCTCGGCGCCCTGTTGGAGCTCGCAGGCGAATGCGGGCGCAACGCCGACGAGTGAACCGCTTGCCCAAGTCCGGCTGTCCCAGGGGGAGTTCTACGTCCGCACCGTGGGCGAGATCACCGAGCCGACCCGCAGGCGGCTGCTGATGGGAAGTCAGCAGCCGCCTGCGGGTGGGGGATCGTGCACCACCGGCCGTCCGTTCGACTTCACCGGTGGGCGGGTTAGCGGGTCACTTGGGGTGGACGCCGGCGTTCTTCATGACTCGTTCGGCGCCGCGGGGCCAGTTGTCGTCGCTGACGACGACCGTGCCGGTCACCCTGTTGCCGCGCACTCCGTCGGTGAGGCTGATGGAGGCGTTGCTCGTCCAGTTGTCCGTCACCGTGAGCGCGCCCGTGTTGTTGGTGGCGTTGGAGTTCTCGTGGTCCCAGTCGCCGGTGTCGCGGAAGACGTTGTTGACGTCGGTGTAGTCGCGTGACCCTTCGTCGTGGTAGATGCCGTAGTGGCCGTTGTTGTCGGCGCAGTAGTTCCGGTCGATGAGGGTGCCCGGCGCGGCGGAGAGGGTGTAGATGCAGGCGCCGTCGTCCATCGTCCGCATCACGTCGTGCAGGTGGTTGCCCGTGACCCTGACGTTCTTCAGGGTGGTGGGGGTGGAGTACACGGGCTGGAAGTCGTACAGCCCGCGGTTGACGTAGTCCTGGCTGCCCCCGGGGTCGTTGGTGCCCCAGCCGTAGCCGATCGCGATGCCGGTGTAGGGCATGTCGTAGATCTCGTTGTGGGAGACCGTGGCGTTGGTGGCATAGGTGACCAGCACGGCCGTCATGTCCCGGTAGTCCAGCGCGAGATCGTGCATCACGTTGTTGCTGATCGTGATGTTCCGGTTGGTCATGCGGCTGTCGCTGGGGTGGTGGGCGTCGGCCTGGACACCGCCGACCACGACCCCGCCGCCCGCGCCCTGGGTGAAGACGTTGCCGGTCACACTGATGGTGTCGGCGCCGAGTCCCACTCCCGTGGTGTGCGCGTTGGCGTCGTTGCCGATGCCGAGGGCCACCTGGCCGAGCTGGGTGAACCGGTTGCCGGTGAAGCTGATGTGGGAGGCGGCGGACACCTGGACGGCGGCCGGCATCTGGTGCCAGTGGGGACGGGTCGCCTCGAAGAGCTTGCAGCCGTACTGGCAGGAGTCCAGCGCGTCCGACGGGCGGTCCCAGGCGCCGTGGATGAACGCGCCGGTCTGCTGGTTGGCGTACCCCTGGCCGGTGGACGGCTGCAGCCAGCTGGTGTGCGAGAACTGCAGGCCGGAGAAGGTGATGTGAGTCGCCGGGGCCTGGTAGGTGCCGCCGATGGAGAGGAGCGACTCGAGCCTCGGCATCTCCACGTCGGCGGTGGACATGTTCTGCCCGGGGAGGGGCTTGTAGTACAGGGTTCCGGTGCGGGTGTTCAGGTACCACTCCCCCGCCGAGTCGAGGAGTTCATACGCGTTCTCGATGTACAGCGGCCCCTTGCGGAAGGGGTTGCCGATGGTGTCGTAGCCGAAGGTGTTGTTGTTCCAGGCCGGCTGCTTCATGGTGATGACGCCGTCGCGGATGCCCGCCACCGGTGAGTACCGGTTGGTGAAGGAGCCCAGGGCGTCGATCTCGGTACGGCCGGGATCGGCCAGGCTGTTGAGGTACTTCAGCGCGTCACTGGTGAAGGTGTAGCCGTTGGCGTCGGAGGTCAGGTCGGCGCGGTCCAGCTGGGTGCGGGCGCGGGTGGCCTGGACGCCGTCTACGTACAGCTGCCGGATGTCGAACCCGGTGCCGACCTTGGCCTTCCAGATGTTCTTGGCGGAGTCCTGCCGTGTCCATCCGGTGGCCTTCCGCGCCCCGGAGATGACAGGGCGGGCACCCGGCGCGGCCTGCCAGACGACTCTGTGCCCGTTGGTGCCCGAGTCGGCCCGGGTGAAGGTCAGCGGCGCGGCCAACCGGTAGGTGCCGCCTGCGAGTCGGACGACGATGTCGGCCCTCATGTGCGCGTTGAGGGTCCGTACTTTCGCCTTGGCCTGAGTGATCGAACAGGGGTGGGCCACTGAACAGGCGGTGCCCTGGCCGTCCGGTGAGACGTAGAGGGTCGTCGCCCGCGCGGCGAAGGCCGGCGTCGCCTGGGCCAGCACCGTCGCGGTCACCGCGGCGAGGGCCGTGACCCCGGTCAGGCAGGCTCTGCTCAACCGGTCCTGCGGCGAGGTGAATGAACGAATGAACCGCACGTGGCACCTTCCAGTGACGGAGACGAAGTGCGGTTACATTAGTCGTCATACGAATGTCGGCAATAGATACTACGCGGTAACTTAAGAGGTGTCGGCCGCTACTCCGTCGGCCGACGGCCGGCCGGTGAGCGGCGGCGCTGCCAGGCATCCTCGATGTGCGACGTCATGGCCTGCGCGGCCCCCTTGGGATCCCGGGCGACCAGGCACTCCATCAGCTGCCGGTGCTCCACGTTGGCCAGTTCACAGGCTCGGACGTCGGGCGCGCCACTGTAGAGGGAAGTGGTCCGCGCCTGAGTGTGGACGCTGCGGACGATCGAACTCGCGAGGCGGTTCCGCGACGCCTCCATGATCCGGCCGTGGAAGACGAGATCCGTCTCGATGAAGCTGTACGGAGCCGTGGTCTCCGTATCCAGCCGGACGAGCAGTTCCTCGATGCCACGGAGATCCTCCTCCGTCGCCAGGACCGCCGCCTGGGCGGCCATCTGGGACTCCAGCGCCGACCGCACGCCGACGAGCTGGTCGAGAACCACGAGCTGGTCGTCATGCTGGAAGGTGGCGGCCAGCACGACGGGATCCAGCAGGTTCCAGTCCTCCGGCGGGGTGACCGTGGTGCCGGAACCCTGCCTGGCGCGGACCAGCCCTTTCGCCTCCAGGGCCTTGACCGCCTCACGGACGGTCGTGCGGCTGACCCCGAAGGTCTCGCACAGCTCGGGCTCGATGGGCAGCGCCGAGCCCGGAGGGAAGTGGCCCGCCACGATCCGGTCGGCGAGCGCCTCCACGACGGCGTACGCAAGCCGGGCGGGCCGCCTGAGCCAGGGCTGCAGCGCGGGCGGACCCCCGCCGCTGTCCGTGCCCGTCTCCGTCATGGTGACCGCCCCCTCCGCTCCGATGTGTGCCCGCATTCTAACCGCCAATGGCTTGACGACATTCGTATGACGACTTACGTTATCGAGGCATTTTCAGCTTCTCTGTGAGGTGGGACACCGTGCGCATCACCGATGTCGCCAGCTATCCGATCCGTGTCCCCGCCGCCGACCCGCCGTTCGTCTGGCGGGACGGCCTTCGGGGCAGCCCGCCGGAGGGCGAGGCCGCCGTACTGCACATCCGTACCGACGACGGGGTCGACGGTGTGGCGATGAGCCCGCGGCGCGGCTCCGCCGTCATGCTGGCGGACCTGCTGGACCGCGTGCTGCGCGAGGAGTTGCTGGGCCAGGATCCGCTGCGCCGCGAATGGCTCTGGCACCGGATGTGGGAACTGGACCGCATCGAGGAACTGCCGCTGTATCTGCTCGGTCTGGTCGACACGGCACTGTGGGATCTGGCTGGGCGGCTCGCCGGTCGGCCCACCTGGGAGGTGCTGGGCGGCTACCGCACCTCCATCCCCGCGTACGCCTCCACCGTCACCTACTCCTCCGTCGCGGAGTACCTGGACATCGCCGACCAGGCGCTGGAGCTCGGCTACCCGGCCATCAAGCTGCACGCCTGGGGCGACGCGCGGCGCGACGCCAAGCTGTCCGTGGCGCTGCGCGAGCATGTGGGCGACGACGTCCCCTTGATGTTCGACGGCTCCGCGGGCTTCGATCTGCCCGACGCCGTCCATCTCGGCCACGCCCTCTCCGATGCCGGCTATCTCTGGTACGAGGAGCCGATGCGCGAGTTCAGCGTCACCGCGTACCAGCGCCTGGCGAACGCGGTACGGGTGCCCCTGCTCGTCGCCGAGACCTCGGACGGGGCGCACATGAACTCCGCGGACTTCATCCAGGCGGGCGCCGCCACCTTCGGCGTCCGTGCCTCCACCCAGCTGCGGGGCGGCTTCACCGGCGCCATGCGCACCGCCCACCTCGCCGACGCCTTCCGGCTGCGCGCCGAGGTGCACGGACCCGAGATCCCCAACCGGCACCTGTGCATGGCGATTTCCAACACCACGTACTACGAGTCCCTGGTGATGGGGAACCCCATCAGCCGCGAGAGCGGCATCGACGCCGCCGGCATGGTCCACGCCCCCTCCGGTCCCGGCGTCGCGCTGCCCGCCGGACTCAAGTACCCGTCCGTACTCCAGCAGTACGTCGACGCGGAGACGGTCACCCCGCCCAAGGCATGACCACAGGGCGTCCCCGCCCACGTCCCCTCAACTCCTCTGCTCCTCACGACCGTCCGGCATCCCAGCGCAAAACGAGGTCAGCCATGAACAACGGTGTTCGGTACTCCTCCGGCCCACGCTCCTCCCGTACACGCGTCACCGGCGCCATCGCGGCCCTCGGTGTCATGTCTCTGCTCTCGCTGGCCGGGTGCGCCAGCGCGGATCCCACCCCGGCGGCGAACGGGCCCGCCGCGAAGTTCTCCCCCGCGCCCCAGAAGGCGGGCAGCGAGATCACGGTATGGGCCGACGCCACCCGCGTACCGGGCGTGAAGGCCTACCAGAAGGCGCACCCGGACGTGAAGATGAAGATCGTCACGTACAGCGGCGACGCCAACGGAGCCAACGACCTGCAGACCAAGGTGCAGTTGTTCGACCGGACCGGCAGTGGCTGGCCCGACGTCGCGTTCACCGCGAACGTCAACGACGGCAGCTGGGCCTCCCAGGGCAAGACGCCCTACGCCGCCCCCGTCGACCAGGACATCATTCCGAAGAGCACCCTCAGCGGCTTCGCCGACGGCGCCCTGGACCCGTGCGAGTTCAACGGCAAGACCTACTGCGTGCGCAACGACCTTGCGCAGAACGTCCTTTGGTACAACAAGAAGCTGATGGACGACTTCGGGTACACCGTCCCGAAGACCTGGGAGGAGTATCAGGCCCTCGGGAAGAAGGTCGCCAAGGATCACCCGGGCTATCTCGTCGGCACCGCCGGTGACTCCTTCTCCCCGGAGGTGTACTTCTGGGCGAGCCAGTGTCCCGCGAGCACCGTGACCAGCGGCAAGAAGGTCAAGGTGAACCTGGAAGACCCCAAGTGCACCCGGATGGCCAAGCTGCTCGACGGCCTGATCGCCAAGGGGTCGGTCTCCAAGGACACCGTCTTCAGCGCCGGCTTCGTCAAGAACAAGGCCAGCAAAGTGCTCATGCTCCCGGGCCCGTCCTGGTACGGCCAGGTGCTGTTCAACTCGACCTTCAAGACGCCCAAGGGCCAGGTCGCGGCCGCCGCTCCTCTCAAGTTCGAGGGCGACAGCACGAACTACACCGGCAATGTGGGCGGTGGACTGTGGTTCGTCTCCTCCCACAGCAAGAACCTCAAGGCTGCTTCCGACCTGGTGACGTGGATGACCACCTCCAACGACTACCAGGCCACCGCCGGCACCTATCCCGCCTACAAGGAGGCCGCCACCGCCTGGCTCGCCAACCAGGCCACGACCGGCTACTTCGCCAATGACATCGGCCCCGTCCTCCAGCAGGCCGCCGAGCGGGTGTGGCCCGGCTGGTCCGCCACCCAGTACAGCCAGGAGGCGATCTACGCCTCGACCGTCGTCCCCGCTCTCAACTCGGGCAAGACGCTCACCGGCACGCTCGGCACCTGGCAGACCGCGATCTCCGACAAGGCCAAGTCCCTCGGCTACACGGTCGAGCGCTGAGGTGAATCGATGAGCACCCTCCCTGCCGTACGGCCGAAGCGCGGCGACCGCAGCGCCCGCAATCCGCTCGGCCGCGCCGGATACCTCTTCGTCTCCGGCTACGTCGTCCTGCTGCTCGCCTTCGGTGTGCTGCCCACCGGCTACGCCCTCTGGCTGGCCCTGTCCAACTCCCGCGGCCAGTTCGTCGGGCTCGGCAACTTCACCCGTACCTTCGCCGACTACCGTTTCGGTCCGGCCTTCGCCCACATCGGCCTGTACCTGCTGATCTGGCTGTTCGTGCTGATGATCCTGGTCGTGCTGCTCGCCCTGATGCTGCACGGCCGGATGCGCCGGACGTCCGCCGCCCTGCGGTTCCTCTTCTATCTGCCGGGGGCGCTCGCCGGGGTGGCGAGTGTGCTGCTGTGGCTCATCCTGCTCGACCCGGCCTCCAGCCCGGTCGGCTGGCTCCTTGAGTCCTTCGGCTGGCACACCTTCGCCCAGGTCATCGCCCCCGGCCATCTGCCGGTCCTCTTCACGGTCATCGCCTTCTGGACCGGGGCCGGCGGCTGGGTCGTGATCATGTACGGGGCGTTGAACAACATCCCCGACGAGATCCTGGAGGCGGCCCGGATCGACGGTGCGAGCACCCTGCAGATCGCACTGCGCATCCAGATCCCGATGCTCACCAAGTGGATCGCCTACATGCTGATCCTCGCCTTCGCGGCGGGCACCCAGCTGTTCGTCGAACCGCAACTGGTCTCCACCGCCAGCTGGGGCATGATCCCCGACAGCTGGTCCCCCAACCAACTCTCCTACCAGTACGCCTTCCAGGCGGGCGACTTCAACGGCGCCGCGGCGCTCTCGGTCGACCTGCTGCTCCTCGGGCTCGGCTGCGCGGCACTCGTCGTCTTCCGTGCCGGGCTGTTCGACCGGGACTGAAAGGCCGCGCCATGACGCTCACCTCCTCCGCCGACCGGGCACGGCCCACGGCCGCCGGTCCCCGTACGGACTCCGGCCGGCCCGGCAGCCCGCGGCGGGCCCGCCCGAGCGGCCTGGCCGCACGCACCGCGTGGATCATCGTCCTGGGCCTCTTCCTGCTGTTCTTCGTGCTGCCGGTGATCTGGCTGCTGCTCGCCCCGGCCAAGAGCGACGGGCAGATCCTGCGCGGCGCCCCGTTCGCCCTCGGCTCCCTGGGCGGGCTCGCCGACACCTGGCACAACCTGTACAGCTTCCAGGACGGGGCCATCCTCGACTGGCTGAAGAACTCCGCCCTCTACACCTTCGGCGCGCTGGTCATCACCCTCGTCACCGGCATCCCCGCCGGATACGGTCTGGCGCTCACCCGGTTCATCGGCCGCCGACTGCTGCTGACGATCACGCTGCTGGTGATGCTGATGCCCTCGGCCGCGCTGGTGCTGCCGCTGTATCTGGAGGTCAACGCCGTCCACCTGGACGGCACGATCTGGTCGGTGATCCTGCCCTTCTCGTTCTTCCCGTTCGGGGTCTACCTCACCTACATCTACTTCTCCTCCAACCTTCCGGGCGACCTGCTGGCCGCCGCGCGGATAGACGGCTGCTCGGAGTGGCAGGTCTTCCGGCTCATCGCACTGCCACTGGCCAAACCGGTCGTCGCGCTCGTCGGGTTCTTCAACTTCGTCGGCAACTGGAACAACTTCTTCCTGCCGTTCGTGATGCTGCCCGACAGCTCCCAGTACCCGGCGCAGGTGGGACTGAGCAACCTGCTCACCTCGTCGTCGGTCTTCAACACCTCGGCGGGCGTGGGCAATCAGATCATGCGGCCGGAACTGGCCCTCGCCGCGCTGATCACCATCGTGCCCGTCCTGGTCGTCTTCCTCTTCTCCCAGCGCGCGTTGGTCTCCGGCATGCTCGCCGGCGCGACGAAGGAGTGACCGCCTCCCGGCCCGAGGTGTGGCACCGCGGCCGGTTCTATTCGGGACCCTGTGGCGCGGTGGCGGGCCGGGCCAGGCCCGCTGTCCACTTCTCCTCGATCCGGCCGAACCTCCACACCAGCAGGGCGACGGCCCAGGTGGCGAAGAACAGTCCGACGATGACGTATCCGATGACGTTCAGGTCGAGTCCGGAGACCCAGTCCCAGAAGGCTCCGTGCAGATTCGCCTGTTCGGCGATCAGACCGAGCAGTTCGACCGTGCCGATGATGAGGGCCACGGCCACCGACAGGCCGGTGATGGTGAGGTTGTAGTAGACCTTGCGGACCGGCTTGGAGAAGGCCCAGCCGTAGGCGAAGTTCATGAACGAGCCGTCGATCGTGTCGAGCAGCGACATGCCGGCCGCGAACAGGACCGGCAGGCACAGGATCGCGTACCAGGGCAGCCCCGAGGCCGCGCCCGAACCGGCCAGCACCAGGAGCGCGATCTCGGTCGCCGTGTCGAAGCCGAGGCCGAAGAGCAGGCCGAGCGGGTACATCTGCCAAGGCTTGGTGATCGACTTCATCAGGCGGCCCAGGAGACGGTTCATGAAGCCCCGGTTGTTGAGCTGTTCCTCCAGGGCCGCCTCGTCGAAGTGCCCGGTGCGCATCTGCCGGAAGACCTTCCAGATCCCCGCCATGATCACCAGGTTGATGATCGCGATGACGTAGAGGAAGGTCCCCGAGACGGTCGTGCCGATCCAGCCGGTGACGCTGTGCAGCGTGGAGTCGTCCCTCGCGACCGGCCCCGCCAGCGCCTTGACTCCGAGGGACAGCAGAAAGGCGAGCATGAAGACGATGCTGGAGTGACCGAGCGAGAACCAGAAGCCCACCGACAGCGGGCGCTGCCCCTCGCTCATCAGCTTGCGGGTGGTGTTGTCTATGGCGGCGATGTGGTCGGCGTCGAAGGCATGCCGCATACCGAGGGTGTACGCGGTGACGCCGATGCCTATGCCGAAGGTCTTGCTGCCGAGGCTGTAGTGCTCGGGGGCGACGATCACCACCAGCGTGAACCAGCCGATGACGTGCAGCGCCAGGATGAACGCGGCCATCCCGCCGAGGCTTGCCCACTCCTTGCGGGTCATCGACGTGCGGATGCGGTGCCACGAGAAACCGCGTCCCCGAGCCTGTGCGGCCGTGCGGGCGGAAGCGGAATCAGGAGCGGTGGTCATGGGGACGTGGGCCTTACTGCTCGGCGGGCGGCTGTTTTCAGCCGCGCCTTCCACCCTTGTGCGAGCAAGTTGCAGCTACAACACATCCGCAGCAAAGCCCACGTCAGATTTCAGTCAGCTTCGCAAAGAGCCCACCGGGCCAGGTGTTCGCTGATCCAGCGGGCGGCCGTCAGCTCGGGGACGGCGTGGCCGCCTTCATGCGCGCCGGCCGACCTCCCCCGAGGACGATCTCGCTCACCCCAGGAAGCTCAACCGCACATGCCGGTCGGCATTGGAGATGTTGGTGTCGACCAGGCACACCGACTGCCAAGTCCCCAGTTCCAGACGGCCCCCCAGCACCGGCAGCGTGGCGTGCGGTGGCACGATCGCCGGGAGGACGTGGTCGCGGCCGTGGCCGTGGCTGCCGTGGCGGTGCTGCCAGCGGTCGTCCGCGGGGAGGAGGGTGTGGAGGGCGGTGAGCAGGTCGTCGTCGCTGCCTGAACCCGTCTCGATCAGGGCGACGCCGGCTGTTGCGTGGGGCACGAAGACGTTGAGCAGGCCATCGCGATCGCCCGCCACCTCGCGGAGGAAGGCCTCGCATTCACGGGTGAGGTCGACGACCCTCTCCCTGGATCCGGAGGCGATGTTCAGTACACGGCTGGTGAAGGCATCGGACATGGACCAATCCTCGCCGATCCCGGGGACTCCGCACCCGCTGCCGGAGTCCACGCCCGCTACGGGTCGGGTTCCGCGGGCCCGGCCGCACCCCATCGGTCCCGGCGATTCCCCCGCCCAGCAGTGCCGGCCGCTCCCGCGCCCACCACGACCTCGCTCGCTCGACCCGTGACACTCGTGGTCCACTCCGCGAGACGCCATTGACCGTACGCGGCCCAGCTGGCTACTTTCAGCCGCATGTTGCGTTCAGTCATGCTCACCACGCGCGGTCACATCGACCTGCTGCGGGTGGCCTCCGCCGCGTGTCGCCGCGGACACTGACGCCCTTTCACCCGCTTCACCCCTCCTGCGCTTCAGCACACCCCCGCGTCCGCATGCCTGTCTGACCTGAGTCGGATGCCGGGACGCTGACACGCGCCCCCGCCCCTCGCGCACCTCCGCGCCCCGCATCTCTCCTGCGCGCCCTCCGTCGCTCTCCTGCCGTGGAGCCCTCATGAGCATCAGCCATGCCCCGCCGGACTCTCATGGACCCGATATTTCGGGAATATCAGAGTTCACCGAACCCACATCCACCAACTCCGAGTCGACCGACTCCAAGTCCATCGACCACGCCCTGCCCGAACTCGAACCCATCGTTCCCGCCTCGGCCCGCCGCACCCGCGTCCCCCGCTGGCTGCGCCGCACCTCCGGCCCCGTACTGCTGCTCGTCCTGTGGCAAGTCCTCAGCAGTACGGGCGTGTTGACCGCCGACGTCCTGGCCTCGCCCGGCACCATCGCGCGGGTGGCCGGAGACCTGGTCTCCGACGGGTCGCTGACGAACGCAATGGGTGTATCGCTCCAGCGCGTCGCGGTGGGGCTCCTGTTCGGCACCGTCGTCGGTACCGGACTCGCCCTGGTCTCGGGCCTGTTCAGGGTCGGCGAGGATCTCGTGGACGCGAGCGTCCAGATGCTGCGGACCGTGCCGTTCGTCGGTCTGATCCCGCTGTTCATCATCTGGTTCGGCATCGGCGAGGCGCCGAAGGTCGCGATCATCACGCTGGGCGTGTCCTTCCCGCTCTACCTCAACGTGTACGCGGGTATCCGCGGCGTCGACTCCCAGCTGATCGAGGCCGGTGAGTCCCTCGGCCTGTCCCGCTGGGGACTCGTACGGCATGTCGTGCTGCCGGGCGCCCTCCCCGGTGCCATGACCGGACTGCGCTACTCGCTGGGCATCGCCTGGCTGGCACTCGTCTTCGCCGAGCAGATCAACGCGGACGCCGGTATCGGCTTCCTGATGGTCCAGGCACGCGACTTCCTGCGGACCGACGTGATCGTGGTCTGCCTGATCGTCTACGCCTTCCTCGGCCTGCTCGCCGACTTCATCGTCCGCTCCCTCGAAAGGCTGCTGCTGCAATGGCGACCGACGTTCACCGGCCGGTGACCACCGAGAAGGTCACGACCGCACCCGCCCCCTCCTCGGTGGTACGTGTCGAAGGCCTGACCCGCACCTTCGACGGCCGCGCCGTCATCGACGATCTCCGACTCGACGTGAGGCCGGGCGAGTTCGTGGCCCTCCTCGGTCGCAGCGGCTGCGGCAAGTCCACCCTCCTGCGCATCCTGGCCGGGCTCGACCGTGACATCGAGGGCACCGTCCTCGTGCCGCGCCGCAAGGCCGTCGCCTTCCAGGCACCCCGGCTGATGCCGTGGAAGAAGGTGTGGCGCAACGTCCTGCTCGGGCTGCCCGGAAAGCCCGAACGCGCCGTCGCCGAGCAGGCGTTGACCGAGGTGGGCCTCACCGACCGCGCCGACGCCTGGCCCAAGACGCTCTCCGGCGGAGAGGCCCAACGCGCCTCGCTGGCCCGCGCGTTGGTGCGCGAACCCGATCTGCTGCTGCTCGACGAGCCGTTCGGCGCACTGGACGCGCTGACCCGGATCAAGGCGCAGCGGCTCGTCGGTGAGCTGTGGCAACGCCGGGGCTGCGCGGTGCTCCTGGTCACGCACGACGTCGAGGAGGCGGTGCTGCTGGCCGACCGCGTCCTCGTGATGGACGACGGCGTGATCGCGTACGAGACCGAGGTCGAGCTGGACCGTCCGCGGGACATCACCGACCCGCGGTTCGCCGAGCTGCGCGCCGGGCTGCTGGAACGGCTGGGCGTCGACACCGCGGCCGAGGCCGCCTGAACTCCCTCTCCAGACAACCCGGTTACACCACCCACGCGCATCCGGACCGCCCGGTTGCGCGCCACCCTCACCTGACCCCACGCATCACCATCACCTGAACTCACCGAACGGAATCCTCATGCGACGACACCTCGTCCCCGCCGCCCTGCTCCTCCCCCTGGCCCTGCTGGCCGCGGCCTGCGGCGGGAACTCGTCGGCCAGCACCTCGACGGGCGACGGAACCGACGGGAAGGGATCACTCACCCTCAACGTCGGTGACCAGAAGGGCGGTTCGGAGGCGGTACTGCGGGCCGCCGGAGAACTCAAGAACCTCAACTACAAGATCAAGTGGTCGACGTTCACATCCGGCCCGCCCCTCCTGGAGGCCGTCAACGCCAAGGCCGTCGACATCGGCGGAGTCGGCAACACCCCACCGGTCTTCGCGGCCGGCGCCAACTCCAAGATCACCGCCGTCGCGGCCTACCGGGGCAGGTCCAAGGGAGACGCGATCCTCGTACCCAAGGACTCGAAGCTCAAGAAGCCCGAGGAACTGAAGGGCAAGTCGGTCGCGGTGGCGCAGGGTTCGTCCGCGCACTACCAGCTGGTCGCCTCGCTCAAGGCGGCCGGGCTGACGCTGGGCGACGTCAAGGTGAAGTACCTCCAGCCCGCCGACGCACTGGCCGCGTTCACCTCCGGCAAGGTCGACGCGTGGGCGGTCTGGGACCCGTACACCTCCCAGGTGCTGCAGGCCAAGCAGGGCAGGGTCCTGACGGACGGCGACGAAGTGGTCAACGGGCTCACCTTCCAGGTGGCGGCGCCCGGAGCACTCAAGGACAAGAAGAAGGCCTCGGCGATCGCCGACTATCTGGAGCGGCTGCGGCGCGCGCAGGACTGGGTCTACGAGCACCCCGAGGAGTGGGCCAAGGTCTGGGCGAAGGACACCGGGCTGCCCTACGAGGTGGCACTGGCCTCGGTGAAGCGGACCAACGCGACCAGGGTCCCGGTGGCCATCGACAAGCCGCTCATCGCCTCCGAGCAGGAGATCGCGGACACGTTCACCGGCCTGAAGCTCATCCCCCGCAAGGTCGACTTCGGCGACTTCGTGGACACCCGCTTCAACGGGGACCTGCCGCCGTCCACCACCACTCCGCGCCCCTCGAAGGAGTCGTGACGACATGACCGTACATCTGCACTGGTTCCTGCCGACGGGCGGCGACGGCCGCACCCTCGTGGACCGGCACGCCTACGCGGCCAACCCTGTCGACCGTACCCGGCCGGTCAGTGGGGTGCGCCCGCCCGACATCGAGTACCTGGCCCAAATCGCCAAGGCGGCCGAGCAGTTGGGCTTCGAGGCGGTGCTCACGCCGACCGGTACGTGGTGCGAGGACGCCTGGCTGACGACGGTGGCGCTGGCCCAGCACACCGAGCGGCTGAAGTTCCTGGTCGCGTTCCGGCCCGGGGTCATCTCGCCGACGCTCGCCGCCCAGATGGCGGCCACGTACCAGCGCATCACCCGGGGCCGGCTGCTTCTGAACGTCGTCACCGGCGGCGACTCCACCGAGCAGCGCCGCTTCGGCGACCAGCTCGGCCACGACCAGCGGTACGCGCGCACGGACGAGTTCCTGTCCGTCGTACGAGGGGTGTGGCGCGGACAGCCGTACGACTTCGACGGGGCGCACTACCAGGTCGAGGGCGGGCTGACCGCACTGCCGCCGGATCCGCTGCCGGAGATCTTCTTCGGCGGTTCCTCGGCTGCCGCGGGGCCGGTCGCGGCGCGGCACGCGGATGTGTATCTGACCTGGGGCGAGCCCCCGGAGCAGGTCAAGGAGAAGATCGACTGGATCCGCTCGCTCGCCGAGCGCGAGGGGCGGACGGTCCGCTTCGGCATCCGGCTGCACACGATCTCGCGGGACTCGTCGGCCGAGGCGTGGAGGACGGCGGGGCGTCTGCTCGACGACCTCGATCCGGAGTCCATCGCCGCCGCGCAGGCGGCGCTCGGCCGCAGCGAGTCCGTCGGCCAGCAGCGCATGCTCGCACTGCACGGCGGTTCGTCCGACCGGCTGGAGATCTCCCCGAATCTGTGGGCGGGCGTGGGTCTCGTGCGCGGTGGCGCCGGCACCGCGCTGGTCGGCAGCCATGCCGAGGTCGCCGACCGGATCGAGGAGTACCACGCGCTGGGCGTCGAGCACTTCGTGCTGTCCGGGTATCCGCATCTGGAGGAGGCGTACTGGTTCGGGGAGGGGGTGATTCCCGAGCTGGCCGTGCGGGGACTGTTGTCGCGTGTTCCTGCCTCCGGGGCGCCGATTCTGGTCGCCAGTGGTCGCTGAACGCTCCGCCGGGAGGGCCGCTCGTCGTCTGCGGGGCGTCCGCGGCCGGTCGCGCCGTTCCGGGCGCCCCTTACGGGGCGCCCACGGGGGCCGGGAAGATCCGTGCCGTCGGCGGAGTTAGTAGAAGCGTGAATGACACCGGAGCGCAGGCGGGGGCAGTACGGGACGTCGATGTCGTCGTGATCGGCGCCGGGCAGGCCGGACTGTCCAGCGCCTATCACCTGCGGCGCACCGGCTTCGAGCCGGAGCGGGACTTCGTCGTCCTGGACCACGCTCCGCATGCGGGCGGGGCATGGCAGTTCCGGTGGCCGTCCCTCACGTACGGCAAGGTGCACGGGATGCACGCCCTGCCGGGCATGGAGCTGACGGACGCGGATCCGGCGCGTCCGTCCTCCGAGGTCATCGCGGAGTACTTCGACACCTACGAGCGCACCTTCGATCTGCGGGTGCGGCGGCCGGTCGACGTGAAGGCCGTGCGCGAGGGCGAAGGCGGCCGGCTGCTCGTCGAGACCTCCGGCGGTACGTGGTCGACGCGGGCGCTGATCAACGCGACGGGCACCTGGGACCGGCCGTTCTGGCCGCGCTACCCGGGGCAGGAGACCTTCCGGGGGCGGCAGTTGCACACGGCCCAGTACCCGGGTCCCGAGGAGTTCGCCGGGCAGCGGGTCGTCGTGGTCGGCGGGGGCGCGTCCGGTACGCAGCATCTGCTGGAGATAGCGCCGTACGCGGCCGGGACCACCTGGGTGACGCGGCGGCCGCCGGTGTTCCGCGAGGGTCCGTTCACCGAGGACGTGGGCCGTGAAGTGGTCGCACTGGTGGAGGAGCGGGTCCGTCAGGGGCTGCCGCCGAAGAGTGTCGTGTCGGTGACCGGGCTGCCGCTCAACGACGCGATCCGCCAGGGCGTCGAGGACGGTGTCCTGGACCGGCTGCCGATGTTCGACCGGATCACTCCGGACGGCGTGGAGTGGGACGACGGGCGGCGTGTGGCCGCCGACGTCATTCTGTGGGCGACCGGTTTCCGTGCCGCGATCGACCATCTGGCGCCGCTGCGGCTGCGCGAGCCGGGCGGCGGCATCCGTGTCGAGGGGACCCGCGCGGTCGCCGATCCGCGGATCCAGCTGGTCGGGTACGGGCCGTCGGCCAGCACGATCGGAGCCAACCGCGCCGGGCGCGCGGCGGTGCGGAACATCAGGCGGCTGTTGGCGGTCGCCCCGGACACCGCCTCGACGGCCGCCCCGGACGTCACCTCGGCCACCGCCGAGACCGCCGCCTCGAAGGTCGTGCCGGTGGGGTGACGTCAGCGCGACTTCGCGGGCGCGCTCTTGTTGGCGCGGTTGAACTCCGCGACGTTCCTCCGGTGCTCCTCGTAGTCGGCGGTGAAGCGGGTGTCGCCGGGCTTGACGGTGACGAAGTAGAGCCAGTTGCCCTGCGGCGGAGCGACCGCGGCACGCATCGCCTCCTCGCCGGGGTTGGCGATGGGCGAGGGCGGCAGCCCCATCCGCACGTACGTGTTGTACGGGCTGTCGAGCCGCGTGTCGTTCTCGCTGGTGCGCAGGGTGCTGCGGTTCAGCGCGTAGTTGATGGTGGAGTCCATCTGCAGCGGCATACCGCGGTCGAGCCGGTTGTAGACGACGCGGGCCACCTTGCCCATGTCCTTCTTGGTGGCCGCCTCGGCCTGGACGATGCTCGCGACGGTGACGGTCTGATAGACGTTCATCGCGTTCCGCTCGGCCCCGGCCGTGACCGTCCCGCCGCCGAACCTCTTGTTCGCCGTGTCGACCATGTACGTCAGCAGGGACACCGGGGTCGACTTCTTGTCGATGGGATACGTGGCCGGGAACAGATACCCCTCGGGGTTGCCGCTCGCGTCGTTCGGAAGCTTGAGGTTCGCCTTCTCCAGGGACTTCTTCGTGGTGCCCCCGGGCAGGGCGAGGACCTTGTCGACGGCCGCGTAGACCTGGCCGGAGCGCCAGCCCTCCGGGACCACCAGGGCGAGGGGCTCCTTCTTCTCGTCCGTGCTCAGCAGCGGCACCGCCACGGCGGTGGCCGCCACGACGGCGCCGGTCACGATGAGGGCGGTCCGGCCCCGGCTCGTCAGTCGAATCGTTCTCCGTGGCCGACTGGGCGGCGTGTAGATCTGCATGCGGGCACGGTAACCCGCATATCGCCATAAACTCGACATATAGTCATCTTGTTGGCTCCAGTTGGGCGTCCCTGCGGACCAGTGCGGCGTAGCGGCCCTCGCGCTCCAACAGCTCCTCGTGCGTGCCCCGTTCCGCCGGACGACCGGCGTCGAGGACCACGATCTGGTCGGCGCCCCGAATGGTGGACAGCCGGTGCGCGATGGTGAGGGTGGTCCGGTTGGCCGACAGGGCGTCGATGGCCTCCTGCACGGCGCGTTCGGTGCGGGTGTCCAGGGCGCTGGTCGCCTCGTCGAGGATCAGGACCGGTGGGTCCCGCAGGATGGTGCGGGCGATGGCCAGGCGCTGCTTCTCGCCGCCGGAGAACCGGTGTCCGCGCTCCCCCACCACCGTGTCGTACCCGTCGGGCAGCGACGCGATGTGGTCGTGGATCTGCGCGGCCTTCGCGGCCGCGTACAACTGCTCGTCGGTGGCGTCCGGCTTGGCGAACCGCAGGTTCTCGGCGACCGTGGCGTGGAAGAGGTACGTCTCCTGGGAGACGACGCCGATCCCGCGGGCGAGGGTGTCGAAGTCCAGATCGCGCACGTCCACCCCGTCGAGCGTGACTCGGCCGCCCGTGACGTCGTACAGACGCGGCACCAGATAGCTGAGCGTGGACTTGCCCGCACCGGTCGCGCCGACGACGGCGAGACTGCCGCCGGCGGGCACGGTGATGTCGATGCCGGCGAGGATGGGGCCGCTCTTGTCGTCGTAGCGGAACTCCACGTCCTCGAAGCGCACCTCTCCCTTGACCTGATCGAGGTGGATCGGGTCCTCGGGCTCGGTGATGTCGATGGGCAGGTCGAGGTACTCGAAGATGCGCTGGAAGAGGGCGAGCGAGGTCTGGATCTGGACGCCGGTGGAGAGCAGGCTCACGGTCGGCCGGAAGAGGCCCTGCTGGAGCGAGACGAAGGCGACGAGCGTGCCGATGGAGATGGCGGGTCCGCCGAACTGGAGGGCTATGCCCGCGGTCCAGTAGATGACGGCCGGCATGGCGGCCATGACGATCCCGATGACGGCCATCCGCCAGCGGCCCGCCATGTTCGACCGGACCTCCAGGTCGACGAGGCCCTCGGACTCGTCGGCGAAGGAACGGGTGAGCGAGTCCGAGCGGCCCATCGTGCGGCCGAGCAGGATGCCGCTGACGGAGAGCGACTCGGTGACGGTGGCGGCCATGACAGCCATCTGCTTCTGGCGCTCGGTGGTGATCTTCTTGCGTTCGTTGCCGACGCGGCGGCTGATCCACACGAACAACGGCAGCAGGAGCAGCGAGACGACGGTCAGCCGCCAGTCCAGGGCGACCATCGCGACGATCGTGGCGATGACGCTGGTGAGGTTCGAGACGAGCGAGGTGGCGGTCGAGGTGACCGTGGCCTGCATGCCGCCGATGTCGTTCGCGATGCGCGACTGGACCTCGCCGGTGCGGGTCCTGGTGAAGAAGGCGAGCGACATGCGCTGCAGCCGGCCGTAGACGGCGGTGCGCAGGTCGTGCATGACGCGCTGGCCGACCGTCGTGGAGATGAGGGTCTGCAGGACTCCGAAGACCCCGCCGAGGACGGCGCTGAGGATCATGCCGAGCGCGAGCAGGCTCAGCAGGCCTGTACGCCCCTGCGGGATCGCGGTGTCGAGGATCTCCTTGAGCAGGAAGGGCGTGGCGACCGAGACCAGGGACGCGGCGCCCACGAGGAGGCCTACGACGGCCAGTCGGCCGCGGTAGGGACGGAAGAGCTTGAGAATGCGGCGCACCTGCCGGGGTTGTCCTTCCTCGACAGGTGGCGGTGTCCAGTTGATGTCGTCGCGGGGCATGGGCTCCTACGGAGGGTGAGAGAACGATGACTGACGGAGCATAGCTCATTGTTACCTATACTCACAATGAACAAGGTCCTGATATTGTTCCCGTCATGGACACCCCCGACGCCGACGGCCTGCTCGCCGAGCAGCTGCTGCGGTTGACCCGCCGTGTGCACCGCATCCAGAAGCGTCAGCTGGAGAAGCGCGGGCTCGGCATCACGCCGGCGCAGTCCCGGCTCCTGCGCACTCTCGCGCACTACGGCTCGCCGCCGCGCATGGCCGACCTGGCCGAGCGGCTGGAGGTGGTGCCCCGGGCCGTGACGACGCTGGTCGACGCGCTGGAGGCGAGCGGCAAGGTGCGCCGCGTACCGGACCCCAGCAACCGCCGGGTGATCCGCATCGAGCTGACGGACGACGGCCGCGGGGCCCTGCGCGAGCTGCGCGCCGCGCGGCGTACCGCGGCGGAGGACATCCTGGCGCCGCTGTCGGACGACCAGCGCAAGGTGCTCGGGGGGCTGCTGGACACGATGGTGGACGGGATGGGCGCGGTGGAGGCGCCCAAGCGCGACTGCTGAACCCGCCATCGGTGGCTCCGCGCCGCCCCCTCACCCACGTGCACGGAAGTCCAAAGGCCGAGCCCCGGAAGTCCAACTCCCTGGCCACTTCGGCCCCTTGCGACCCGGTCCGCCCCCTAGGAGGGTGACAGCGCGCCGAACCCGCGCTCACCCACCGAGGAGGTCCGATGCACGACGAGCACGCGACACCGGAACCTGACGAGAACCCCGAGGGCCACTCCCGACGCTCGGTCCTGCGCACGGCCGGAGCCGCCGGAGCGGGTCTGGGGATCGGCGCGCTCGCGGGTGGGGGCACGGCTCACGCGGCCGAGCCCGGGACGGCGGCGGATGCCTCACCCGGCGCAGAAGCCGAGTCCGACGTTCCCGCCGCGAAGGGCAGAACCATGATCGGCGTGCCCTTCGAGGGGCGCGGCACGGTACGGGTGGGGATCATCGGGCTCGGCAACCGCGGCAACGGCATGATCGACCTGTTCCTCGCCCTCGACGGAGTCCGCGTCGTCGCGCTGTGCGACCCGGTCAAGGACAAGACCGCGAGCGCCGCGGCCAAGGTGGTGGCCGCGGGACAGCCCGCCCCGGCTACGTACACGAAGGGCGATCACGATTTCGTCGGTCTGTGTGAGCGCGGCGACCTCGACTTCGTGTACGTGGCGACGCCCTGGGACCGGCACTTCGAGATGGCGAAGACGGCGATGCTCAGCGGCAAGCACGTCGGCGTGGAATGTCCGATCGCGATGCGGCTCGACCAGCTCTGGGAACTGGTCGACCTCTCCGAGCGCACCCGCAGACACTGCATGCAGCTGGAGAACTGCTGCTACGGCAGGAACGAGATGCGGGTCCTGCGCATGGCGCACGCCGGGAAGTTCGGCCGACTGCTGCACGGCGCGGGCGCCTACAACCACGATCTGCGCGGCCTGATGTTCGACCCGGACTACTACGAGGGCCCCTGGCGGCGGCTCTGGCACACCCGGCTGCGCGGCGACCTCTACCCGAACCACGGTTTCGGACCCGTCGCCAACTACATGGACGTCAACCGCGGGGACCGCGTCACCCACGTCTCCAGCTTCGGCACGCCCTCACTCGGTCTGGCCGAGTACCGCGCGGCGAACATGCCGCCCGGCGACCCGAGCTGGAAGGAGTCGTACATCGAGAGCGACCGGACCATCAGCCTCGTACAGACCGCGAAGGGACGGGTGATCCGGCTCGAACACGATGTGTCGACGCCACATCCCTACTCGCGGATCAACAGTCTCGGCGGCACGAAGGGTGTGTTCGAGGACTACCCGGAGCGGATCTACATGGAGCCGGACCACACAGATGAAGCCTGGGGTGACTTCGGGGCGTACGCCGACTGGGATCACTGGCTGTGGAAGGAGCACGCCAACCCGCCCGGCGGACACGGCGGGATGGACTACATCATGCTGTTCCGGCTGACGCAGTGCATGCGGCTCGGGCTCGTACCGGACTTCGACGTGTACGACGCCGCCACCTGGACCGCGCCGGTGCCGCTGAGCCATGCCTCGATCAAGGCACACGGGGCACCGCAGGCGATCCCGGACTTCACGCGCGGGCTGTGGAAGAAGGAGCGGTCGGGGGTGGACTCACAGAAGCCGCAGGGGTGACCGGGCGGGAGTGACCCCCCCGGGGGCGGTTCCTTCGGGGGCCGGCTCTTCGAAGGTGGGTCCTTCGGAGGGGCCTTCGGTGGGAAGCGTGGGGCCCGGCGTCGAGCGGATGCGCCGGGCCCCGGCGCTCAACTCGCCTCGCCCGCGGGCTCCTTGGCCAGCGAGGCCTTGGCCTCGGTGGGTTCCTCCGTCTTCGGGTCGCTGCCGGCGGGCGTCACGTCCTCCTCCACGAACGCGATCTCGCCGTCGAGCATCTTCTTCGCCCGGTCCATGTCGAGGGCGCCCTCCCAGCGGGAGACCGCGAAGACGGCGACGCAGTTGCCGAGCAGGTTGGTGACGACGCGCATCGAGTCCATGATGCGGTCGACGCCGAGCAGCAGGGCCACGGCCCCCGCGGGGATGGCGCCGAGCGAGGACGCCGTCGCCGACAGAGCGAGGAAGGCCGAACCGGGGATGCCTGCCATGCCCTTGCTGGTCAGCATGAGCACCAGGATCACCGTGACCTGCTGGCTCAGACTGAGGTCGACTCCCACGGCCTGCGCGATGAACAGCGTGCCGATGGAGAGGTAGATCGAGGCGCCGTCGAGGTTGAAGGAGTACCCCGTCGGCAGCACCAGACCCACCGCGTCGTCACGGGCACCCGCCTGGCGCAGCTTCTGCATCATGCGTGGCATGACCGTCTCGCTGGACGCGGTGCCGAGCGCGAGCAGCAGCTCCGCACGCGTGTAGCGGACGAACTTCCACAGGCTCAGCCCGGTGACCAGCTTCAACGCGACGGCGAGCAGCACGAGGAAGACCAGCGCCACTGCGTAGCAGAGAACGATGAGCTTGCCGTACGTCTTCATGACCCCGAGGCCGTACTCCCCCACCAGGTGGACCATCGCGCCGAAGACGGCGAGCGGGGCCAGTTTCATGACGAAGCCGACGATCGCGAAGATGATCTCCTGGGCCTGCTCGATGGCGGGCAGGATCGCGGGCACCTTGGTGTTGCCGAGGTGGAGCAGCGCGGCGCCCGTCAGGCACGCCAGCACCAGGACCTGCAGCAGCGAGTTCTCTGCGAAGGCACCGACCGCGCTCTGCGGCAACGCGTTGAGGATGAACTCGGTGGTCGTCGGCAGCGCGCCGCCGGCGGTCTTGTCGTCGACCGCGGAGGCGTCGAGCTTCGACGGGTCGACGTTCATGCCCGACCCGGGGGCGAAGACGTTGGCGGCGATCAGGCCGATGAGCAGGGCGGCCGTGGAGGCGATCTCGAACCAGATCAGGGCCTTGAGCCCGATCCGCCCGAAGGCCTTCAGGTTGCCGGCCTTGGCGATGCCGACGACGACCACACAGAACACGAGCGGCGAGATCACCGTCTTGATGAGACGCACGAAACCGTCGCCGAGCGGTTGGAAGGTCGTGGCCGTGTCGGGCCACAACCTTCCGACGACGATTCCGAGTACGAGCGCGCAGGCGACCTGCGCGAACAGTGAGGTACGCAGTATGCGTGCGACGCGTCGCGGCAGGGACGGTACAGACGGCGGCACGGGCACTCCTCCAGGGGGACTTCTGGGATACGGAAAGCGGATTCCGCGGTGATCACTATCGGGGGAGTTTGCTACCGCCGGAGACCTCGATGTGACAGGCGTGTAAATCATCGAGGATGTGGCACGTCCCACACCGAACCGTTCAGCAGTCCGCGCGGTCCTCTGTGAGCGTCCCCTGCACGGTCACCAGGGTCCGGTCGTAACAGCCGCCCGATCCGTACAGCCGGTAGCGCTCACTGGTGGTGCCGACCGCGTGCCGCTGGTCGCGCGGCACGTTCGCCGTATACGTGGCGTCACCCACGTAGCTGTCGTCGAGCCGGGACCAGGCCGTGCGCCGACCGCCTCGCGTCTCCTCGACCGCGGCCCGGTCTCCCAGTGACAGCACGGTCCGCAGGCGGTCGCCCGCGCCGAGCGTCGTGGTGCCGTCCATGGTGTACGTGCGGTGCGTCCGGGTCGACCTGGCGGGCCCGCGTCCGTCCACGGTGACCGTTTCGTCGTCGGTCCAGGTCCCCTTCAGCGCGTCGGTGTTCTCGCCGTCGGTCCAGCGGTGCACGGAGGTGTTGGCCAGCCTGCGGTCGACGCTGGTCCTCACGCGGCCGTGCGAGGTGTCGACGTACCCGGCCACGGTCAGCCGGTGCCCCGCCTCGGTGTCGAGACGGTGCTCCGAACCCGGCGTGTACGTCGAGGAGTTGCCGAGGTCTCCCGCCCTGTGCGCGGTGAGCTTCCCGGTGACCTGCTCGCTCTTCGCGTCCTGCCAGACGAGGACGTTCACCGGGGTGCTCCAGCCGGCCTGACCTTCCGGAACGCCCACTACGGAGACGTCGATCCGGTGCGGACGACCGTCGTTGAGCAGCCCCGCGAACGGTGTCAGGTCGTACTCGACGGGCTTGATGTCGAAGGCGCGCGGGCCCGGAGTCACGTACCAGAGGAAGGGGTTGGACCAGCCTCCGGTCCATACGGTCGGGAACGGCGCCGCGATGCCCGCGAGCCGGCCGTCGACCTTTATCTGCACCTCGCGGTAGGGGCCGTCACCGGCCTTGCAGGAGTACGGCGCGGCGTCGGGCACCGTCAGATACCAGTACTCCTCGCAGCCGCCGCCCGACCCTGTGGCGTATACCTCGGCGACGATGCGTTCACTGTTGCGCGGCGTGGTGAGGGTGCCGTCCTGGAGGGTGAGGACGCGGTCGGGGGTCTTCTTCGCGGCGGGCTCAGCCGTGTGGAGAGTGGCGGCAGCTCCGCCCGCGTAGAAGGTGAGCGTGACCTTGACGTCGATGATGCCCGTGTAGGTGTCGTCGACGACGTTCCCGATGAGCATCTCGACGTCCTGGTCCGCCCGGAACGTGTCGCTGTAGCGCGTGACGTCCTTCTCCACCGACCACTCGATGCCGTCGGGCGAGGGCTGCGGCGTGGACGTACGGAAGACCTCGACTCCGCCGATGTGCAGATAGCCGAGCCGGTCGAACTGCCGCCCCTTGACCTTGCCTTCGAGGCGCAGAACGACCTTGCTCCAGCGGTCGCCGCAGCCGCGCGGGGGCGCGTACGTGCCCTTGTACGGCGTGAAGTCCTTGAACTGGGCCTCTGCGACGGTGACGGCACAGGACCTGGTGTCCGGTCGGGTGACCGGCAGGGCGGCGGTGACCGGGTCGTGCCAGTCGGTGCCGAACTCGGCGGGCGCGTCGGCCGATTGCGCGGGGGCCGCCCCGAGGAGGGTGCTCGCCACGAGGGTCACCCCGGCGAGCATGGACATGATGATCCGTCTTCTCATGGGCGGTGTTCTACGGGGAGTGGGCCCGGGCCGCAATGCGGCCTCGGGGCATGACGGGCCCCCTCGACCGGATCGGGCCTCCTGAGTACGGTGGTGCGACCGGTTGGCGGGGGGACGCAATGGATCGGGAACAGGACGACGCGCCGAGCGAGTTACCTCGCTTCGCCCTCAGTCCCGTGGCAGGTCTCGCGGTCGCTTTCGCCGCCGTGCTGACCGCGCTGTCCGGCCGCTACGGGTACCACCGCGACGAGTTGTACTTCCTCGCGGCGGGCGATCATTCGGCCTGGGGATACGTAGACCAGCCGCCGCTGACGCCGTTCCTCGCGCGGGCGGCCACCGCGCTGTTCGGGGACTCCACCGTCGCTTTGCGGGTCCCGGCCACGCTCGCCTTCGTGGCCGCCGTTTTCGTCGTCGCCCTCGTCGCACGGGAGTTGGGCGGTGGCCGCGGAACACAGGTGGTCGCGGCAGGGCTCGCGGGCGTGTCCGCGCAGCCGTTGGGGGTCGGGCACATGGTGTCGACCGCGACCTTCGACCTGCTGGCCTGGCTGCTGATCTGCTGGTTGGTGCTACGACTGCTGCGCACCGGCGACGGGCGGTGGTGGCTTGCGATCGGCCTGTGCGTCGGGGTCGGTCTGCTGAACAAGTACCTCGTGGCGCTTCTGGTCGTCGCGCTGCTCGCGGGCGTGCTCGCCGTGGGGCCCCGGCGGATGCTGCGCAGCCCGTGGCTGCTCGCCGGCGCTGCCGTGGCCCTCGCGGTGGCGGCGCCCAATCTGTGGTGGCAGGCGGATCACGACTGGCCTCAGCTGACGGTCGCGGAGGGGATCGGCACGGACGACGGGACCGAGAACCGGATCCTGTTCGTGCCCGAGCAACTCATCTATCTGTCCCCGCTGTTCGTGCCGGTGTGGATCGCGGGCTGGCTGCGGCTCTGGCGCGATCCCGCCCTGCGGTGGGCTCGTCCGGCAGCGGTCGCGTACCCCCTGCTGTGCGTGCTGGTCGTGGCGCTGGGCGGCAAGGGATACTACGTCGTTCCGCTGCTGATCGTGCTGCTCGTGGCGGGCTGCGAGCCGGCGCTGGCCTGGACGCGACGGCACGGCCGTACGTGGCCCGTGGTGGCCGTGGTCGTGACCGTCGCGGTCAGCGCGATGGTCACCCTGCCCGTGCTGCCGCCGAGTTCGCTCGCCGTGCCGATGGCGCTCAACAAGGAGCAGGGCGAGCAGGTTGGCTGGCCCGCGCTCGCGGACGCGACCGCGAAGGGCTGGTCCGCGATTCCCGCGGGTGAGCGGGCGCGTGCCGTGCTCTTCACGCAGAACTACGGCGAGGCGGGCGCCCTGGACCGCTACGGCCCCGAGCGCGGGCTGCCTCGGCCCTACTCCGGCCATATGAGCTACGCCGACTGGGGCCCTCCGCCGGACTCGGCCGACGGACCGGTGCTCGTCGTGCGGCAGGAGGGCGCGGACGGCATCGAGCGGTACTTCACCGACTGCCGTCGGGTCGCGCGCGTGGACAACAGGCACGGGGTGGAGAACGAGGAGCAGGGCGCGGCCGTGGTGTTGTGCTCGGGGACGACGCGGCCGTGGTCGCGGCTGTGGGCGTCCCTTCGCCACTACTACTGAGGGCGCTCAGCTAATGCTGGGGGCCACACAGCGGCCGGTGACGGGCGCTCAGGCGGCCTTGAGGTTCGCCTTGTCGCCCATCACCACGACCGGGTGCTGGTCCGGGTCGAGGGTGCGCAACAGGTACTCCATACCGGACTTGGGCAGACTCACGCAGGCCGACGTACCGCTGCCGTGGTCCATGTGCAGCCAGATGCTGCCACCCTTGGACTGGCCCTGCGGGCGGGTCGGGTCGTTCGGTGAGGTGCCCTTGACGCGGTTGTAGTCGATGGCGATGACGTAGTCGAAGTCGTTCCAGTGCGACTTGGCCCAGTAGTGCGGGGCCTGGAAGCCCGCCGACTCGGTGTACGGAAGCTTGGCACCGGGGTCGGAGAGGACGCCGCCCGCGTCGCTGAGGGTGAACACGCCGACGGGGCTGCGCTTGTCGTTCTCGCGGTGGTTGACCGTCCAGCCCTTCTTGCCGTTGTGGCCCTTCCAGCTGCGGGTCTTGTCCCAGGTGGAGCCGGACTTGGTGTAGAGGACGATCGTGGAGTCCGCCGAGTCCTTGCCGTCTCCGTAGACGGCCACCACCTGGTGGGAGCCCGAGGGGATCTGCTTCCGCAGCTTGTCGCCGACGTCGGGGATGGTCTTGAGGTCGACGGTCCGCGCCTGCCCGGTCCCGGTCCCGCCGTCGGCCTGCCCGTCGCTCTTCTTCCCGCTCCCGCCGTCCGAACCGCCGCAGGCCGCCAGGGACATCAGAAGGGCACCGGACACCGCGGCCACGGCCGTCGTGCGCATCGCACCGCCTATTCGCATCGGTCCATCGTCGCACCACGATCCGGACGATTGCGTCCGGCCCCTCGGCTGCCGGGCGATATGCGGGCGGTCCGGGCCGAATCTTTGCCTCTCGGCGGAAAACCGTTTGCCTGCGGACACTCTGTGACGCGAACCTTTCACGGTTTGTTGCCTCCGCCACTCCGTTCAACGAGCCCCCTGGGACGTCATGCAGATTCAAGACCTTCCGTATCCCGACCCGGGTGTGCCGGACGCACGCTCGGGGCCCCGGTTCCTGGTGTGGCTCGGCCGGAATCAGCTCGGCGGACAGGCGAAGGCCCTGGCCTGGGGTCTGCTGCACTTCCTGTCCGTGTCCGGACTGCCCTTCTGCGTGGGCTTCGCCGTCCAGGCCGTCGTGGACCGCTCCGGTGCGCGGCTCGGCACGGCGGGCGGGCTGATCGCGCTGTGCGGGGTCGGTATCGCGCTGGGCGACTCCATGCTCCACCGGGCCGCGGTCACCAACTGGATCACCGCGGCCGCGCGCGTCCAGCAGCTCCTGGCGCGCAGGACCGCCCTGCTTGGCTCCGCGCTGACGCGGCGCGTGGCGGCCGGCGAGATCGTCGCGGTCTCGACCGGTGACGTGGAGAAGATCGGCTGGTTCGTGGAGGCCGTGTCGCGGTTCACCGCGGCCGCGGTCACGATCGTGGTCGTCTGTGTCGCCCTGGTCGTCTACCAGCCGGCGCTCGGCGTCGTCGTCGCCGTGGGTGTGCCCGTCCTGGCGCTCGCGGTGCTGCCGCTGCTGCCCCGGGCGACCCGGCGTGCCGACTTCCAGCGCGAGAAGGCGGGACACGCCACCGAGCTGGCCTCGGACACCGTCGCGGGTCTGCGCGTGCTGCGCGGCATCGGCGGCGAGGAGCTGTTCCTGGACCGCTACCGCCGTGCCTCGCAGGAGGTCCGGCACGCGGCCGTGCGCAGCGCCCGTATGTGGGCACTGATCTCCGCTATCCAAGTACTGCTGCCCGGGCTGCTGCTGATCGTCGTCGTCTGGCACGGCGTGAACCTGGCCCGCGACGGCCGGATCACCGTCGGCGAACTGGTCACCGTGTACAGCGCCGTCATGCTCCTCACCTATCCGCTCCGTCACTTCGAGGAGATCGCGATGGCCTACTCCTTCTCCCGGCCGTCCGCGAAACGCGCCGCCCGGGTGCTGTCGCTGGAGCGGGCGACGGACGGCGAGGGCTCGCGCGAGGCCGTCGTACCGGCCGGTGATCTGTACGACCCCGCGACCGGGCTGCTCGCGCCCTCCGGACGGCTCACCGCGGTGGTGTGCGGTGACCCGGACGCGGCAGGCATGCTGGCCGAGCGGCTCGGCGGTCATGCGGCGGACTCCTCGGAGCTGCCGTCGGCGCTGGTCGGCGGCGTGCCGCTGGACGAGCTGCCGCTCGACTCCGCCCGCAGTGCCGTCCTCGTCCAGGACAAGGACCCGGTGCTGCTCTCCGGCACCCTGCGCGAACTGCTCGACGTGCCCGCCTCCGGGGACGTCAGTCCCGAGGAGGCGCTGGCCGCCGCGCAGTGCGGCGACGTCCTGGACGCGCTCGCCCAGGGGTCGCTGGACGCCGACGATCCGATGGACGCCCGGATCACCGAACGCGGCCGTTCCCTGTCGGGCGGCCAGCGCCAGCGTCTCGCGCTGGCCCGGTCGCTGATCACGGACCCGGAGGTGCTCGTCCTGGACGAACCGACGTCCGCGGTCGACTCGCACACCGAGGCACGCATCGCCGACGGCCTCCGCTCCCTGCGCCAGGGCCGTACGACGGTGGTGTTCACCTCGTCGCCGCTGCTCCTGGACCACGCGGACCGGGTCGTACTCGTCCACGAGGGCGAGGTCGCGGCGGTCGGCGTGCACCGCGAGCTGCTGCACAGCGAGCCCCGGTACCGGGCCGTGGTGACCCGCGAGACCGAGGACGAGGCCGCCGCACACGAACTGGGCCGCCTGCAAGAACTGGAAGAACTGGAAGAAATCGAGGAGACCGCATGATCGGCGTGGCGCCACCGGCCTACGACCCGGCGGCCCCGACGACCGCAGAGACCCTGCCCGTCGGCGCCCCCTCGACCGTACGCGCCTACGTGGCCGAACTGTTCCAACGGCACCGCCGGGCCTTCCTGCTGCTCATCACCGTCAACACGGTCGCCGTCATTGCCTCGATGGTGGGCCCCTACCTGCTGGGGTCGCTCGTCCAGCACGTCTCCGACGGCACCGCGGCGGCACGCGAACTGCATCTGGAGCGCACCGCCGCGCTGTTCGTCCTCGCCCTCGTCGTCCAGGCCGTGTTCGTGCGCCAGGTGCGGTTGCGGGGCGCGATGCTCGGCGAGCGGATGCTGGCCGACCTGCGCGAGGACTTCCTCGTGCGGTCGGTGGGGCTGCCGCCGGGCGTCCTGGAGCGGGCCGGGACGGGCGATCTGCTGTCCCGGATCACCACGGACATCGACCGGCTGGCCAACGCCATGCGCGAGGCCGTGCCCCAGCTGGCCATCGGTGTGGTGTGGGTAGCGCTGCTGCTCGGTGGGCTCGCCGTGACCGCGCCGCCGCTCGCGCCCGCCGTGCTGGTCGCCGTCCCGATCCTGGTGGTCGGCTGCCGCTGGTACTTCAAGCGCGCGGGGGCCGGCTACCGCTCCGAGGCCGCCGGTTACGCGGCGGTGGCCGCCGTGCTCTCGGAGACCGTGGACGCGGGCCGCACCATCGAGGCGCACCGCCTGAGCGAGCGCCGCATCGCGCTGTCCGACCGGCGGGTCCAGGAGTGGACCGCCTGGGAGCGGTACACGCTGTGGCTGCGCTCGGTGCTCTTCCCGGTCATCAACCTCACCCACGTCACGGTCCTCGGCTCGGTCCTGATGATCGGCGGCTACTTCGTCCTCCAGGGCTGGATCGGGGTGGGGCAGCTGACGACGGGTGCCCTGATCGCGCAGATGCTCGTCGACCCGGTGGGCCTGATCCTGCGCTGGTACGACGAGCTCCAGGTGGCCCATGTCTCGCTGGCCCGGCTGGTCGGCGTCCGCGACATCGAGCCGGACGCCGGTGACGCGACGCTGGCCCCCGACGGCCGGGACGTGCACGCCGACCGGGTGCACTTCGGCTACCGCGAGGGCGTCGACGTGCTGCGCAAGGTCACCCTGGAGGTCGCGCCGGGCACCCGGCTGGCCCTGGTCGGCCCGTCCGGCGCGGGCAAGTCCACGCTGGGCAGGCTGCTCGCCGGGATCTACGCACCCCGGGCCGGCCGGATCACGCTGGGCGGCGCCGAACTGTCCCGGATGTCCGCCGAACGGGTCCGCTCCCATGTCGCGCTGGTCAACCAGGAACACCACGTGTTCGTGGGCGCCCTGCGCGACAACCTGCTCCTCGCCCGCACGGAGGCCGACGACGCCGAGCTGTGGGCCGCCCTCGGCGCCGTCGACGCCGACGGCTGGGCACGGGCGCTGGACGACGGTCTGGACACCGAGGTCGGCTCGGGCGGGCTCGCCCTCACTCCGGCCCAGGCGCAGCAGATCGCGCTCGCCCGGCTGGTGCTCGCCGATCCGCACACGCTGGTCCTGGACGAGGCCACCTCGCTCCTCGACCCGCGCGCGGCCCGGCATCTGGAGCGCTCCCTGGCACGCGTCCTGGACGGCCGCACCGTGGTCGCCATCGCCCACCGGCTGCACACCGCCCACGACGCGGACGTCATCGCGGTCGTCGAGAACGGCCGCATCAGCGAGCTGGGCAGCCATGATCAACTGGTCGTGGCGGACGGCGCGTACGCGGCACTGTGGCGGTCCTGGCACGGGTGAGCTGGACTGCCCCCGGCGTGAGTGGGCACGGCCCCGGCTCGGCCTCCGTGCGGGTCGGCCGGAGCCGGCCGGGGTCCGCTCATGAGCGGGTCGGGATCGCGCCGCGGCGTGCTCCCGGCTCCGGCTCGCGCCCACCGCTGTTGAGAGGGCCGGAGGCTGCCGCCGGGCCCCGTGCCGTTGCGCGGTGTCGAAGAGGAGTGGAAGGGTGGATGTCGGCACCGGCTCGGGGAACGCCCGGGAACCGCCTGGTTCCCCACGTTCCGTACGCCGTACAGGCGATGCCTGGGCCGAGCGGCCCGCGCACCCGCCACCGAACACGGTGACAGCAGGCCGGCCCGCACCACCTGGAGGTACCCGTGGACAGCGCCGACGGTTGGGGAGACGACGTCTACCAACCCGACGGATCCGAGGTTCAGGACGACGCGGGGCTGCTCGACGCCGAGGACACCCTGGAATCCGACGGCGTGCACGATCCTCTGGACCGGGGCTGGTCACCCCCGGAGCGACCGTGGGCGGTGGAGCGCAACGGGGTGACCGCTGCCGAGCGGCATCGCGGCGAGACCCTGGACGAGCGCCTCCTGGAGGAGGTCCCGGAGATCGCAGAGCCGGACGGTGACGGCATCGGAGACTGCCCGGACTCGGACGGGGAACCTCTGGACAACGAGGTGGGTGACCTCCGCTCCGGCCGTCTCGTGGCGCCGAACGAAGGAGCGCACGAGGATGGGGAGAGCGGTCTGATCGCCACCGACGTGGGCATCGACGGCGCCGCGGCCTCGGCGGAAGAGGCTGCCATGCACATCGTCGACGAGGACTCCCCGTACGGCTGACGGGGCTGCTCCCGTCGTCTCCCCCGACCTGTCCGCGCACCCCCTCCCCAGGCAAGGAGCAGTCATGCAGCAGGACAAGCAGCCCGACTACCACTCCGTGGTCTTCCGTGACCGCGCCGCCGGGTACGCCTTCCTCACCCGGTCCACAGCGACCAGCGACCGGACGATCGACTGGGACGACGGCGAGACGTACCCCGTCGTGGACGTGGAGATCTCCTCCGAGAGTCACCCCTTCTACACGGGCAAGGCCCGGACCGTGGACACGGAGGGTCGGATCGCCCAATTCGAGAAGCGGTACGGCAGCGGGAGCCAGGACCGGGCGCCGGGCGGGGGCGACGCGGCCTGATCGTGCCGGAGGGCGGGTGTCGGGCTGTCGGGGACGGCCCTCGCCCAGCGGTCGCCGTAGCGGAACGGCGCTCGCCCAGCGGTCGAAGTCGGGGTCGGGGTCGGGGAACGGCGCTCGCCGGCGGTCGTGGTCGTTCAGATGAAGTTGAGAGCGGCCGCGCAGCCCACTCCGCCAAGCACCATGAACGCCGGCATCAGGACCTTCAGCTCGACCCAGCTGCCCGCCCGGAACCGCATCGCCTTGGGCGGTCCGATCGGGTACCAGCGCTTGCGGCCGACCGGGATGGGCCACAGGATCGGGCAGCCCGACACCGTCAGCGCGTCCCCGATGTCGTGCACCAGCGCGCCGAGCAGGATCGGCAGTCCGAGCCACAGGTACTCCTGGCCCGGCGCGGTGAACAGCCAGTCGGCGCCGTTGCCCGGCTTGTCCAGTACTCCCGCGAGGATCCAGGCACTCGTCGCGGCCAGCAGCCACACGAGGATGTCGGCGCTGGAACCGCGCGTCGCCCGCCAGAGCAGCCCCTCGATCGCGAGCACTATGTGCACGAAGAGGAGTGCCAGGACTCCCCAGCGGCCCCCCGTGATTGCGATGGCCGAGGCTCCGGCGCCGATCATCACCGCCCACAGCCAGGTGTGCGTCAGGGTGCGGTGCCCGCCGGAGCGACGCGGGTCGCCCGCCTTCCTGGTCCCCTTGTAGACGGCGTAGGAAAGCTTGTCGACGATCTCGCACAGCCCTCGCGAGACGGGTCCGAAAGCCCGCGAGATGGTCGCCGCCTTGTGGTCCAGATCCGGGGCGAGTGCCGCGCCCGCGCAGATCAGTGCGCCGACCAGGAGGACCGGCCAGGGCATCGTGTGTCCCGTGGCGGCCGCCGCGGCTCCGACGCCCAGCCAGGCCGCCGCTCCCGACAGTGAGTGTGCTGGTCCCATCATCGCCGTACCCCGCCCCATTCCACTTGTACTGACAGCCAGTTGCCCAGGCGCGCTGACGCTCCGTCGGCGCCACAGCGTAGCGTTCGTGATCTTCCGTCCCGCAGCCGATTCCCCCCTCAAGGGCGTTCACAGGCAAGATGGGGGCGTGACCCTTATCGATCAGCTGCCGAAGACCGCAGATCCCGACGCCCTCTACGAAGCCTTCGAGTCGTGGGCCGGGGAACGCGGTCTCACGCTCTACCCCCACCAGGAGGAGGCGCTGATCGAGGTGGTTTCGGGTGCGAACGTGATCGTCTCGACGCCCACCGGTTCCGGCAAGAGCATGATCGCCGCGGGTGCGCATTTCGCGGCGCTCGCCCGGGACGAGGTCACCTTCTACACGGCGCCGATCAAGGCGCTCGTCTCGGAGAAGTTCTTCGAGCTGTGCAAGATGTTCGGCACCGAGAACGTCGGCATGCTGACCGGCGACGCGTCCGTGAACTCCGACGCGCCCGTCATCTGCTGCACCGCCGAGGTCCTGGCGTCCATCGCGCTGCGCGACGGCAAGCGGGCCGATGTCGGCCAGGTCGTGATGGACGAGTTCCACTTCTACGCCGAGGGCGACCGCGGCTGGGCCTGGCAGATCCCGATCCTCGAACTGCCGCAGGCCCAGTTCATCCTGATGTCGGCGACACTCGGCGACGTCTCGATGTTCGAGGAGGACCTGACCCGGCGCACCGGCCGTCCCACCTCGGTCGTCCGCTCGGCGACCCGGCCCGTGCCCCTCTCCTACGAGTACAAGCTGACGCCGCTCACGGAGACGCTCACCGAGCTTCTGGAGACCAGGCAGGCGCCCGTCTACATCGTGCACTTCACACAGGCCCAGGCCGTGGAGCGGGCGCAGGCGCTGATGAGCATCAACATGTGCACGCGCGAGGAGAAGGACCAGATCGCCGAGCTGATCGGTAACTTCCGCTTCACCACCAAGTTCGGCCGCAATCTCTCCCGTTACGTACGACACGGCATCGGTGTGCACCACGCCGGCATGCTGCCCAAGTACCGACGCCTGGTGGAGAAGCTGGCGCAGGCCGGTCTGCTGAAGGTCATCTGCGGCACGGACACGCTCGGTGTCGGCGTCAACGTCCCCATCCGCACCGTGCTGTTCACGGCTCTGACGAAGTACGACGGCACCCGGGTGCGGACGCTGCGCGCGCGGGAGTTCCACCAGATCGCGGGCCGTGCCGGACGGGCGGGCTTCGACACGGCCGGCTTCGTGGTGGCGCAGGCTCCCGAGCATGTCGTGGAGAACGAGAAGGCCCTCGCCAAGGCGGGCGACGATCCGAAGAAGCGTCGCAAGGTGGTCCGCAAGAAGGCGCCGGAGGGCTTCGTCGCCTGGACGGAGAACACGTTCGCGAAACTGATCTCGTCCGATCCGGAACCGCTGACCTCGCGCTTCCGGGTCACTCACACGATGCTTCTGTCGGTGATCGCCCGGCCCGGCAACGCCTTCGCCGCGATGCGGCATCTGCTGGAGGACAACCACGAGCCGCGCAAGCAGCAACTGCGGCACATCCGGCGGGCGATCGCCATCTACCGCTCGCTCCTCGACGGCGGAGTGGTGGAGAAGCTCGACGAGCCGGACGCCGAGGGGCGCATCGTGCGGCTCACCGTCGACCTGCAGCAGGACTTCGCCCTCAACCAGCCGCTGTCGACCTTCGCGCTGGCCTCGTTCGAACTCCTGGATCCCGAGTCGCCCTCGTACGCCCTGGACATGGTGTCCGTCGTGGAGTCCACCCTGGACGATCCGCGGCAGATCCTCGCCGCCCAGCAGAACAAGGCCCGCGGCGAGGCCGTCGCGGCGATGAAGGCGGACGGCGTCGAGTACGAGGACCGCATGGAGCGGCTCCAGGACGTGTCGTACCCCAAGCCGCTGGAAGAGCTCCTCCTCCACGCGTACAACACCTACCGCACGAGCCATCCGTGGGTGGGCGACCATCCTCTCTCCCCGAAGTCCGTCATCCGTGACATGTACGAACGGGCCATGACCTTTACGGAGTTCGTGTCCCACTACGAGCTTGCCCGCACCGAGGGCATCGTCCTCCGTTACCTGGCGAGTGCCTACAAGGCCCTCGACCACACCGTCCCGGACGACCTGAAGTCGGACGACCTGGAGGACCTGATCGCCTGGCTCGGCGAGATGGTGCGTCAGGTCGACTCCAGCCTCCTCGACGAGTGGGAGCAGCTCGCCAACCCGGAGGTGATGACGGCCGAGGAGGCCCAGGAGCGGGCCGACCAGGTCAAACCGGTCACCGCCAACGCCCGTGCCTTCCGGGTGCTCGTCCGCAACGCCATGTTCCGGCGCGTCGAGCTCGCCGCCCTCGACCACGTCCGGGAACTCGGCGAGATGGACGGCGAGTCCGGCTGGGACGCCGACGCCTGGGGCGAGGCGATGGACAAGTACTGGGACGAGTACGACGACCTCGGTACCGGCCCCGACGCGCGCGGACCCAAGTTGCTGCTCATCGAGGAGGAGCCGCAGAACGGACTGTGGCGCGTTCGCCAGGCCTTCGCCGACCCGAACGGCGATCACGACTGGGGTATCAGCGCGGAGGTCGACCTCGTGGCCTCCGACGCCGAGGGCCGCGCCATCGTCAAGGTCACCGACGTCGGCCAGCTGTGAGCACAGGAGAACGCGACACATGACGAATCCAGCGGAGCGACTGGTCGACCTGCTCGACCTGGAGCAGATCGAGGTCAACATCTTCCGTGGCCGCAGCCCCGAGGAGTCCCTGCAGCGGGTCTTCGGCGGGCAGGTGGCGGGCCAGGCCCTGGTCGCCGCCGGCCGTACCACGGACGGCGAACGCCCCGTGCACTCGCTGCACGCGTACTTCCTGCGCCCGGGCCGGCCGGGCGTACCGATCGTGTACCAGGTCGAACGGGTCCGCGACGGCCGGTCGTTCACCACGCGCCGCGTCACCGCCGTGCAGCAGGGCCGCACGATCTTCAATCTGACCGCCTCCTTTCACAAGCCTGAGGAAGGGAGCTTCGAGCACCAGCTGCCGCCGGCCCGTGAGGTCCCGGATCCCGAGTCGCTCCCGAACGTCACTCAGGAGATCAAGGAGCATCTGGGCGCGCTCCCCGAGACGTTGGAGCGCATGGCCAGGCGCCAGCCCTTCGACATCCGCTACGCGGACCGGCTGCGCTGGACCCCCGAGGAGATCGAGCACGCCGAACCGCGCAGCGCCGTGTGGATGCGTGCCGTCGGTCCGCTGGGCGACGACCCGCTGGTCCACACCTGCGCGCTCACCTACGCGAGCGACATGACACTCCTGGACGCCGTCCGCATCCCGGTGGAACCCCTCTGGGGCCAGCGCGGTTTCGACATGGCGTCCCTGGACCACGCGATGTGGTTCCATCGGCCGTTCCGGGCCGACGAGTGGTTCCTGTACGACCAGGAGTCGCCGATCGCGACCGGTGGCCGAGGGCTGGCCCGGGGCCGGATCTACGACCTGGAGGGACGCCTGCTCGTCTCCGTCGTCCAGGAGGGACTGTTCCGCAAGCTCGAGGGCTGACCGCCCTCTGCTCAGCTCAGGGGTTTCTGCGGCGCAGCCAGCCGAGGAGGCGTCGAGGGCGTTCCGGCTCGTGGATCGCCTGTCGTACCTCGGTCCGTTGCTGCTCGTCACCGGGCTGTCGCCGTCCCTCGACCAGCCGTAGCCGCTCCTCGATCAACCGTGGCCGTTCCCGACTCACCACCGGAGTCCGGGGCTTCGGTGTCGGCCGGGGCGCCCGGCGGTGTGCGCGCGCCTCTTGCAGTGTGTTGGCCAGGTCGGACCGGAGCCAGCTGATCTCGTCCGGGTCCTCCGCCGTCATGATCCGTGCGGCGACGTGGGCGGCGGGCGAGTCGGGCGCGCCGTGCGTGGTCCGTTCCGGATCGAAGCGGTTCATGTAGGCGCGCTCGTACGGATCGGCGACGATCTCCGCGACCTGCGCGGGATCGAGCAGTGAGGCCACGGCCGCGGCACGGGCCCAGGGATCCTCGGTCTGTCGCAGCAGGAAGCCCACGTGACGCCCTCGCCAGTTCCGGGCCCTCAGGTCCAGGCCCGCGTCCAGTTGGTCGCGCAGCCCTTCTGGTGTACGCCCGTTCAACAACGGAGCGTTCTCCTCGGCCTCGGCGAACTGCCGCAGCTCTTCTGCCGGATACAGCCAGACGACGGCCCTGTACCGGTTCAGGTAGAACTTGACGGGCACCACGAAGCCCAGGCGTGCGAACTTGGTGAACCTGGCTGCCGTGACATCCATGAGAGCCGCGCCCTCAGACGTACCGACCGCCTTGACGCGTTTCTTCAACCCGTCCGGGAACCCGTCCTCGGACATCACCCGGTCGATCTCCGCGCGGGCCACGCGACGGCCTCCGCCGCCTTCGTCCGGGACGGTTCGGATGCGACCGAGTCGTACGGCGAGGTCGAACTCGCCTCGTTTGAGCCCCAGCTCCCGTGCCGCGCGGCTCTGTGCGAGTGTCTGCCGGGCCGCCGGATCGACGGCCGGATTCGCGCCGACGACGGTGGCGTTCACAAGAGCGGCGGCGGTGTTCGCGCCGGGCGTGACGGACTGCGTGATGGTGTTGCCGGACATGGTGGTTCTCCCCCGTAGCAGCGGTGTGCGCTTGCGTGCGCTTGCTTCGAGAAAAACCGTAGCCGGTTCGCCGCGACTCCCGCAGAGCCTGTGGATAACTCTGACGGCAGAGCGTCTGCGCAGGTCAGAGGTCGATCGAGGGTGAGTGTTCCGGCTGGCGGGCATCGACGTGGAGGTGTTCGCCGACGCGGTTGACGAGAAGCGTCATCTCGTACGCGACCTGGCCGATGTCGGCCTCCGCCGCACTGAGCACGCACAGACAGCTGCCGGTGCCGGCCGCCGTGACGAAGAGCACGGCGTCGTCGAACTCGATCATCGTCTGGCGTACCCGGCCCGCGCCGAAGTGCCGGCCCGACCCCTTGGCGAGGCTGTGCAGGCCCGAAGAGACGGCGGCGAGATGCTCGGCATCCTCCCGCCTGAGCCCCGTGCTCGCCCCGGTCACCAGGCCGTCGTTCGACAGCACCAGCGCGTGCCGTACGTGTTCCACACGCTCGGTCAGGTCGTCCAGCAGCCAGCCAAGTCCCTGGTTCTCAGCCATGATCCGTCTCCCCGTGGATATGTGGCTCCCCCTGGCCGGAGGATCTGATCAACCAGCCTTCCCCACCACCGCCGTCCGGGCAAGGAGGATAGGGGCATGGCACACAAGATGACCGATGAGGAATGGCGGGCCTTCGTCTCGAACGGCACCCGCACTGGCAAGTTGTCGACAGTCCGGGCCGATGGGAGCCCGCACGTGGCGCCGATCTGGTTTCTGCTGGACGGGGACGACCTGGTCTTCAACACGGCGAAGACCACCGTCAAGGGACGGAATCTGGCCCGCGACGGCCGGGTCGCCGTGTGCGTGGACGACGACCGGCCGCCGTTCGCGTACGTCGTCCTGCAAGGGCGTGCCCGGATCTCGGAGGACCTCGACGAACTCCGGCTGTGGGCCGGGCGGATCGGAGGCCGCTACATGGGCGAGGAGCGGGCCGAGGAGTTCGGCGCCCGCAACGGCGTGCCCGGCGAACTCCTCGTACGCGTGAGGATCGAGAAGGTCCTCGCGGAAGGCGGCATCGCGAACTGAGCGGGCCTGCGCGGCGGGTGAGCGAGGGACCCGCGTCGGCCGGCTGAAGCTCTTCGCGTCGGCCGACCGAGGTTCCTCGTGCCGGCCGGGCGAAGCTCCTCGCGTCAGCCGACCGAGTCGAGAAGCCGGGCGGTGTGCATCCGCCCGGCGTACTCGACGAGACGTATCAGCACCTCCTTCCCCGAGTCGCGGTCGCGGGCGTCGCAGAGCACCACGGGCGTTCCCTTGTCGAGGTCGAGGGCGCGCGACACGTCGTGAGCGCCGTACGTCCGCGAGCCCGTGAAGCAGTTGACGGCCACCACGAAGGGGATGTGCCGGTGCTCGAAGAAGTCCACCGCGGGGAAGCAGTCCTCCAGCCGCCGGGTGTCGGCGAGGACGACGGCTCCGAGGGCCCCTTGCGACAGTTCGTCCCACAGGAACCAGAACCGGTCCTGGCCCGGCGTGCCGAAGAGGTAGAGCGACAGGCCCGACCTGATGGTGATGCGGCCGAAGTCCATGGCCACGGTCGTCGTGACCTTCTGGTCCACCCCGTCGGTGTCGTCCACCGACTGGCCCGCCTCGCTCAGCAGTTCCTCGGTGCGCAGCGGCCTGATCTCGCTGACCGCGCCCACCAGGGTGGTCTTGCCCACGCCGAATCCGCCGGCGACGAGAATCTTCAACGCCAGGGCCGTCTCACCGCTGGTGTCGTCGGAGTGTTCGGAGACCATCGATCACTTCTCTCGGGAGTGCCGACCGCTGTCGGCATCAGTACATGTGTGGCAGGGGGTGTGATCCGTCATCTACAGGGCCCTCAGTCCTTCGATGACCTCGCGCAGGATGCGCTCGTCCGGCAGTTGCGCGGGCGGCACCGGGCGGCTGACCTTGACGCAGCCGAGTTCCAGGAGGTCGCCGAGGAGCACTCGCACCACACCCACGGGCAGGTCGGCGTCCGCGGCCAGTTCGGCGACCGACTGGGTCTCGATCCGGCAGAGTTCGATGAGGGCTCTGTGTTCCGGACCGAGTCCGGTGTCGTCGCGGACGTCGGGTGCCCCCGTGTCGAGCGAGACCAGCGCGATCAGGTCGAAGCGCACCCCGGTCGGGCCGGACTTGGTGCGTCCGCCCGTCATCGCGTAGGGGCGGACGAGCGGCCCGGCCTCGTTGTCGTACCACTGGCTGCCCGGCTGTTCAGGAGGGCCTGTCCGGTCCTCGGCCATGTGCGCCGGCATCGTCGCTCACCCGGCCGCGGGCGGGTGAGCGACAGTGCGGGGCGCGGAGTAGAGGTGCTCCCCCACCCGTTTGACCAGGAGCGCCATCTCATAGGCGACCAGGCCGATGTCTGCCGTCACGGCGCTCAGGACAGCCAGGCAGGAGCCGTCTCCGGCGGCCGCCACGAACAGGAAGCCCTCGTCCATCTCCACCATGGTCTGGCGCACGCCACCGGCGCCGAAGTGACGGCCTGCCCCCTTGGCCAGGCTGTGGAAGCCGGAGGCGATCGCGGCGAGATGCTCCGCGTCCTCGCGCCTGAGGCCGCTGGACGCGCCGACCGCGAGCCCGTCGTTGGACAGCACGACGGCATGCCGCACTTCGGCGACGCGCAGCGCCAAGTCGTCCAGCAGCCAGTCGAGTTCGCCGGACCGTTGGGCGGTCCCCATGCCCGGTTCCTGGATCATGCGGGGTCTCCTTCGCTGCTGTCGCTGCCCGCTACGGGGTCGGGGGTGACGCCGAGGCCTGGTGCCCGGCCGCCGCCGCGGGTCCACCCCGCGCGATACGCCGCCATGCGGTCCCGTACCGCCTCGGGGGTGCGCTCGTCGTCCTTGTGAGGCGCGGCTTCCGCGGGCTCGTCGGGCCGTCCTTCACGCAGCTGCGGGGCGAGGCTGGCTTGTCGTACGCGCCGTGGGAGTTCGTCGGATTCCACGGTGTCGTCCTCAGGTCGATGCAGGCGCAGGGTGGTGACGCCGGGCGGCGGACGGTCTTCGCGCTTGCCTTCGGACGAGGCTTCCGCCTCGATCGGTATGGGAGGCACCAGAGCGGGCCGCTCGTTCAGCGCCCCTACGGAATGTGCCTCAACGGAACGTGCCTCTACGGAGTCGTGTTTCGGGGCGGGGCCGGGCACGCGCGCGTACGTGCGTTCAGCGGCCTTTTCCCGGTCCGCCCGGCGGCCACCGGAACGTTCCTCCGCGGCGGCCTGCAGGAGTGGCGTGGGCAGCAAGACGACCGCGGTGGTGCCTCCGTAGGGCGAGGTCCGCAGGTGGACCTTGATGCCGTGGCGGGCCGCGAGCCTGCTGACCACGAAGAGGCCGAGCCGGTCGCTGTCGAAGAGATCGAGGGCCTCGGACTGCTCGATGCGGCGGTTGGCCTCGGCGAGTGTCTCCTTGCCCATGCCGAGCCCGCGGTCCTCGACCTCCACGGCGTAGCCGTTGCCGACCGGCTCTCCGGTGACGCGCACCCGGGTGTGGGGTGGTGAGAACTGGGCTGCGTTCTCGACGATTTCGGCCAGCAGGTGGGTGAGGTCCGCCACGGCGGCTCCGACGACCGAGGTCTCCGGGAGTTGTCGTACCTCCACGCGCGCGTAGTCCTCGACTTCGGAGACGGCGGCACGGACCACGTTCGTCAGGGAGACCGGCATGCGCCAGGCACGGCCGGGAGCGGCTCCGGAGAGGATGATCAGGCTCTCCGCGTGGCGTCGCATGCGGGTGGTGAGGTGGTCGAGCCGGAACAGGTCGCTCAACTCGTTCGGGTCGTCGGAGCGGCGCTCCATGGCGTCCAGCAGGCTCAGTTGGCGGTGAACCAGAACCTGGCTGCGACGCGCGAGGTTGACGAAGACTCCGGAGATGCCGCTGGCGAGTTCGGCGCGCTCCACCGCGGCACGCAGGGCGGCACGGTGCACCGTGGTCAGCGCTTCCGCGACCTGTCCCGCTTCGTCCTCCGCGGGTGGTCCTGGCGGAGCCTCGGCATGGACGTCGATCTCCTCCCCCGCGCGCAGTTTCCGCATGGCGTGCGGGAGTTTGCGCCGGGCGATCTCCAGGGCGGTGTTGCGCAGGCTCACCAGCTCGATGACGAGGCCGCGTCCGATGCGTACGGAGATGACGAGCGACGCGGCCACGGCGACGAGCCCCAGCAGCACCGCGGCACCGGCCGGGGCGAGCAGACCACGCCGGAGCGGGTCGGCCCGGTCCGCGACACCGCTGCCGGCGTCCGTCTCGATCGTTCTCATGTCGTCCCGCACGCGCGCGTGTGCCGCGTTCCAGGTCGCCTCGGGCGCGGCGCCGAGCGCCCTGCCGCCCGGACCGGCCGCGAGCACGTCGTTCTCGACGGCGTGTACGTCGGCGTACGCGCTGCCCTCCACCAGGCCCTGCCAGGCGACTCGTTCGGAGCCGCGCAGATCGGCGACGGCCGACTCGGTGAGCAGCCTGCGTGTGTCGACCGCGCCGGTGAACATCCGGAGCCGCTGCCCGTCGAGGGTGCCGGCGAGCCGGGCACCCGTAAGTACTGTGTCCTCCTGCGCGAGGGCCTCACCCGCCCGGGAGAACTCGAGCAGCACGCGCGCGTCGGAGCCGATTTCCGCGTCCTGGATGCCGGTGAGCGCGCCGCCCACCGAGAATGCCGTCGCGATGGTCCTGGTGTACCGCTCATGCGTCTCGTGCCAGCCGGCCCTCCGGTCGAGTACGGCGGTCCGCAGGGAGCGGAGCTGTTCGGCTCCGGTGACGAAGGTTTCGAGGCGTCCGGCCACTCCGGAGGGCAGTTCCTCGCTGTCGGCGACGGTGCTGTCGTCCCCGAGCCGGAGTTTCGCCACGGCCCGGTCGGTGCGTGTCGTCAGCTTCTTGAGGTCGCCCGCCCGGTCGGCGGCGGGTTTGGTCGCGTAGCCGACGGCCACCGTGCGTTCTTCCTGGAGCGCGGCGACGGCCGCGGCGACCGGTGCACGGACCTGGGAGTCCACGCGCTGCAACTGCCGCAGCCTGGAGACGTCCTGGGCGGTCGTGACGGTGGCGTACGCCCAGAGGGCGAGCAGGGAGACGACGGGCACCATCAGCAGGCAGACGATCTTCGCCCGCACGGTCCGGGGACGCAGGCTCCAGCCTCCCGCGCGCGTGGGTACGTCACTGGGTGCCGTGTCGGCGGATTCCTCCGGGCCGGAGCCTTCGTCGGCCGGCGGTCCGGCGTGCGCGCGGCGGCCCCGCACCGGCTTCGGCGGTGTCTGGGAGCCGTCTGTCGGGGTCCTACGGGGTGTACGCATGGCCTCCTCGCTCGGAGTGGTTCGGGGGACGTACCTGGCGGGTCGCCGGTCCGGGCCGCCGCTAGCGGGCGGCGCTCTCGACGGGCCGCTGGGCCGAGGCGGAGGCCTCGCGCTCCCCCGCCGTCGGGGAGAGCGCGACGAACGCCGATGTCAGGAAGAGATAGGACCCGAGGCCGACGGCGAGGGGGAAGATGAACTGCATCGCCGTGGCCCCGGGCAGGAGGTCGCCGGAGGGCGAGACCCGCACGCCGACCGCGATCATCCCGGTGTAGTGCATGCTGCTCACCGCCCCGCCCATGACGAGGGAGGCAACGGCGACGGCGATCGGCGACTTGATGTTCAGCGCCGCCCACAGGGCCGCGGTCGCCGCGACCACGGCGATCAGGACGGAGATCCCGACGAGCACCGGGTCGTAGGTGACGTCGCCGTGCAGCCGCAGTGCGGCCATGCCCAGGTAGTGCATGCTCGCCACGCCGAGCCCGGTGGTGAGCCCGCCGAGCACCAGCGCGCGGCCGCGGTCGCGGCCGTAGCCGACGGCGAACACGCCCGCGCCGACGACGACCACGGCGACGAGCAGGCTGAGCATGGTCAGTGGCACGTTGTAGCGGATGTCGGTGCCGCTGACGCTGAAGCCGAGCATCGCGACGAAGTGCATCGTCCAGATGCCCGTGCCGATGGCGGAGGCCGCGGTGAGCAGCCAGTTGCGGCGCGACCGCCCCGAGGCGCCGAGCGCGCGGACCGTGCAGCGCAGTCCGAGGGCGGCGCCGATGCAGGCCATCACGTACGACAGCACGGGGGTCAGCCAGCCGAAGGTGGCGTGGTCCAGGTGTCCCATGGCTCCGGGACGCTAGTCCCGCCCGGAGCGCACGAAGGGGGCGCGTTTCGAAAGGTGGTGGAATATGGCGCAGCAATGCACCGGAACGATCGTGTCACGCTCGAACATGCGCACCGCGCCGTGCTCCATGTCGGCGTTCGACCGCGTCGCTCACCCACCGGTGCGAGATCATGCGGTGCATGAGCGACGACCACACGCATGTCCAGGAGTTCTTCGGGGCCCGCGCGGCCGACTGGGACGCCCGGTTCCCCGACGACGGTCCGGTGTACGCGGCGGCCGTCGCCGAACTCGGGCTGCGGGAGGGCGACCGGGTGCTCGACGCGGGCTGTGGAACGGGGCGCGCCCTGCCGCCCCTCAGGGACGCCGTGGGGCCCTCCGGAGTGGTCCTCGGCGCGGACCTCACCCGGGCCATGCTGGAGGCCGCGGTACGGGCGGGCCGCGACCGGGACGGGCAGTTGCTGCTCGCCGACGTGGCGCGGCTGCCGCTCCGCTCGGAGTCGCTCGACGCCGTGTTCGCGGCCGGCCTCGTCGCCCACCTTCCGAACCCCTCGGAGAACCTGCGGGAGTTGGCGAGGGTCGTGAGGCCCGACGGAACACTGGCGCTCTTCCACCCGATCGGCCGGGCGGCCCTCGCGGCACGCCAGGGCCGCCGGATCACACCGGACGACCTGCGGGCAGAGGGGAACCTCCGCCCGCTCCTGTCCGGCTCCGGCTGGCGTCTGACCTCGTACGTGGACGAGGACTCCCGGTTCCTCGCGCTGGCCGTACGCCTCCCCTGAGGCCGGGCATCGAGACGCTCGCGCGACTTGCGGCGTCGCGTCGGTCTCAGGCCGTCGCGACGCCCGCCCCCAGGCCGCCGTTCCACGGCGACGGCTCATCTTCCTCGATGAACCGGCGAGCTTCTTCTACGAAGGCGATCGACCACTGCGGGCCGAGGAGTTGGACGACCCGTTCCGCCGCGAGATCCTCACCGTCGCGCGCGCCACGAGCCGGGCCGAACCGGCATGGCTCAGGTCCATGATCGACTCACTTGACCCGGGTGGACGCTCACCGCTCCACACCCCTGTCCTCTTCTGAAGTCGAAGCTTCAACTCTACTTTGAGTAGCAGCACATGAGCGATCGGCTACGGCAACCGCACAGGGGGAAGGTGGCCCGCATGTCCGGCACATTGGCCAGACTCTGGAAGCTCTTTTCGCGCCCGCGACCGATCGAGTCCCCGGAGCATTCGCCTCCGGGGAAGCGGCGTCCGGAGAAGCGCACGCACAACCTGTTCGAGGCCGCCGCCGCGTATGTGTCGGCGTGCGCCGAGGACGACCAGGACGGGATCGACGAAGCCGCGACCTGGGTGTCGCCGGAGGCGCTGTCGTTCGGGGTCAACGAGCTGGCCTGCCGGGCTGTCATCGCGATCGCGCGGGAGCGCGACGAGTCGCCCTCGGCGGTGGCCCGGACGCTCCTCGGCCTGCCAACCGCCTGACCGCCGGCGAGTGCCAGGCCGATACCGAGGCTGACCCGGCGAGGGCGGACGCGGGACGGTCCGGGCGGCGGCCAGCGGTCGTTTCACCCCCGTCCAGCGGGACAACCGCAGCTCCGTACGCATTCGGCACCCGTGACAAGCGCCGCGGAAGCGCATTAGGGTGCGCCGACGGACGTAGCGATGGGGAGGCTGGGATGGCCGGGACGGACGATCAGGCCGTCGCCGCCGGGGACGACGACGCACTGTATGTGCTGACGGCGGTGCTGTTGACGCCTGCGCAGTTCCCCAGCGTGCTGGGCGACGACTATCCGGAGGCGTGCGCGGCTCTCGCTCTCGCGCCGCTCGCCGACGGGTACGGCCTGGTGCTCGGCCAGGACGGGGACGGGTCGCGGTGGACGGTCATCATCGACGACGTCTCGCTGGTGGCTGTCGCCATCGCCTCCTGGGACTGCGGCATGGAGTACGACCTGTCGCCGGACGAGCGCTCGATGATCGCGGCGCTGCCCGGGTGGCCACTCGCCGTGGCCGTGGCGGCGCCCGGTGTGCCCGCGCCGCACGATCCGCCGCCCGACATCGCGGAACAGGCGCCGCTGTCTCCCCCGGACACGTCCGCGTGGGGCCCCGCTCAGCGGCGTCTGGGCGCCGACGAGATCGCCCTCCAGTGGGCGGCGTGGCGTGAGCAGATCGACGACGAGGACTTCGCCGGCCAGAACGGCGAGGCGCCGCCGGAGCAGGACACGCAGGACGACGGGTCCGACGACAAGGCCGGAGAGGCCGGCGACAGCGGGAGCGCACCTCTCAGCGGCGTCCAGCGCGTCCTCGCCGAGGCTCGCTCCTATGTGGACTCTCCACCTCCCCTCGGCCGAGTGCGGTCGTCCTTCGCCTCGGGCGAGGCGCGGATGCTTCGGGCCGACGGGCCGGGCTGGTCGATGGTGGCGAGGACCGACGACATCGCCTTCGTGCTCCTCGACGAGAAGCCCGGAGAGGTTCTGCCGGTCGGCCGCGGGCCCGAGCTTCCCGGGCTGCTGGAGGCACTGGACAAGATCGCCGTTCGCCCGAGCTGAGCCCGATGGGTCGGTCCGAGGCGGCAGACGGCCGCTCCTGACGTGCTACCGGTCGGCGTTCGACATCCTCATGCCGTGAGTACGGACGCGCTCACGACATGGGGCAGTGGGGCGCGCGGCCGCCCCCGGGCCGTACCGTCGGCAGGCCCGTGAGCGGCGACATGGTCAACTCCTGCGCTCTGGAAGGGAATCGACCGGATCGGCCCCGCCTCAGCGGCCCAGCTCCTTGCGGGACACACGGCGCAACCTGCGCCGCTGTGAGGGGTCCAGCGTCAGATACGCTGCTGTCGGAACTCCCAGGACGATCAGGAGGGCAGCCCACCAGGGCAGCCAGATGAGCAGGAGAAGCCCGACCGCCACACCCCCTACGGCGATCTTCGCGTTCTTCGACATGTGCGTAGCCTCCTTCGCGGCCACTGCCGCTCTCTGTCTTGAGAACGGGCCCGTGTTCCCCGCAGTTCCGGGCCGCGACCCTGATACAACCCTGAGTCGCGTCCCCTACTCGGCCCTGAGCGGCTCCCCGACCTCGTACATGTGCCGCAGGGCCTGCCGGTAGGAGTCCACGAGTCCCGTCTCCGCGTAAGGGATACCCAACTCTCGACAGTGTGCGCGCACCAGTGGGCGGACGAGCTTCAGATGAGGGCGGGGCACGCTGGGAAACAGGTGATGCTCGATCTGGTAGTTGAGGCCGCCCAGGAACCAGTCGGTCACGGCACCCCCTCGTATGTTGCGCGACGTGAGCACCTGGCGACGCAGATGTCCCCACCCCTCGCCGTCGGGGTCGGGCATCTCCATGCCCTTGTGGTTCGGCGCGAAGGCCAGGCCCAGGTGCAGCCCGAAGAGCGCCTGGTGGACCGCGGCGAAGGCGACGGCCTTGCCGAGGGACATCGAGCCGAGCAGCAGCGTCACGTACCCGGCGACGTGCGCCACCAGCAGGAAGCCCTCGACCACGCGTTCCCGCGGAGGCTGTCGCCGCAGGTCCTGGAAGCCGTGGATCTTCAGGGCAACACCTTCGAGGAGGGTGAGCGGGAAGAAGAGCCAGGCCTGGTTGCGGGTGAGCCAGCGCCGGAAGCCGCTACGGTCCGCGGCTTGCCCGCTGGTGAAGACCAGGACGTCGGCCACGACGTCGGGATCCTTGTGGATGTGGTTGGGGTTGGCGTGGTGGCGGTTGTGCTTGTCGTTCCACCAGCCGTAGCTCATCCCGAGCAGCAGATTGCCGTGGATGAGCCCGATGAGACGGTTGACCGAGCGGTTGCCCGCGATCTGGGAGTGCCCGGCGTCGTGACCCATGAAGGCCGTGCGGGCGCACATCACGGCGAGCGGCGGGGCCAGGAGCAGCACCCACCAGGAGTGGCCGATCAGGACGACGCCCGCGACGACACCGGCCAGGACCAGCGCGTTGACGGCGATGGCCAGCGCGTACCAGCCCTGCCTGCAGCCGAGGAGACCCTGGCCCTTCACGGTGCGCAGGAGCGGTGTGAACTCGCTCCCGACGGAGATCCTGGGAGGGCGTTCCGAGACGGCTGTGACGTTTTCGGGCATGGCGGGACTCCGGTCTCTGAATGCTGAAGGAGCAGGCTGGGAAGAGCGGGCTGCGGCGGACCGGCCGCGGGGAACGCCGACCTCAAGAAACGTACGGATCAGCGACCCGGGGCGACCATGGCGCCACCCCCCGTGTCCGGGCGGGGGACAACATCGGCCGCCGGGTGGACCTGGCAACACCCCCAGGGAAGAGTGGCCCGCATCACACCGAACGACGGCCACCGAGAGTTACTCGTGTTGTATCCTCGGCGACCTTGCCCCCAGGTAGTCAAATTTGAGGAACGCGTCATCGCTGTGCAGAGGATTCCTGCGGCAACCCCCTCCGAGATCTCCGAACTGGCCCGCTGCTGTGCCGTGTTCATGCCTGCCGATCCGGCCCGTACCGGCACCGTCGCCTTCTGGACGCCCGACGGTGAAGGCCCTCCCACGGTCGACTCCGGTGCTGTCGAGGAGCTGACGGTCGCCCTGCCCGGCGAGGACGGTGTCGAGCTGGTGACCGTGCCGGCCGTCGTGCTGCCGGTGCGGACCGCTCTTCCGGTGCTCACGCGCGCGCGTGCCGTGGCGCACGCCCACAGGGCGACCGCCTTCTGGGGTGCCGCTGCCGTGCTCGCGCTCCAACTCGCCGCGCGGGGGCTGCTGCTGCCCGGTCTGAGCGCCGGTGACCACGACGCGTGGCGTGCGGGGCCGCTGGGGGCGGCTGACCTGGTACGAATCCGCGAACTGGCGGCCGCGATGCCGCCGCACGCACACGCGGTGCCGGTCGACGAGGCGGAACCGCTGCGGCTCCCCGATCCCGAGTGGCTGCTGCGTGCCTTCCTCGACGCGGTCGCCGACACACTGCCCCGCTCCCCCGCCGCGTCACTCGCGGCGGGTGGCCCCGCCTTCGCCGCTCCCGAGCCGCAGCACCTACCCGAGCAGCGTGCGTGGGCCTCCGACGTGGCCGCGGGGCACGACGCCGGCGTACGGATCTCGCTGCGCGTGGAGGTGCCGGGCCTCTCGTCGGCCGTGTCGGACGAGACCCGGCTACCGTTCCGTGCGGTGCCGCAGTTGCACAGCGTCAGCGATCCGGCCCTGTTGGCGGACGCGTCCGAGGTCTGGGGCGGCACGAGCCCGGCCTTCGGTCCGCGCGCGCGGATGCACGCGCTGCTCGCGTTGCGTCGCGCCGCACGGGCCTGGGCCCCGCTGACTCCCCTGCTGTCGGCGAGCGTGCCCGACTCGATCGAACTCGCCGACGAGGAGGTCACGGAGCTCCTCGGCGAGGGTGCCCGATCGCTCGCGACCGCCGGTGTCGAGGTGCACTGGCCCAAGGAACTGGCCCACAAACTGACGGCCCGTGCGGTCATCGGTCCACCGGACGACGAACGGGACCCCGACGGGCTGTCGTCGGACACTCCGTCGTTCCTGTCGGCCGACGCGCTGCTGGCCTTCGACTGGCGGTTCGCCCTGGGCGACCAGCGACTGACACGTCAGGAGCTGGACCAACTCGCCGAGGCGAACCGCCCCATGGTGCGGCTGCGTGACCAGTGGGTGCTCGTCGACCCCCACGAGGTCCGTCGCGCCCGCGCCCAGCAGGATCGCAAGGTGACGCCCATCGACGCGCTGAGCGCCGCTCTGACGGGTTCCACGGAGGTCGACGGCCAGCGGGTCGACGTGCGGCCCACGGGGTGGCTGACGGCGCTGCGGGACCGCCTGTCGGACCCGGAGGGCCAGGAGCCCGTCGGGCAGCCCGCCGCACTGGACGCGACCCTGCGCGACTATCAACTGCGCGGGCTCAACTGGCTGGCCCGTATGACCTCGTTGGGCCTTGGCGGCTGTCTCGCGGACGACATGGGCCTTGGCAAGACGATCACGCTGATCGCGCTGCATCTGCACCGGCAGACCGACGAGTCCGCCGCGGGCCCCACGCTCGTGGTCTGTCCGACGTCCCTGATGGGCAACTGGCAGCGCGAGATCGAGCGGTTCGCCCCGGGCACCCCTGTCCGCCGCTTCCACGGTGCGCGGCGGAGCCTCGAAGGGCTGGCCCCCGGCGAGTTCGTACTCACCACGTACGGAACGATGCGGCTCGACGCGCCACGGCTGGTCGAGGCGTCCTGGGGCATGGTCGTCGCCGACGAGGCGCAGCATGTGAAGAACCCGTACTCGGACACGGCCAAGCAGCTACGGACGATCGGTGGCCACGCGCGCGTGGCGCTCACCGGAACTCCGGTGGAGAACAACCTCTCCGAGCTGTGGGCGATTCTCGATTGGACGACACCGGGCCTGCTGGGCCGACTCGGCACCTTCCGAAACCGGTACGCCAAGGCGGTCGAGGGCGGGCAGGATCCGGGGGCGGCGGACCGGCTCGCCCAGCTCGTGCGGCCGTTCCTGCTGCGCCGACGCAAGTCCGACCCGGGCATCGCACCCGAGCTGCCGCCGAAGACCGAGACCGACCGTGCCGTGTCGCTCACCAAGGAGCAGGCGGGTCTGTACGAGGCGGTGGTCCGCGAGACCCTCGCCGAGATCTCGGGCGCCGACAGCATGGCGCGGCGTGGACTGATCGTGAAGCTGCTGACCGGGCTGAAGCAGATCTGCAACCACCCGGCGCAGTTCCTCAAGGAGGACAGGCCGAAGATCCCCGGGCGCTCCGGAAAGCTGGAGCTGCTCGACGAGTTGCTCGACACGATCCTCTCCGAGGGAGCATGCGTTCTGATCTTCACGCAGTACGTGCGGATGGCGCGCCTGATCGAGCGGCATCTGAGCGCGCGCGGCGTCACCTCGCAGTTCCTGCACGGGGGTACGCCGGTGCCCGAGCGCGAGGCCATGGTGGAGCGCTTCCAGGACGGCGAAGTACCCGTCTTCCTGTTGTCGTTGAAGGCGGCGGGCACGGGCCTGAACCTGACACGGGCGGAACATGTCGTGCACTACGACCGCTGGTGGAACCCGGCCGTCGAGGCCCAGGCCACCGACCGGGCGTACCGCATCGGACAGACCCGGCCGGTGCAGGTGCACCGGCTGATCGCCGAGGGGACCATTGAGGACCGCATCGCGGACATGCTGGTCCGCAAGCGGGAGTTGGCGGACTCCGTGCTCGGGTCCGGGGAGTCGGCCCTCACCGAGCTGACCGACAGTGAACTGGCCGACCTGGTGGAACTGCGAGGAGGCACCCGATGAGTGACCCGTACGACAACACCCCGGAGCGCACCTTCGCCGCCCTCCCTCCCGCGGGCGGGAGGGGCTTCGCGCAGACCTGGTGGGGGCAGGCATGGCTGAAGGCCCTGGAGGACGCGGCGCTCGACTCCCAGCAGGTGAAGACGGGCCGCAGGCTGGCCCGGGCGGGAGCCGTGGGCGCCGTGTCGGTCCGTCCGGGGCGCATCACCGCGGTGGTCCGGGACCGTGACCGCACCTCCCACCGCGCCGACGTCCTGTTGCAGGAACTGTCCGAGGAGCAGTGGGACCGCTTCCTGGGCATGGCCGTCGAGCGTGCCGGGCACATCGCGGCGCTGCTGGACCGCGAGATGCCGCCGCATCTCGTCGAGGACGCGGCGGCCGCGGGTGTCGAACTCCTTCCGGGTCTGGGCGATCTGGAGGCGGAGTGCGACTGCGACGCGTGGGACCACTGCGGTCACACGGCGGCACTGTGCTACCAGGTGGCGCGGCTGCTGGATCAGGACCCGTTCGTGCTGCTTCTCCTGCGCGGTCGCGGTGAGCGCGAACTGCTGGACGAGCTGCAGGTGCGCAGCGTCCCCCGGACCGAGACCGAGGCTCCAGGGCAGGAGCAGGCGTACGAGGGCGTGGACGCCGCCGAGGCGTACGCGGACGGGGACATCCTGCCCCCGCTGCCCGACGCGCCTCCTGTGCCCGCAGAGCCGGGACTGCCGCCCTCCCTGGACACGGAGACCGATCCGGCGCCCGGGGTCGATCCGGCCGCGCTGGAGTTCCTGGCGACGCAGGCCTCCCACGAGGCACACCGTCTGCTCACCGAGGCACTCAGGGCGGGCCACGAACAACGCTCCATAGCGGCCGAGTTGACGCTCGCGCAGGACGCCGTCCGGCTGGCCTCGGGTGATCCCGACACCTCGGTCGCCGACCGGCTCGCGGAGGGGTCGGGCCGCGACCGCGAGGGGCTGGCCCTGGCCGTCCGCGCCTGGGAACACGGGGGCACGGCCGCGCTCGACGTGCTGGAGGCCGACCGGCCGGCGGAGGCGGAGACCCTCGCACGCGCGCGTGCCGCCCTGGAGTCGGCCTGGGAGGAGGACCAGCGGCCTGCCCTGCGCGCGTCCCACAACCGCTGGACCGTCGTCGGCGGCCGGACACAGTTGCGTCTGGGGGCGGACGGCCGTTGGTGGCCCTATCGCAAGGAACGGGGGCGTTGGGCTCCCGCGGGTCCCGCGTCCCAGGATCCGGCGACCGCGCTCGCTCTGGCGGAGGGGCAGGAGTGACGCCTGCCTGAAGGGCGCGCAGGAAATGCAGGGCACGCAGGGCACTTGGAGCGCGCAGAGCACCGGCACCGTTCACCTTCACCGGATGAGTGGTGGACGCCCGGTGTTCACTCTCCGGCCGTACGGCGTTCGAGGCGGGGGCGAACTCTGGCCGCTGTCACCGAATTCGTGCCTCAGGAGGCCCCATGTCCCCGTACGCCGCAGGCCGGCGCAGCGTCCACCGTTCCGTCGCCGCAGGCGTGCCGCTCGCCCTGCTGGCCGCGCTCACGGTGGCGGGCACCGCGGTCGGTGCGCCCTCCGGGGAGGCGCGTGTCACGGGTTCCGCGACGCTCGGCGACATCCCGCTCGGCACGTTCAGCAACGCGCTGCTACCGGGCACGGTGGGCGACGACCGGGGCGTGGATCTCGGCGGCATCGGCAGCGACATCTACCCCGCGGGCCGCAAGGGCGAGTTCTGGACGGTCACCGACCGTGGCCCCAACGGCCAGATCAAGGTGGCCGGCGAGAAGCGCCGCACCTTCCCCGTGCCCGGCTTCGATCCGGCGATCGTGAGGATCCGAGTGTCCGGTGGCACCGTGAAGGTGCTGGACGCGATCCCGATCACCACCTCCTCGGGGAAGCCCGTCACGGGCCTGTCCAACCAGAAGGGACGCGACGAGTCGCCGTACTCCTACGACGCGAAGACACCACTCTCGTACAACCCGAACGGTCTGGACACCGAGGGAATCGTGCGGGCCGACGACGGCAGCTTCTGGCTCGTCGACGAATACGCGCCTTCACTGATCCATGTCTCCGCGCGCGGGAAGGTGCTCACCAGGTACGTGCCCAAGGGGCTGGCCCTGAAGGACGCGGGCTACCGGGTGGTCGAGGCACTGCCCGCCGTCCTGCTGCACCGGAAGATCAACCGCGGCTTCGAAGGGCTCGCCCAACTGCCGGGCGGGGACCTGGTGATGGCCGTGCAGAGCCCGCTGTCCCTGCCGGACACGGATGCGGGCGAGGCCTCGCTGACGACACGTCTGCTGCGCTTCTCGACGAAGAAGCGGGCGGTCACCGCCGAGTACGCGTACCGGTTCGACCCGGTGAACGTCGTCGATCCGAGCGAGGACGACACCTCCGAGCTGAAGATCTCCTCCGTAGTGGCCGTCGGCCGCGACCGGCTGCTCGTCGAGGAACGCACCGACAAGGCCGCCCGGCTGCAGGTGGTGAAATTGACCCGCGGTGCGGACATCCTCGGGGACAAGTGGGACGACGACACGGCATCCCCCTCCCTGGAGCAGCTCGACGACCCCGCGGCTTCCGACGTTCCGGTGCTGCGCAAGCGCCTTGTCGTCGACCTGGGCACGGTGAAGGGAGTGCCCGGGAAGATCGAGGGCGTCGCGCGCGTGGATCACGACACACTGGCGCTCATCAACGACAACGACTTCGGGATGACGGACGGGCCGGAGGCTTTCGACGCCCAGGGACGGCTGGTGGACAGCGGCATCGAGACCACCGTGACGTACGTACGGCTGCCGCACGGGATCTGAACTGCCGCCCCCGCTCGACGTTTTCACACCTCCACGCGTGCGTGGCTCACATCCACGCGTACGTGCCTCACATCCACGCGTGCGTGGCTCACGTCAGCGGTTTGGTGAGCTTGCGCTTTCCGGCTCCGACGTCCGCGGCCAGACTGCAGGCGACCTTGTCTATGCCGAGCTCGAACCCCGTGGGGTCGGGATATTGCACCAGAGTGCCCCGCACGGTGCCGACGGGCTGCTTGGCCGCCTTGGTGTCCAGGGGTTTCGCGCAGAGAGCCGATGCCGCCTTCTTGAGGGCGGCATCGGTCGTGTACGTGCCCTCCAGTTCGGCTACCTTCACCACCTCGGCGTCGTGCGCCGCACGGCACGAACGCTTCGCGGCCTGCCCCGGCTTGGTGTCGTCGATGTTGAAGCAGTCGCCGGTTCGCAGCATGTAGTACGGCACCTCGTCGCCCGCGAGGGACGGCAGGAACGAATCCAGGTCGGTCGGGACATCACTGGGCAGGCCCGACGGCACCTTGGTGGGCAGGGAGGGCAGTTCGCTGGGCAGCTCCGAAGGGATGCTCAGCGAAGGCGACGGCAGTCTCCCTGTCGTGGAGTCGCTCTCCGAGGGCGACTTCTTGCCGGAGGAGCCGTCGTTGCTGGTGGTCACCAAGGCAATCGCGGAGACGGCTCCGAGGGCCACGATCGCGGTCAGCACGAGGAACAGCACCCGGCGGCGCGGTCCAGGGCCACCCGATGGCCCCGGAGGCGGTGGCAGAGGTGGCGGTGGCGGTTGCCAGCCTCCTCCTCCGCCGCCGCCCTGCCACGGCGGACCGCTGCCTCCAGGCGGAGGGCCGTAGCCCTCCGGAGGAGGTCCGAAGCCTTCGGGCAGCGGGCCGAATCCACCGCCGCCCGGAGGAGGCGTGTTGTCCGGCGGCCGAGGAGGCTGGGGCGGTAAGGGCGGCGTGGCCATACGGTCAAGAGTCGCCTCGAACCGGTCACGATGCGACCCCTGCGCGGAACTTGATACGGACTCATGGCGTGGATCGCATGATTCCGCACAGGAGTCCCCGGGCCGTGCTCCGGTCGAGCTCCGCCTCGCCGGGTTCCTACCGATCGGGTTCCTACCGGCCGGGTTCCTACCGAGCGGAACGAACGGGAGCAGTACAGAAGCCGTACAGAAGCCGTACGGAATCAGCCTCGGGCGCCCAGCAGGTGGTCCATGGCCAGCTGGTCCAGGTGCTCGAACGCCATCCCGCGCGCGGCGGCCGTCTCGGCGTCGAAGTCCTCGAAGGCCGCGCGGTCCGCGAGCAGTGCCTGGAGGCCGTCGGCGGCGGTGGGCTGCGCCAGTTCGTCCAGACGCGAGGCACGCAGCGCCTCCTGGACCTCGGGGTCGGCCCTGAAGGCAGCCGTCCGCTCGCGCAGGATCAGGTAGTTGCGCATACAGCCGGCGGCCGACGCCCACACGCCGTCGAAGTCCTCGGTCCGCGGCGGCTTGAAGTCGAAGTGCCTCGGACCCGCGTAACCGGCCGTCTCCAGGAGGTCGACGAGCCAGAACGCGGACCGCAGATCGCCCGCTCCGAAGCGCAGGTCCTGGTCGTACTTGATGCCCGACTGGCCGTTGAGGTCGATGTGGAAGAGCTTGCCCGCCCATAGGGCCTGGGCGATCCCGTGCGTGAAGTTCAGCCCGGCCATCTGCTCGTGGCCCACCTCCGGGTTGACTCCGTACATCTCGGGCCGCTCCAGGCGCTCGATGAACGCCAGGGCGTGACCGACCGTCGGCAGGAGGATGTCGCCGCGGGGCTCGTTCGGCTTCGGCTCGATCGCGAAGCGCAGGTCGTAGCCCTGGGAGGTCACGTACTCGCCGAGGAGGTCGAAGGCCTCCTTCATGCGGTCGAGCGCGACCCGTACGTCCTTGGCTGCGCCGGACTCGGCACCCTCACGCCCGCCCCAGGCGACGTAGATCTGCGCGCCCAGCTCCACGGCCAGGTCGATGTTGCGGATCGTCTTGCGCAGGGCGTAGCGGCGTACGTCCCGGTCGTTGGCGGTGAAGGCGCCGTCCTTGAAGACGGGGTGCGTGAACAGGTTCGTGGTGGCCATCGGCACGGTCATGCCGGTCGTGTCGAGAGCCTGGCGGAAGCGCTTGATGTGCGACTCGCGCTCGGTGTCCGAGGACCCGAAGGGGATCAGGTCGTCGTCGTGGAAGGTCACTCCGTAGGCGCCGAGCTCCGACAGGCGCTGGACCGACTCGACCGGGTCCAGGGCGGCCCTGGTGGCGTCGCCGAACGGGTCCCTTCCCTGCCAGCCGACGGTCCACAAGCCGAAGGTGAACCTGTCCTCGGGGGTGGGCTGGTAGTTCATGCCGCGGCTCCTTGCTTGCTCCGACTATTTCGTCATGGCACTTAACAAATTAGTATGCGGAGGCATCTCTGGGAAGAGACAAGATGTCCTCGAACGGGGACGAGGAGTGGAAGCCGTGCCGCGCGGGCCCGGATCCACCCGGAAAACACCAGGTCAGATCCCGCGGAGCCGCGGAAGAGGGAGAGCCCGATGTCAGCAGCCGAGGGTCCGCTCGTCGTCGGCGTGGACACGTCCACCCAGTCCACCAAGGCCCTGGTCGTGGACGCTGCCACCGGCGAAGTCGTGGCGAGCGGCCAGGCGCCGCACACCGTCTCCTCCGGAGCGGGTCGCGAGAGCGATCCGCGGCAGTGGTGGGACGCGCTGTGCGAGGCGCTGCACCAGTGCGGGGACGCGGCACGCGAGGCCGCGGCGGTGTCCGTGGGCGGCCAGCAGCACGGGCTCGTCACGCTCGACGCCCAGGGCGACCCGGTGCGCCCGGCCCTGCTGTGGAACGACGTGCGCTCGGCGCCGCAGGCCCGCCGACTCGTGGAGGAGCTGGGGGGCCCGAAGGCCTGGGCCGAGCGCACCGGCAGTGTGCCGGGCGCGTCCTTCACCGTCACCAAGTGGGCATGGCTCGCCGAGCACGAGCCGGACTCCGTGCGTGCGACCGCCGCGGTGCGACTCCCCCACGACTACCTCACCGAGCGCCTCACGGGGCTGGGCACGACCGACCGCGGCGACGCCTCCGGTACGGGCTGGTGGGCGTCCGGTACGGAGGCGTACGACGAGGATGTCCTCCGCCATGTGGGGCTCGACCCCGCCATGCTGCCCCAGGTGGTCCGGCCCGGCGAGGTCGCCGGAACCGTGCGCGACGGCGGTGACCTGCCCTTCTCCAAGGGCACGCTGGTCGCACCCGGCACCGGTGACAACGCCGCTGCGGCACTCGGGCTCGGGCTGCGCCCGGGTACCGCGGTGCTCAGCCTCGGCACGTCCGGAACGGTGTACGCGGTCTCCACACGCCGCCCCGCCGACCCGACCGGCACCGTGGCCGGCTTCGCCGACGCGCGCGGCGACTGGCTGCCGCTGGCGTGCACCCTCAACTGCACGCTCGCCGTGGACCGTGTCGCCGCTCTGCTGGGCATCGACCGCGAGGCCGTCGAGCCGGGCACGAGCGTGACGCTGCTCCCCTACCTGGACGGCGAGCGCACTCCTGACCTGCCGCACGCCTCGGGCCTGCTGCACGGACTGCGGCACGACACGACACGCGGTCAGCTGCTCCAGGCCGCGTACGACGGGGCGGTCCACTCACTGCTCGGCGCACTCGACCTGGTGCTCGACGAGGACGCGGACCGTTCGGCACCGCTGCTGCTCATCGGCGGAGGCGCGCGGGGCACAGCCTGGCAAGAGACCGTACGACGGCTGTCTGGGCGGCCCGTCCAGGTGCCCGAGGCCAAGGAACTGGTGGCGCTCGGTGCCGCCGCACAGGCGGCGGGTGTGCTGACCGGCGAGGATCCGGCGGCGGTGGCCCGGCGCTGGGACACGGCCCGCGGGCCCGTGCTGGACGCCGTGGAGCGCGACGAGGCGGCGCTGGCGCGGATCGCCGGGGTACTCTCCGACGCGGCGCCGCTACTGGAGCGGGAGGCTGGTCAGCGCTGATGCCCGCGCCCGAGGTGGCGGGCCGATCAACATCGGCGGCCCCCTTCCGGAGGCACCACCACACACACGGAAGATCGGCGCGCACGGACAGAACAGCCATGAGGCGACCGGCCGGACGAGGACTGACGGAGGCATGACCGCACCGCTGCACGAGGCCCATCCCAGCAGTCCCGGCCGTCGGCTGCCCGATACGCAACAGGGCATGCGGCGCCGCAACCTCTCGCGGGTGCTGCACACCGTGAACGCCGAGGGGCCGCAGTCGCGTGCCGCCGTCGCATCACGCATCGGCCTCACGCGCGCGGCTGTCTCCACGCTCGTGGACGAGCTGATCCGCTCAGGGCTCCTTGAGGAGCTGGGTCCCGAGCGGCCCGAGCGGCCCGGGCGGGTCGGGCGGCCCGGCTCGGCGCTCGCCCTCAGCGGGCGCGGCCCGGCGGGAATCGGCGCCGAGGTGGGCGTCGACCATCTCGCCGTGTGCGCGGTCGATCTGCGCGGCCAGGTACGGGCGCGAGCGGTACGGCACGGCACCAACCGCGGCCGGTCGCCCGAACCGGTGCTGCGGGAACTGACGCGGCTGATACGGCAGGTCGTCGCCGAGGCGGCCAAGGAGGGTCTGCGGCCCGCGGGACTCGCTGTCGCCGTGCCCGGCCTGGTGGCGCGCGACGCCCGGACCGTGGTGCGCGCCCCCAACCTCGACTGGCACGACACGGACCTCGGCGCTCTGCTGCCGGACGAGGTCCCGCTGACCGTCGACAACGAGGCGAACTTCGGCGGACTGGCCGAACTCTGGCTCAACGAAACCGCGCCGCGCGACTTCGTGCACGTCTCCGCCGAGATCGGCATCGGCGGGGCGGTGGTCGTGGACGGACGGCTGCTGCGCGGGACGCATGGCTTCGCGGGTGAGCTGGGGCATGTCCCGGTGCGCCCCGAGGGGCCTGCGTGTGCGTGCGGCGGGCGCGGCTGTCTGGAGCAGTACGCCGGCGAGGAGGCCGTCCTGCGCGCGGCCGGCCTGGAACCGGGCGAGGACCGGGTCGGCCTGCTGGCCGAGCGGGCGGCGCAGGGCGACAAGAACGTGCGCCGGGCCCTGCGTGACGCCGGGACCGCGCTGGGCATCGCGCTGACCGGCGCCGTCAACCTGCTCGACCCCGAGGCCGTCGTACTGGGCGGAGCACTGTCCGGACTCGCGCCGTGGCTGCTGCCGTCGCTGGAGCGGGAGTTGGCCCGCAGGACTGCCGGTCCCGCCTGCGCGGTGTCCGTCTCCCGGCTCGGCCCCGAGGGCCCGCTGTTGGGTGCCGCACACTCGGTCGTGCGGGCCGTGATGGACGATCCGGCGGCGGTGGGTGGCCGCGGGGCGGCGCTGAATGGCAGCGGGGCGTAGGGCACGCCGAAGACGTCCTTGACCTCCTGGACGACTCAGGCTCGGGCTTAGGCGGTTCTCGGGCTCGGGCGGTTCTCGGCCTGGTCTTCAGCCCCGTCACAGCCCTCCCTTCGCTGCGCCCCGGCTCCTCAATCCCCCTTGTGGGTGGCGGAGTTATCCACAGTCACAGTGTTGTCCACGGACCTGAGAGCGTTCCTCCTCCCCAACCGGCGAGAGCCGTACCGTGATTCACGCGAGACGCCACCGTCGGGCGAACAGGACGGAGGCGTGTCCGGGCTGACGGCGCCGGTGTCGTACGTGGATTCGGTCGCCGCTGCCTGGATGATGGCCGCAGTGGTGGTGCTCGTGGTGCCGCTGCGACGTCGTCCGCCACCCTTCGGCAGAACGGAGCTGTGCACCATGAGCGACCCGCGGATCCTGACCGTACGTCCCGAACCCGGCGAGTACGCCTGGACGTTCGGCGGTGCGCCGCCCGTGGCGCGCATCGCACCGGGCACGGTCCTCGACCTCTTTACGGAGGACTGCTTCGCCGGACGGGTGCGGTCGGAGAAGGACCTGGTGTCCGAGGTGTGCGAGTTCCCGTTCCTCAATCCGCAGACGGGCCCGTTCCATGTGGAGGGCGCGGAGCCGGGCGACACGGTCGCCGTGCATTTCGTGTCCATCGAGCCGGCGCGGGACTGGGCCGCGTCGACGACGGTCCCGCTTTTCGGCGCGCTCACGTCCACGCACACCACGGCCACGCTGCAGCCTCCTCTGCCGGAGACCGTGTGGATCTGGCAGCTCGACCGGGCGCGCCGCACCGCGCTGTTCAGCGCTCGCGACAGCGACATCCGGATCGAGCTGCCCATGGACCCGATGCACGGCACCGTCGGCGTGGCGCCCGCCAACCTGGAGGTGCGCTCCGCTCTCGTACCGGACGCGCACGGCGGGAACATGGACACGCCCGAGATGCGGGCCGGTGTCACCTGCTATCTCGGAGTGAACGTCGAAGGGGCGCTGCTGAGCCTCGGTGACGGGCACGCGCGGCAGGGTGAGGGCGAGACCTGTGGGGTCGCCGTCGAGTGCGCGATGAACACCGTGGTGATCGTCGAGTTGCTCAAGGGGGTCGCCACCCCGTGGCCTCGTATCGAGTCCGACACCCACATCATCTCGACCGGTTCGGCACGCCCCTTGGAGGACGCGTTCCGCATATCGCAGCTCGACCTCGTGCAGTGGCTGGTGCGGGACTACGGGTTCAGCGAGCTGGACGCCTACCAGTTCGCGACCCAGACCGTCGAGTCGCCGCTGGCCAATGTCTGCGACACCAACTACACGTGCGTGGCCAAACTGCGCAAGGAATGGCTGCCCGAGCGGGAGACCCATCGGGGCCTGCACGCCCGCCTGCGCGAAACCGCCGCCACGCTGGGCCGTTGAGTCGTCCCGCCTCCGCACTGGGCCATTGCTCATCCCGCCGCCACAGACACCGCCACCGTCTCGACGGCCACCACCGCGACTTCGCGCAGGCACCCGCTACCGCTGCCACCCCACTTCCCTCACTGAGAGGCAATCTCATGGACCGAGCCAAGTTCCCGCCCATGGCCCTTCCCAGCCGACGGCGTCTGCTGCAGAGTGCGGCTCTCGCTACGCTCTCCACGGCGTTACTGCCCACCACGCGGGCAGGCGCGAAGCCCCAAGGGATCGACTATCCACCGTCCGAGTGGTCGCCGGCGAGCACCTCCAACTACACGATCGCCAACCGTCCGACGAGCCATCCGGTCGACTTCGTGATCATCCACGTGACGCAGGCGACCTACTCGGACACCCTCGCCATCTTCCAGAACCCGAAGAAGAAGGTGTCCGCGCACTACGTCGTCCGGTCGGCCGACGGTCACGTCGCACAGATGGTGCGCGAGCGCGACATCGCCTGGCACGCGGGCAACTGGGACTACAACACCCGCAGCATCGGCATCGAACACGAGGGCTGGGTGGACAAGCCCGCGTACTTCACCAACGCGATGTACGAGGAGTCGGCGAAGCTCACCGCGGCGATCTGCACCAAGTACCGGATCCCCAAGGACCGTTCGCACATCCTCGCGCACTACGAGGTGCCGGGCAGCGACCACACCGATCCCGGCCCGCACTGGGACTGGACGCGCTATATGAGACTGGTCAACTTCGCCTGACCAGCCGTTCGTCGAAAGAGGACCGAAGGAAGACCGAAAGAAGGCCGAAGGAAAGTCGAAACAGAGCCGAAGGCGGGTCGAAGAAGGGGAGTATCGGAAGCCACCACGGGTTGTGGTGGGGCCGGACCCTGAGTGGCCGCGGCACTTGTCCGCATCCGCCACCGGAGTGACGATGTCCCCAGCCGCACAGCCTTCCGGGGAGGCCGAGTTGACCGATCCATGGGTGGCCCTGGAACCGGGTGCCGATCCCGTCGAGCGGGTGCGCGTCCTGCGCCGCGCCCACGAGACGTTCACGGAGGCGGGCACGGTCCCGCGGCCGGTGCGGTCCGTGGTGGCCGACTCGTGGCGGCGTTCGGCGCGGGCCGGGGTGGGGCCTGACGGCTCCGCGTGTGTGGAGCTCACGGACGGGGACCTCGGGTCCTATCGGGCAGAGCACCCACTGGCACGGGTGATGCCGCTGTTCCGGGAACTCATGGGGACGTTCGCGGCGGACGGCGAGCACCTCCTCGCGGTGTGCGACGCGCAGGGCAGGCTGCTGTGGGTCGAGGGGCATCCCGGGACACGGCAGAAGGCGGACGGGATGAACTTCGTTCCGGGCGCCCGGTGGGCGGAGTCGGCGGTGGGCACGAACGCTCCGGGCACGGCGGTCGCGCTCGACCGGCCGGTGCAGGTGTTCGCGGCGGAACACTTCATCCGGAGCGTCCAGCCGTGGACGTGCGCGGCGGCTCCGGTACACGATCCGCGTACCGGACGGCTGCTCGGCGCGGTGGACATCACGGGCGGGGACGGGCTGGCGCATCCGCACAGTCTGGGTTTCGTGCAGGCCGTGGCCCGTGCCGCGGAGTCACAGCTGGCGCTGCTAACTCCGGCCCCGGCCACGACCGACGTGCTCGAACTGAACGCTCTGGGCCGGGACGAGGCGCTGCTCGTCGCGGGCGGCAGCAAGGTGCGTCTGAGCCGCAGGCACAGCGAGATCCTGGTGCTGCTGTCCCGGCACCCCGAGGGACTGACCGGCGACGAGTTGCTGTGCGCGCTGTACGAGGACGAGTCGGTGACGCCGGTGACGTTGCGCGCAGAGCTGGCCCGTCTGCGCCGCCTCCTCGGGGCGGGGGCGCTCGGTTCGCGGCCGTATCGGCTCACGGTTCCGGTCGAGTCCGACGTCGAGGTGGTGGAGCGCAAGCTCGGTGTCGGCGCGGTCATGGCGGCGGTGGCGGCGTATACCGGGCCCTTGCTGCCCGGTTCGCAGGCCCCCGCGGTGGTGCGGCTGCGCCGCCGGCTCGCCGACGGGCTGCGCGCGGCGCTCGTCTCCGGCCGTGACCCGGATCTGCTGGCGGACTGGGCACACGCGCCATGGGGCGAGGACGACCTCGACGCGTGGCGGGCGCTGGCGACGATACGGCCGACGCCTCCGGTACGGGCACGCCTGGAGGAGCTGGAGGCCGAGCAGTCCGCGAGCCGAGGCCGGGCTCCGCGGCGCTGAGGGCCACCACGCTCACAGCCACGAGACACGCTCACGGCAACGGCAACGGCAACGGCAACGGGGCACTCTCCGCCTGGCCCCACCCTCATTTTCCGTATGCCCACGCCCAAAGCCGACACCCAACGCCCGCACCCCGCAAGCCAGTACAAGCCTCAACCCACATCCCCGCCCCGCAGCCAGGCGAGCGGCCGGCGGCCGCCGGTGCAACGTACCTGCAACCTCCGCGCACCTACCCTCGCGCCGAGAGCCGTCCAACGGCGGGCGGTCCTTCCACGGGAGGCAGAGCACATGACCCGTTACGCGGCGCCCGGCACCGAGGGCGCGATCGTCTCCTACCAGGCGCGGTACGACCACTTCATCGGCGGCGAGTACTCGCCGCCGGCCCGCGGGCAGTACTTCGAGAACCCGAGTCCGGTGAACGGACAGCCCTTCACGGAGATCGCGCGGGGCACGGCGGAGGACGTGGACCGCGCGCTCGACGCGGCGCACGCGGCCGCTCCCGCCTGGGGCCGTACGTCGGTGACCGCACGCGCCGACGTCCTCCTCAAGGTCGCCGACCGGATGGAGGCGAACCTGGAGAAGCTCGCGGTCGCGGAGAGCTGGGAGAACGGCAAGCCGATCCGCGAGACGCTGGCGGCCGACATCCCGCTCGCCATCGACCACTTCCGCTACTTCGCGGGAGCGATCCGCGCCCAGGAGGGCTCGCTGGGCGAGGTCGACGACGACACGGTGGCGTACCACTTCCACGAGCCGCTGGGCGTCGTGGCGCAGATCATCCCGTGGAACTTCCCGATCCTGATGGCGGTGTGGAAGCTGGCCCCGGCGCTCGCCGCGGGCAACGCGGTCGTCATCAAACCCGCCGAGCAGACCCCGGCATCGATCCACTACTGGATGAGTCTGGTATCGGATCTGCTGCCGCCGGGCGTCGTGAACATCGTCAACGGCTTCGGGGTCGAGGCGGGCAAACCCCTCGCGTCCAGCCCGCGCGTGGCGAAGGTCGCCTTCACCGGCGAGACCACGACGGGGCGGCTGATCATGCAGTACGCCTCCGAGAACATCAAGCCGGTGACGCTCGAACTCGGCGGCAAGTCGCCGAACATCTTCTTCGACGACGTCTGGGCGCGGGACGACGACTTCCGGGACAAGGCGCTCGAAGGCTTCACGATGTTCGCGCTGAACCAGGGCGAGGTGTGCACCTGCCCGTCCCGGGCGCTCGTCCAGCAGGGCCACTACAGCGAGTTCCTCGACGCGGCGGTCGCCCGTACCGAGCTGATCAAGCCCGGCCATCCGCTCGACACCGAGACGATGATCGGCGCCCAGGCCTCCAACGACCAGCTGGAGAAGATCCTTTCCTACCTGGACATAGGCCAGCAGGAGGGCGCGAAGGTCCTGACGGGCGGTCACCGTATCGAGTACGACGGTGAGCTGGCGGGCGGTTACTACGTCCAGCCGACGATCTTCCAGGGTGACAACCGGATGCGGATCTTCCAGGAGGAGATCTTCGGCCCGGTCGTGTCGGTCACGTCGTTCGCCGACTTCGACGACGCCATCAAGATCGCCAACGACACTCTGTACGGGCTCGGGGCCGGTGTGTGGACGCGGGACATCAACACGGCGTACCGCGCGGGCCGTTCGATCCAGGCGGGCCGGGTCTGGACCAACTGCTACCACGCGTACCCGGCGCACGCGGCGTTCGGCGGCTACAAGCAGTCCGGCATCGGCCGCGAGAACCACAAGATGATGCTGGAGCACTACCAGCAGACGAAGAACCTCCTGGTGTCGTACTCGGCGAAGAAGCTGGGCTTCTTCTAGAGGCCCGAAAAAAGGCGCCTGACCTGGGATTTTACCCAGGTCAGGCGCCTTCCTCTCGACCCGTCCGAGGCCAGGACCGACTTACGCCATGACTCCCAGTCCCTCCCACCGCTGTCCCGCTCCTGACCAGTACTTCCGGACCAGTCACGGACCAAACCCCGACTCACCCTTCAGACGCGCGCTCGGCCAACGCCTCATCGACGGTACGTGGAAGGCGATGTGGCTGGGAATCTCTGAGAGGTTTTTGGGTTCAATTAGCACATTGATAGATACATTTCGGGTGAGTGTCTGCCTGAGTGGCGAGTGAGACGAAGACCTGACTGTTGCGCCCTCTCTACTCCTGTTTCGTCGCGCAGTCCTCCGCTCGGCTCCTACTGCCCCGGCCGGCCGGTCCCGCGCTCTGACCGGCGGTCCGGGGGCTGGGCCACCCCGGAGACATGAGCGAACGCCGCCGCCATCCCAGCGACCTGTCCGACGCCCCATGAGGTGTTGGTCGAACCACTGCTGACCAGGTGGCGGACGGAGCAGGCCCGGCACGGCCTGAACATCGAGCATCCGTCCCTCCACGACCTGCGCGGCATCCTCGATGTCATGCTCTACCTGGCCCGCACCGGCATTCCCTGGCACTACCTCCCACATGACTATCCGCACTGGAACACCGAACACCGTCTACCAGTACTTCGGTCGCTGCGAGAAGGTCGGCATCTTCGAACACCTCAACGCCCTGCTACGGCGGCGCGTCCGCGAGGGCGAGGGCCGTCGGCCGAACCGGCGCCACGATGATCGACGCGCAGAGCAGCAAGACCTCCACCAGCGGGCCCACAGCCGACCAGGGCGTCGATGTCGGCAAGAAGATCGTCAGCCGCAAACGCAACATCGTGATCGACACGACCGGCCTGCTGCTGACAGCTCTCGTGACCGCGGCGAGCGCACAGGGCTCCACCGCGGGCGAGACCCTGCTCAACCGGATCGCCTCGGCACGCCACGCCATCCGCAAAGGCTGGGCGGACCGCGGCTACCGCGAGTACCTCGTCGACCACGCAGCCCGTCTCGGCATCGACCTCGAAATCGTCCGCCGCGTTCCCGGCACCCGCGGCTTCACCGCGCAAACACGCAGGTGGGCAACGGAAGAACGCTCGGCCGACTGATGCTCCACCGCCGTCCGGCCCGCGACCACGAAACCCTCCCGGCCCGCTCAACCGCCACGATCCACATCGCGATGATCGCCCTGATGGCCCGCCCCCTCACCAGAGAATCCACTCCAACTCGACCAGGACTCTGACAACTCGTCAAAGCCGCATCCAGGATGCAACATTGGGGGGAAATGCCTTCTCAGCGCAGAGAAGGTTCAAGATCCGCAGCCGGGTACGACGGAGGCCATTGTCGGCCGTGCCACCGGGGCCCTGGATCGCCCCCGGGCCGCCCTCTTCAGCCGCTACGACCGGGACGGGACACTGCGGCTCGTCGCCCGCACCACCCCGCCGCATCCCGAGGTGGCCCGCCGTCTCGGCGACCTGCTGACCGCGGCCAGACCCGGTCACCCCTGGGAGGGCATGCACTTCACGACGCCGCGGGGATCGCGTACCCCGCTCGACGCGATTCTGGTCGAGCCGGACACGGTCGCCGAGATTTACGTGGACACCGCCCGAGATCAGGGAGATTGGCGGCATCCATGCCATCATCACCGACGCCTCGCGGACCACCGCGCCTCCCCGCCCTGATCGGCGAGGTCGAACGCCGTAGGCCTACGCGGTGACCGGCACATGGCATGAAAATCTATCTATAAAAGAATTTGACGGTTAGGGTGACCGCACCGGCACACTTCGCCACCACACCCGTCACCAGCGCTTCCCTCCCCGCCGCACGCCGAAGGACCACCCATGACCACCAACATCAATCCGGTCATCCCCGGCTTCTATCCGGATCCGTCCGTCTGTCGTGTCGGCGAGGACTACTACCTGGTGAACTCCAGTTTCGAGTACTTCCCCGGGGTCCCGGTCTTCCACAGCCGCGACCTCGTGCGCTGGGAGCAGATCGGCAACGTCCTCGACCGGCCGAGCCAGTTCAACGTGGGGCTGGGCCGGGAGCGAGCCAGCGCGGGCATCTACGCACCCACGATCCGCCACCACGACGGCGAGTTCTGGATGACGACGACGAACCGCGAGGACGTGATGAAGGGGCACCTGATCGTCCGGGCGAGCGACCCCGCGGGCGAGTGGAGCGAGCCCGTGCACACCACCGGCGCGATCGGCATCGACCCCGACCTCTCCTGGGACGAAGCCGGCACCTGCTATCTGACCTGGGCGTTCCCTGGAGCGATCAGTCAGGCCGTCGTCGACCCGAGGACCGGCAAGCTGCTCTCCGAGCCGCGTGTCATCTGGAACGGCACCGGCATGGCCCACCCGGAGGGCCCGCACGTGTTCCGGCGCGGTGCGTACTGGTACCTCCTGGTCGCCGAGGGCGGTACCGGACCCGGTCACGGGATCTGCGTCGCCCGCTCCGACTCCCCCTCCGGCCCCTGGGAGTCGAACCCTGCCAACCCGGTCCTCTCCCACCGCAGCACCTCGCACCCGGTGCAGAACACCGGCCACGGTGACCTCGTCGAACTGCCCGACGGCTCCTGGGCGATGGTGCACCTGGGGGTGAGGCCGGGCGGATCGTTCCCCCCGGCGCACGTCAACGGCCGCGAGACCTTCCTCACCGGCGTGGACTGGGTCGACGGCTGGCCCGTGATCGTCGAGGACCGGTACGACGTCCCGCAGGCGCCCACCGCCTTCACCGACGACTTCGAGGGCTCGGACGCCTCGGACGCCGGGCGGCTCCACCCGCGCTGGATCGCGCCGGGCACGGACCCCCGCTCCTTCGCCGTGCCCGTCCCGGGCGAGGGCCTGCGTCTGTCGGCCGGCCGGGCGGCCGGGGCCCGGGACGCCGAGCGGCTGCTCGCGGTACGGGCCCGCGACTCCTCCTGGACCGCGACCGCCACCGTGCCGCAGGGCGACGTGGCCCTGGTCGTACGGATCGACGACGCCCACTGGGCTGCCGTGCAGCGCCAGGGCACCACCGTGACGGCGCGCGCGGTCGTCGGCCCGTTCGACCAGGTGCTGGCCACCGCCGAGGGCGTCCCGGCGGACGCCCCGCTCGCCGTGCGCTCCGTCGCGAACACCGAGCGGTACAGCTTCGCCAAGGGACCCGACGACCTCCACCTCGGTCACCTCGTCGACGGCGAGTTCCGTACGCTCGGCACGATCGACGGGCGCTACCTCACGACCGAGGTCGCCGGCGGCTTCACCGGCCGGGTGATCGGCGTCGAGGCCCTGGGCACGGACGCCCTGCTAATCCGCTTCACCTACACCCCCGACCCGGACCCGGTACCGGCGTCCGCGATGCCGGTGTCACCCCCTGCCGACTCCTGAGGTGAGCGCGGGGCCTGCGGTCACCCGACCGGGTGACCGCAGGCCCCGCGGTCAGCCGGTCGCCGGCTTCGCCCGCGGCCCGGATTCCGCCGCGGGCGCCAGCATCCACGTGAACGTCTCGGCGATCGCGGCGAAGTCCACCGTGGGGTCGTGCATCCACTGGATCTGGAGGCCGTCCAGCACCGCGAGCGCGTCCTGACCAGGTGTTCGGCCGGCCGGTTCGTCGGTGCGGATGCCGCCGGTTCGCTGCTGTTCCTCGAAGTCCCGCGTGACCTCGGCGGCGAGGGTGCGGTAGCGGTGGTGGAAGTAGCTGTGCGCGGGGCTCTCCGGACCGGTGTCCGCCGCCGAGAGCGTGACGTACAGCTTGGCCGGCCAGGGGTGACCGGTGGTGTGCCGGGCGCTGGCCGCCATACTCTCGACCGTGTTCTCGCGCCGGGCGCCGCCGACGGTCGCCCTGCCCACCACGGCCCGCCGCCCCCGCACCACGAGCAGCGGGTTGTCGCGGGTGGGGAAGTAGTACGTCAGTGCAGGCTGCGTGCCCCCGACCCGGTCGGCGATGTCCTGGAGGGAGCGCGTTCGCCGTGCCCGTCGATGGCCTCGTAGGCGGCCTGGAGGATCTGTTCCCGGCGCTCGGCGCTCTCGCGGTAGAGGCCGCGCGGCTCTCGCTGGTTCGCCACCCGCCAGACCGTACGTCATGACGTACGCCCGCAAGACGGCGTACTGCCTGGGCTGTTGAGGAACAGGTCATCGCGGACCGCCCGGCACCGGCACCGTCGCCGCGCAGGAGCGGGCATCGGCGGCGAGTGTCCGGCCAGGACCATGAAGTCGCCGGGCTCGATGCCGCGACGTCCGTCGGCCAGGGTGCAGTGGAGCCGCGTCGCACCGTGGAGAAAGGGGGCGCATGAACGAGATTTCCATGGGGCACACGAGCCCGCCCCAGACCGCGAACTCGGCTGCCTGAAACGCAACTCGGAGGGTTGGACCATATCTGTCGGTGTCGGCATCTGTCGGTGTCGGCCGCTCTGCAAGGAGCCGAGCAGAGGTGGAGTGGCGGTTCTGCGATGAACGGCCCTCTCCTACCAGGTGAGTTGGTCGGGCTTGCTACCCCTGACAAAGGCGTTGGGCGTGGACGATCGTGCGCTCGACGACGTATCGGAAGATGCCCGGGCCGGTTCCGTGGGAAGGAGGAGTTGGGTGACGTCGTTACGGTTTCCGCCGGTCAGCGACGCGGCGAGCGAGATGCCCTGCCCATCGACGATGAACTGGTGCTTGCTGCCCGGCCGTCCACGGACGACCGGGCTGGGTCCGCTTTTGGGCCCCTACGGGCAGCTCGCACGTGCGAGGAGTCGATCAACTCCCGGGACCAGTCCAGGTGGTTCCTCGAGCGCAGCTTCTCCAGCAGCACCACATGGAGTTGGTCCCAGACGCCGGCCTCGTTCCAGGCGGCCAGCCGTCGCCAGCAGGTCATGCCCGAACCGAAGCCCAACTCCTGCGGCAGGTACTCCCATTGGATGCCGGCGTGCAGGACGAACAGAATCCCGCACAGGGCCTGCCGGTCCGGCACTCGAGGTCGGCGTACCCGTTCTACGCGTCAGCTCCGGAAACATCCGCAGGGACACCCGCGACCCCGCGCACCGCTTTGCCTCCGTGCCGCTCTGGGGACCACGAGTTCAGGGGTGGCCTCGATGCCGCTCAACGACTGCCTCACCGGAATCTCCGCCCTCTCAGGAGTGTCGGTGATAGGCCTTGTTGGCGATGCGCCAGGTGTCCTGGGCGCGGACCAGCAGGAAGATGTCGGTGAAACTGTCCGCGCCGTGCGAGAGCGTCATGGTTGCGGTCGCGACGGTGCCGTGGACGTCGATGGCGTCGATGCGGCGGGAACGGGTCGGTTCGTCCGGGGCCGGCCGGCCCTGGAAGAAAGCGCAGTACTCGTCCAGGGGCCACGAGACGAATGCCCCGTCCCGGATTCCCTCGATGTGGGCGGTGGGCAGGAACGCGTCTCGGAAATGGATGGGATCCCCGGTGGCGTGTCCGCGGATGTAGGCGCGGAGCGGTTCGAGCACGGCGTCCGCCACGGCAGGGACCGTGGCGGCGACGGCGATGTCGGCCTCAGGGTCGGCAGGGGTGTCGGCCAGGTTGGCTGCGCTGCGCAGGGGGGTGTTCGACGCGGCGGCCAGCAGAGCCATGTCCTTGGCCAGCGCACCAATCGTGAAGTCGGCCGTGCCAGCGGCCGACTGGCCGGAGAGGAAGGGTCGTTTGCGGGCCGCGAGCCCGCCGAGTTGGCCGAGTTCGAGGACGTCCAGCACCTGGGCGCGGGGCAGTCCGAGGGCGTCGGCTTGCCGCAGCGAGTCACGCAGCGCGAGAACGGCACCGGCGAGGCTGTTGTTGGCGATCAGCTTGAGCGCGGCGGCGGTGGAGGCGTCGACGACGCACCGCACGGTGCCCAGCGCTTCCAGAACAGGTCGGACTCGATCGAGCGCGTCTTGGTCGGCGGCGGTGAGGATCTGCAGGGCACCAGCGGCGGCAGCGGGCACAGAGCCGAGTACCGGCGCATGGACGTAGGACGGGCCGAGTTGCCGGGCCAGTTCCGACGCTTCGGCGGGGGCGATGGTGCTGGTGTTCAGCACCATCGCATCCGGTCGCAGCGAGTCCCGGACGTCGTCGAGCACCTGCCGGCAGGCCGGACCGTCGAACAACGCCAGGAGCACGAGGTCAGCCTTCGCCGCGGCCTCGTTCGGATCGCCGGTCATCTTGACGGCGCCCGATGCGCGCCCGGAGCGTGTCCAGCCGACGACGTCCCAGCCCTGGGCAGTCAGTCGTGTCGCGATCGCGCCGCCCATGCGCCCCAGGCCGAGGACGGCGATCGTGTGCGGTGTGGTCATGAGCGCCACAGTGGTGCACGGCGATGGCTGCGACAAGCGCAGATTTTGCAGGCCAGCCCTGCGGGATGCGCATATCGGCTGGTCATACTGGTTCCATGGAACTGACGGTGTGGCGGACCTTCGTGACCGTGTGCCGGCTCGGGTCACTGTCGGCCGCGGCCGCGGAGCTCAATCACACGCAGTCGGCCGTCTCCCGGCAGATCGCCGGGCTTGAGCGGCAGCTCGGCGTGCCTCTGATGGAGCGCCATGCGCGCGGTGTGCGTCCGACACCTGCCGGCGAGGTGTTCCGGCGCCACGCCCTGGCCACGCTCAACGAGGCCGACCGCGCCGTTCGTGCCGCACGAGACGTTCGTGACGGGGCGTATGACCGGCCGTTGGTGGTCGGGGCGACCCCCTCTCTGGCCGCCGGGATCGTCCCCGAGGCCATCCGGAGCCTGCTGGAGCGAGCCGGATCCATCCGGTGGAGCCTGCTTCCCGCCCTGAGTGCACAACTGCACAACCGCGTGATCGCCGGCGATCTCGACATCGCCGTCGTCACCGACGCACCGCCAGGGCTCCCCGATGACCCGCGGGTCGACCGACGGTTCCTCGGGCTGGACGACATGGTCGTCGTCCTGCCCGTCGGCCATCCGCAGGCCGGGGGCGGCCCGGTGCACATGCGGACGCTGGCCGACCAGACCTGGGTCGAGGACAACGACGGCTCGGCGGCACTCCTGCGCCAGCACGCCGCCCGCGCCGGAGTCAGCGCCCGCATCGACCTCACCGCGGCCGATCTGCTCGGCAAGCTGGCCCTGGTCGCAACCGGCCACGCCATCGCGCTGATACCGGGGGTGCTGACGTGCGCGCTGCGGACCGACGTCACCGCAGTGGGCCTCGTCGATCCCCCGTCCCGCGGCATCTACACGATCACACCACGCCGCGACCCCCACCCCTGGGCAGCGCCCCTGCTCGACCAACTCTCCACAGCCTTCGCGGGGCCTCGGCGCCGATCGAAGTGATCGGACGGGATCTCGTGAACCGCCTACGAGCCAACTCGCGAACGGCGCGTTATTCGCGAGCCGAGGAATCGGTGCGGCCGTAGAAGGCGTCGGCGTAGCGCTGAGCGGTGTCGGGGTTGAGACCGAAAATGGCGGCGACGTGGAGTGGATCCGGAATCCCGACGGCTTCGGCTTCGTCGAGAATGCGGTCCTGGCGCAGTCTGCTGAGGGGCGCTTGCCGGTCACGCACGGAATACCGGAGCCAAACCCTACTCACGGGCTCGGTGTCAACGCTGTCTCCTCCTCACGGTGGTTCGTGCCCGCGACGACGGCGGTGGGCCGGTCAGGACGGGTCGCCGCCGAGGGCTCGGTAAATGGCTGTGGTGTAGGCCGCGGCCCGCTGTGAGCCGAGGATGCTGGCCCCCATGTTGTTCATGACGTAGCTGATGGTCATGCGCCGGTCGAGGTCCATGATCGCCATCGAGCCGCCCCAGCCTCCCCAGAACGCGATTCGGCCGTCAGGGATCCAGGGCAGGGTCCGCCGATCGGGCAGTGCGTATCCGATGCCCCACCTCAGATGCAGTCCGTTGACGAGGTCCGCGCCGCTGGACTGCTCGTCGAAGATGAGTCCGATGGTGCCGGGTTTGAGGAGTCGGCCGTGGGCGGAGGCGCCTGCACGGGCGAGAGGGGCGAGGATCTCGGCCACCGACAGGGCGTTGCCATGGCCGTTGGCCGCGCCCAGGTCGGCGGCACGCCAGGCCGGGGTGTTGGCCGCGGTCGCGCTGAACGAGGGACCGGTGAACGTCCTGTACGCCACGGAGTCGTGATCGAGTGCCGAGGGATCGAAGTCGGGCGCCGGCGCGATGACGTCGGCGACCCGTTCGAGGTCGGCGTCGTGCAGCCCGATCTGGAAGTCGGCGCCGAGTGGCTGGACGAGGTGCTGGTGCACGAAGTCGCGCAGCGGCAGGCCGGTCAGGCGGTACACCAGCTCGCCGACCAGATGGCCGTAGCTCAGGACGTGGTAGCCGGAGGCCGAGCCGGGCTCCCACCAGGGCGTCTGGGAGGCCATCCGGGCGGCCGCCGCGCGTACGTCGTACAGGTCCTCAAGCCGCGCAGGGTGATCCAGGCCGGACACACCGGAGGTGTGTGACAGCAGGTGCCGTACCTCCACGTGCTGCTTGCCGTTCGCGGCGAACTCGGGCCAGTAGCGGGCGACGGGCGCGTAGAGGTCCAGTTCGCCGGCGTCGACGAGCAGCAGGGCGGCCAGGCTGGTCACGGTCTTCGTGATCGACCACACATTGGTGATCGTGTCGCGCTGCCAGGGCTGTGTGCGTGCCGCATCGCGATGCCCGCCCCACAGGTCCACCACCTGCCGGCCGTCGACATCGACGACCAGCGACAGGCCCACTTCGGCGCCGCTGCGCAGTTGGTCCTCCACGGCGTCGCGGACGGGCTCGAACGATGTGCTGACGGTTCCGTTCAGTTCGGTCATGCCGACAGCTTCGAACCCTGACCCCAGTGTCAAGGTCAAGCGGTAACTTGGAGGTGTGCGTATTGGCGAACTGGCCGCACGAGCGGGGGCGTCTCCGCGGCAGGTGCGGTTCTACGAGGCGAAGGGCCTGATCACCTCGGCCCGTGGACCCAACAACTACCGTGACTACAGCGAGACGACGCTGGGCCGCGTCCAGCAGATCCGCGAACTGCTGAACGCCGGCCTGTCGACGCAGGTGATCCGCGCGATCCTGCCCTGCCTGGAATCACCGCGCGACCCGATCGTCTTCGAAGGCGTCACACCCGAGACGGTGGCGGCACTCGAACACGAGCGTGACAGGCTCACCGAGCGCATCGACGTCCTGGCCCGCAACCGTGACGCGGTCGCCGACTACCTCGCCGAACTCCAACAGCGCTCGGGCTGATCCACCGCGGCACCCCCGGTCGAAGTCCTGGCGAACGCTGGGCAGTTGACCTCGACTGCTCCAAGATCCCCGACAGAGTCAAGCTGAAGCCTGCTCCAGAAGGGCCGATAGAGTCGTTCGAAGCCAGTTCAGCCTTGCGCCGGCGGCAGGCGGCGTACCGCAGCTCCTTTTGTCAGCCCGCGAAGCGGGAAGCCCGGTGGCAGCAGGGGCGCTGCCAAGGCGGTGATTTCCGAGAGTTCCGCGCGGTGTCGCGGTAGCGATGCCCACAGTCGACGCTGCACTGCTGCGAACCGGTCTGCCTCGGCGTTCGAGTACGGGCGCTGCCGCTCCCCTTCCAGCACGGCCGCAGCACCACCTTGTCGGTTCCTCAAGGCGCGGACTTCCCGGTCGGTCACTGTGACTGTGTGCACTGCCGGATGGTGGTCGAGGGTCGCTGCGAGCGCGGCAAGCGCTCGGTAGCAGCGATCGTGTCCATGGGAGGTGGTGAAGCGGGACGGCAGTCCGTGTTCCAGGCCGAGGGCGAACCGGTGCGCGGTGCCCTGGCGGCTGTCGGCCGCGCGTACGGCCAGGAGCAGCATCGCGACCCGATAGCCTGCGGCCCGGAATCGGGAGGCTGCAGCCAGCAGGTCTGTGCTGGTGGCCGGCGCCGCCTCTATCACCACATCGGCCCTCCGGTTTCGGAGCCATTCCTCTGCCGAGTTCTGCCACGCCCGGTAGTCGGCTCGCAGCAAGGCTCCTGCCGTACGCGGATGTTCGGCGAGCAACTGGGCGTAGTCGGGGTGGAATGCGCGGAAGTCTTCGCTGGACACGCGGACAGCACCTGCACGCATGGCGCGTTTCACCTGGCTGGAGGCTGCTGTCTTCCCGGCCCCGGGTTGTCCCACCACGTAGACCGCCACCGGGTGGCGTCGGGGCTCGGGGGCACCGAGATGGAACGGAACGATCAGGTCTGTGAAGATGCGTTGGTGTTCTGCGGGTGGGAGCCGGGGACAGCTGGCTCCTCGGGGAGCGGCCGGATCGGCGCAGCCATGGCGGAGCAGTGACACGGCCCATCGGAGGTTGTGGCGGATGTCCTCGGCAACGGCCGTCCGGCGTGCCGGTCCAGGGGTGTTGTGCGCGATTTCCCCGACGTGCCCGAGGGTGGTGCGGAAGCGCTGGGCTTCGGTGACGGTCCACGGCCGGGTCCGCTCGGCGCCCACTGCTTGGGCGGCGCGTGGCGGGTGCGACCAACTTCCGTTCGGCGTCAGCCGGTTCAGGTATCGAGTGCCGTTGGCACCGATTACTGTCACGAGGTTCGCCAGTCGCTCGGCTTCGATGATGCGCAGGACTTCGGGCAGTTCTCGGGAGCAGCGGTCGTGGTTCTGCGCTGACACGTAGCGGCCGGTCCCGGTGGCCTGCACCTGTTGGAGGTAGCGGTGCAGTACGGCGAGGCTGCTGAGGGCCTCCGGAACCGCGAGCACGGCCAGTTCGACTCGGTGGCCGGCACGCCGGTAGGCGCCGACCGTGGTGCGGGCCTCCTCCGGGTCGGCCAGAGCCGTCTCGATGACGGCGTCCAGCCGGTGGCGGCGGGTGTAGTCCTCCACCTCGGCCTGCCAGCGGCGTGTGTCCGGGCGCGTTCGCACTCCGGCGCTGCGGTCGTCGATCGCCAGAAGGGTGGGATAGCAGGGGTGGACCCGTTTGTAGTCGTCGCTGCCGATGCGCACCGCGCCGCCGCGCTGGGCCAGCGCGTGGTGCACCAGCTCCGCGAAGGTGGATTTGCCGGCGCCGGGCTGACCCGCCACGAATACCGCGACCGGGGAAGTCTGGGCGATGGCACGCCTGGTCACGGCGGGCAAGATCGTGGTGATGAGCAGGTTGCGGTGTCGCTCTTCGGTGAGCACGGCGGGGACGAACCCTCGTTCACCGCCACGTGGCCGCGTCAATCGGCGTCCCAGGCTGTGGGCGCCGCTGCTCGACGCGGACTCAGTTCCGCAACTTGCCAGGGGTTGGGGCGTCGGGGACCGCGGAGTGCGATCGCGGAAGTGCGGTAGTCATTCGGTATCGGGATCCGCGGAGCGGAGTTCGGCGCGCAGCAGCCGGGGTTCGGGACCAGGGCTACGGCCTTGCACGCTCCAGGTGTGGGCGTCGGCGAGTGCGTCCTGCACGTCGACCCACGCGTCCTGGGAACCAATCGGGTCGATGGTGCACAGGACAAGCACGCCCTGATTGATCTCCTGGATCCGGGATGCGCCACCCGTGAGGTCCGCGAGCCGGGCGGCGAGTGCCGCAGCGCGCCCTGCCAGGACCGCATCCACTCCTCCCCCTCACATCGCGACGATTACTGCACGTATCGCTAACCGATTAGCGTGCCGTTAACCGATTAGCGTGTCAAGAGTTGCAAGGAGTAGCGAGTTCCTCTCCGGGAGTAGGCATTGCCCACTGCGGACTATCAGCGCATCGCCGAAGACCTGCGCAGGCGGCTAGCGGAAGGAGAATGGTCCCCGGGTGAGCAACTGCCGCCGCGGGCCCAGCTGGCTCGCGAGTACCAGACCAGTCCGTCCGCGATCCAGCGGGGCCAGGAACTGCTGATCGACACCGGCGTGCTGGAGGGGCGCAAGAGCGTCGGCGTCTTCGTCCGTGCCCCGCAGGCGCGCATGGCGCTGCCGGTGCTGCTGCCGATTCCGGACGCGATCCGGCAGGCCGGGCTCACCCCGGGTATCGAGTACCGGTCGGACGTCAAGGTCCCGGCTCCAGAGCCGATCGCCCGGCGACTGTCGGTCGACGTCGACACACTGTGTGTCCGGACCCGCTACGAGTATCTGGGCAACGCCCGCCCTCTGGCCCTCGGCGAATCGTGGGAGCCGATGGCCCTCACCCATCGCACCCCCGTTCTTCTGCCGGAGGACGGACCGCTGGCCGGTACTGGCGTGGCTCGCCGGCTGGCCTCGGTCGGCGTCCGGGTGTGCCATGCCCAGGTTCGTACGCACGCCCGGCACCCGAACGACCATGAGGCACTGCGGCTCGGGATCACCCGACGCACGCTGATCGTCAGGCTGGATCGGACCCACCTGGCTGACACGGGCCAGCCGGTCGAGACCGCCACCTTCCTTCTCCCACAGACACGCTGGGAACTGGTCTACGACGTCCCGGTGCCGGCCTGCGATTCCGTCGGTGACGCGCTTCGCCCGCAGGGAACCGATGGTCATGCTGCTGGGACCCGACGGGCGAGACAGGGTGACACCCCCCGCGGGCGGTGACCACTGCGAGGCACGTGGTGAAGGGATGCCGGCCACACGGACCGGCGGTCACAGCTCGGGGTCGGTTGACCATCAGGGGGTTGGCGTGGCGGGTCGGGACTTGAGGGCTCTGTTCGGCTCCAACGACCACCAACTGGGGGCGGATGAGGCGTTCACGAACCGGGAGGGCCAGTGGCGGGTGCTCGTGAGCGCCCTGGACGGACACCTGCAGCACATCAGCGCTCCGGGTTTCGACGCCGCCGACCTGGAGGCACCGCGACGGAACCTGCTCGTCTTCCACGGAGTCGGCGGCATCGGGAAGTCGACGCTGTCCCGGAGGCTGGAGGCCGCGCTGACGGATGCCGAACGCAGGCCGGCGCAATGGGGCGAACCGGCCTGGCGCGGGCCGCGGATCGTCCCTGTCCGGCTCGACTTGGCGCGCTCGGCGAATACCGACTTCGAGCGTGTCGTCGTCACGATCCGGCTTGCCGTCGCGGCCGCGGTCGGTCGGCCCATGCCCGCTTTCGACATCGCGCTGCGTCGCTACTGGGACCACCAGCATCCGGGCGAGCCGTTGGAGGAGTACCTGCGCGGTGACGGCTTGGCGGCCCGCTTCGGCGCGGCGCTTCCGGAGCAGATGAAGGCGGCGCTCGGCGAGGTCGCCCAAGGCTTGGCACTGCCGGGGATGCTCGGTTCCACGGTCGGACAGCTCACCGGGGCGCTGGTGGGAGCGCTGCGCGAACACCGTCGCTCAGTGAGGGCGTTGGCGGGCTGCGCGCGGCTGGCCGACCTGCTGGAGGCCGACACCGACCTGGAGGCGCTCTCGTACTACCCGCACCTGCTCGCCTGGGAGCTGGCCCGCTTACCCGCCCGCAAACAGATCGCTCCGGTGGTGCTGCTGGACACCTTCGAGGCCGTCGGGGACCGCACCCACCGGGACATGGAACGGCTGCTGCAGCACGTGGTGTGGCTCATGCCCAACGTCTTCTTCGTCGTCACCGGACGCGACCGGCTGCAGTGGGCCGACCCGGCCCTGCACGGTCAACTCGACTGGACCGGCCCGGCAGCCTGGCCCGGGCTGGCCGACCGCGCTCTGCCGGCGCCCCGCGCCGCCGCAGCCGATCCGGGCAGTCGCCGTCAGGTCCTGATCGGGGACTTCAGCGACGAGGACCGCCACGACTACCTCACCCACCGCCTCGCCACCGACGGCCAGCCTCTGATCGACCCATCGCTGCGACGTGTGATCGCCGAGCGCTCCCACGGCCTACCTCTGTACCTCGACCTGGCCGCCATGCGCTTTCTCGAGATCCGCCGCACCGGCCTCACGCCGCAACCGGCCGACTTCGACGTCGAGTTCCCCGCCCTGATCGCCCGCACCCTCACCGACCTCACCCCCGACGAACGCCACGTCCTGCGCTCGGTCAGCCTCCTGGACGCCTTCGACATCCCCCTCGCCACCGCCGGCGCCGGAATCAGCCGCGACGCCCCGGTCCTCCGCCTGCTCGAGCGGCCCTTCATCCGCCACGCCCCCACCGGCCTTTGGCCCTACCACCTGCACGACCTCATCCGCTCGACCCTGCGCGCCGCCGAAGACACCACCGACGACCGCTGGTCACCCCGAGACTGGCGAAACGCGGCCGAACGCGCCCACATCGCCGTAGGCCAACAGTGGGCCGAGCACACCGGCCCCGGCCGCCGTCTGCTGATCGCCTGCCTACGCCAAGGTCTCAGCCTCGCCGCCGAGTTCCGCCTCGACCTGCGCTGGCTGACCGAGGCGGCCTGGCAGTACGTCAGCGACTCGGTGTGGGAACCCGTCACCCCCGCGCTGCGGGACACCGGCGACGAAGCACATCTACAGACACCGGCCGACGCCCTGGTCGAACTACTCAACACGCTCGGCCGTCGACAACACGAACACCGCCGCAGCACGGCCAACCGGCTCGCCACCGTCATCGACGCCGGTCTGCTGCCGGAGGAGCTGAGACAGATGGCGCTCTACTACCTGGCCAAAGCCCACCGTGACCTCGGCCGCTCAACCGCCTCCCGAACAGGGATGCAGCAGGTCGCCGACGGAGGAGGCCGCCTCGCCCCCGCCGCCCGCCGCGGCCTGGCGCACCTCGCCCGCCTGTCCGGCGACTTCCCTACCGCCTTGACCGCTGCCGAGACCTTGGGGTGGGCCGGCCGGCAAAACCGCGTACTCGGCGACATCTACTGGCCTCAAGGCGACATCACACGAGCAGCCGACAACTACGAACATGCCCGCGACGATGCCGAACAACACGGCATCGCAGGAGAACGCGCAACCGCCCAGGCACACCGGGCACTTGCACTGGCCTTCGCAGATCCCACGACCGCAGACAGCGAAATCGTCCTCGCCCGCCACCTCCTGACCGACCTCACACTCCACGCCACCACCCTGACCGTTCACATCGCCGGCCTCATCCGCGACGCAGGCCGCAGCACGGACATCGACGAACGCGCCCAGGTCCTGCGCACCGAGATCGACACCGCCGGGCTGCCTTCCGTCCTCTCCCTTCTTGAGCTCGCAGTCTGCTTCCACCACGCCGTCCGCGGCGACGAGGAACTCCTCACCACCGCCATCCACCGACTACGTCGGCTTACCAACGACGGCGACCACGGCTACCTCGCCGACATCGCGCACTTCATGGGCGACCGACCGATCACACCAGCCGCCCGGCCTGTCCGGTGGTTGGAGAGCCAAGAGACCATCCGCCAACGCTGGCGCACGCTCGTCACCGAAAGGCGAGGCACTTAGCAGACCGTGTCTTGTGGGGTGAGTGCACCTCCTTGACTGCGAGCCACTCCACCGGGATCGAAAGCCTTCGACAGCAGGCGGCGGTGCTCATCGACTGAGAACTGATGCCGTTCACATACGCCGCTCAATCGGCCGTCGAACTCTGCCCTCGGCTTCCCGGTGCAGAAGATCATGTGCGGCCAGTGGCGTTACGCCCCCTGCTGATGTGGAGGCCGAGGGCGACTGTGGCGAGCACGGCCGAAAGGGCGCTCGTACCGAGTGCGCAACCCGGGTACCCACACCGCGCACGTACCGGGAAGGCCTACGACCTGCTCCAGACGGCCGTCGGCATCGTGGACGAGCGCGCCCAGGACGCATCGGACGGCGACGTCCCCGACGCGGAGACTGGGCCCGCCGTTCCGGCGCCGGCCTGGTGGCCCGTAGACAAACCCCACCTTCGCTGCTGCGAGGGCTTCCACGACACCGACCCAGATGTCGCCGATCGGATCTGTTTCGGTCCCGGGTGGGAGGTGCCGACGTCGCTGCCGCTCGTGGACAAGTCGGATGAAGACAGTTCGTTCTTCCGGCTTGGTGTCTCACAGCACGTCGACGACGACAAATCCAAAATCTGGCTCGGCGTCGGCGACCATCGCCATGGCCGTCATCTCACGGCATCCGAGGCCAGCAATCTGGCCGCGGTGCTCTGGGAAGCTGCTGAGAACGCTGAAGCATTCACATGAATGCCACCGGGCATCCCTCACTCCCAGCCCGTATCGAGGGCGTCGCCATCGACGCGCTGCAGGACCAGGGCGCATGGTGGCCGCGGCCGGAACGTGGGTCCAGACGGTTCACGACAGGGCCGCCGGGAGCGGTGAGGACGGCGGGTGGTGCGTCAGCGACCCACTCCGCAATCGCGGCAAGGGACTTCGCGCCGGCCACTACCACGCAGGCGGCGCGCAAGGACGAAGGCGAGGGGATCTCTGGGAATCGGACGACGCATTCCTTGCCGTCGACGGCATGACCGTCAGTACCCGTAGCCAGGAGCCAGGAGCCAGGAGGAGAGTGCGCTTCTCTGAGAAGTACCAGCAATGTCTTCCAACTACACGTCCGCTACCGGCTCTTCAACCGTAGCCGGACAGCGGGCCGCTCTCCAACCGGGAGCCGCAGGGCAACGCGGAGTCCGGTCGGGGTGTCCTGACCGTGGCGGGGCGGGGCTGGCGACCCGCTGGGTGGTCGCCGGAGCGTGGGCACCCCGCAGAAGGCTGTTGAGCGGAACTGCGCTTGACGCGGGACGCGCACGCTCCAGCCATCGTCGACCGGTTTCACGCCAACGACCCGGACGGCGAACCCTCGTGGGCCTGCGGTGTCGGCGCCGGGCACTAGTCTCGTTCGCCCGGCAAGGAGCCGATGAATCCAGGGGGAGTACGAGACCGTCATGCCCGACAATCACACCGGATACCTGATCTCCGTCGTCGACGACGATCCGCTGCGCGCCCGTAAAGACGCGCGCGAACTGCTGGCCGCGCTCGGCGAGGTGGACCCCACGGTCAAGCTTGACCTTCCCGAGCCCGGCAGTCTGACGGGGTTCGGCGACAAGGGCGGGCCGTCCGCCGAGACCGTCGGGTTGCTGCTGAGCGCCGGTTCGTTTGTCGTCGCGCTGGTGCAGACGTGGCTGGCGCGGGTACCGCAGCGCACGATCGTGGTCAAGCGGCCCGACGGAGCGACCCTGTACATCACCGGCAAGGAGGCCCGCGAGGACGACACGCTGGTCGAGCGGTTCCTCACGGACGACAGCGACGACGGCACGACGGCGGGCTGAGCGGCGATGACCGACAACGACCGGCACGCGCTACTCGTCGGCGTCTCCACGTACGACAGCGAGACGTACGCCGACCTCCCGGCCGTACGCGCCGATATCCACTACATGCGGGCTGTTCTCGAGAACACCGAGATCGGCATGTACAACGAGTGCGCGCTGGCCGCCGAACCGACGCGCGCGGAGATGCTGCATGCCGTCGAGACGTTCCTGGAGGCACGGCAGCCCAGTGAGACCGCGCTGCTCTACTTCAGCGGACACGGCGAGTACTGCGAGCAGGACGGCCAGTTGTACTTCCTGACCCGGGACACCGACCCCGCCGACCTGCCGGGCACGGCTGTACCGGCGGAGTTCTTGGAGCGGATGCTCCAGTCCTGCCGGGCCTCCTCCAAGCTGGTCCTGCTGGACTGCTGTTCCAGCGGGTCGGTCGTCCAGGGCTGGACAGCCAAGGGCCCGTCGGGCGCACCGGACCGGCCCGCGCCGAGCACCCTGCTGCGACCGACCGGTGTTTACTTCATCACCGCGTCCGACGCCCTCCAAGCAGCCTCCGCGATGGCTCCGCCCGGGTCGGGCCTCGGCACCTCCCGGTTCACCGGGGAGATCGTCGAGGGGTTGCGCAACGGCCGGATCAAGGAGGGGGGCTGGATCACCCCGGACGACCTCTTCGATTACCTGACCGCGCAGATGGTTCGCGACGGCGTGCCGGAGGAGCAGCGGCCCACCAAGTCCACGATCAGGGCCACCCGGAGCCTTCCCTTCGCCCGGTCGGTGGCACGGCCCGTGCGGCTCCCCACGCTCCCCCACGATGCCTCCGGAGCCGTCCGGCACTCCCCCGCGCTGCTGAAGGCCCGAGAGCTGGCAGGGGCGGACGAGCGGGACGGTGTCGACCGGCAGGGGCTGCTGCGGTACTACGCGGACTGCCTCACAGCGCAGGCGGCGGCCGGAATGCGGCCGGACCGGGACAGCGGCCGGGACAAGAAGTACTTTTTGCTGGCCCAGGGCGAGGAGACCATCCAGTCGGGACGCGGACCTCACATTGTCGCGCCCGGAGCGCTACCCCGGCCGCAGGAGCGGAGCGGCTCGGACACCGAGGCAGGTTCGCGACAGGAGTACTGGTACGGCTATCCGGCGATCACGCTGCCCGCGCGGGACAGCGGCCGGGGGCGGCGCGCGACGGTGGAGCTGGCGCCGTTGCTCATCCAGCAGATGGAGCTGGCACCGGACGAAGAGGGCCGGGACGTGCTCCGGCCCAGCGGTGTGCCGTCCCTGCACAGCGGCGTCGTCTCGGAACTCCTGGACGCGGGCGACGCGGCGGACCTGGTCGCGCGCTGGCAGCCGGCCTGGCAGGAGGGCAACGACGCCCAGATGCTGCGCGCCATAAGGGAGTTACTGGACGAGCTGGGGCTGCCGGAACTCGAACCGCTGGACCCGGCCGCGCTGAGCGACCGCACGGTGATGCAGGCGCTGCGGCCCGGGGCCCACAACGCGGCCGTGCTGCTGGTGCCTTCGGGCGCGGAGGTCATGGCCACCCAGGCGCTGGTGGACAACCTGCTCCAGATCTCCACGCGGACCACGCAGATCGCGGGCACCGCCCTGGACGCGCTGCTGAACGGCGGGGCCCGGCAGGTACCGGCGCCGACCCCCGTCGCCGCGAGCCCGGTGACGCCGGTCTCTCCGGGGCCGTGCAACGAGAGTCAGGAACTGGTGGTTTCGTCGGCGATGACCCAACCGCTGACGGTGGCGACCGGACCGCCCGGCACCGGAAAGAGCGAGGTCGTCACGGCCATCGTCACCACCTGTGTCGCCGCGGGGCAGTCGGTGTTGGTCGCCTCCACGAACAACGAGGCCGTGAACGTCGTCGCCCAGCGCTGCGACGACATCGCGCCCGGGCTACTGATGCGGACGGGCAACGCGGAGGCGCTGGAGCGGGAGGCGGCCAAACTGGAACGGCTGCTCGCCGAACCGGCCGGGGCGGCACGGCGCGGATCGGCCGCGGTGGGCGGCGAACTGCGCAACACCCGGGGAACGGCCGACCAGCTGCGGGCACAGGCCGCACATCGCGTCGGCGAGGAAGGAAAACTGCTGGCACTGCTTCGCGACCGGGAGGAGCGGGCCGCGGCCCTGGAGCTGCCCCTGTCCCTGCTCGAAGGGGTCTGGGCGGGGGGCGTCGACAGCGTGGCATCGCTGGATCGGTGGGCGGAGCGAGCGCGGAAGACTGTTGGGGCCCGTTGGTGGCAGCTGGGGGCATGGCGGCGCGGACGGGCGCTCGCCGCTCTGGTCGCGGCAGGGGCAGAACGCCCCGACGGTGCCGGACCGGCATGGCCGGAGTGGGCGGCGGGACGACCCGTGCCGCCCGAACTGCTCGAGTCTCTTGCCGGAATCGTGTCGGTGGAGCGGGAGGTACGGGAACTCGTCCACCGGCATGAGGAATGGGACGAGGAAGGGCTCAAACAGTCCCGGCTCGCGACGGCGGAGGCGCTGTCCGGGCTGTCGGCGGAACTGTCCCGTGCGCTGTCCGCCGAGGCCCTGAACGTGGCCACCGGGCTCATGAACCAGCGGCTCCAGGCGCTCCGCCGCCGCTCCGGCTACCAGCGCAGCCAGAAGAATCTGATGACGCACATCAGAGGATGGGCGGTCAGCACCCACTCGGTGCGACAACTGGAACTCGTCCCGAAGCTGTTCGATCTCGTGGTCATCGACGAGGCCAGCCAGTGCTCCATCCCGTCGGTGCTGCCGCTGCTGTTCCGGGCCCGTCGGGCACTGATCATCGGTGATCCCATGCAGCTCGGGCACATCCCCGGCGTGTCACCGCAGCAGGAGCGTCAGGCACGGGTACGGAACGGGCTGAGCGCCGCACAGTTGGAGCACCACCGCCTCGCCTACCACGTGCACTCCTCGTACCACGCGGCCGAACAGCACGGCGACAGTACGCTGCTCCTCGACGAGCACTACCGCTGTCACCCTCACATCGCGGACGTCGTCAACGGACACTGCTACGGGGGCCGGTTGCGCGTGCTGACCGACGTGCGGCGGCAGGTGCCGGCGCACGACCCGGTGGGAGCGGCCGACCCGGCGCCGGTACTCGGCTGGGTCGACGTACCGTCCGGGGAATCGGCGCGCGGAGGCGACGGGCAGTCCTGGCGAAATTCGGAGGAGGCGGTAGCCGTCCGACGCGTGGTCGACGGACTGCTCGCGGGGCTTCCACCGGACGCGACGGTGGGAGTGGTCACGCCGTTCCGGGCGCAGAAGGAGACACTGGCACGGATGTGGCGGGACGACGACCGCGTCCGGGTCGGCACCGTCCACACCTTCCAGGGCGGACAACGGGACGTGATGGTGCTCAGCCCGGTGGCCGCGCACAACACACCGCCCCGGACCACGCACTGGGTCGCGAGCCAGGTCAACCTGTGGAACGTGGCGGTCACCCGGGCCAAGTCTCAGCTGATCACCGTGGGCAGCCACGCCTTCTGGCAGGACCAGAGCGGGTTGCCTGCCCTCCTCGCCGCGCGCTCGGCACCGCTGGGAGCGGGCGAGCGCGGCACTGCGGCCGAGGCCGGCATGCCCGGTCCGGCGAGCGAGGCCCGCGTGGACCTCGCCGACCTCCTGCAGCACTACCTGGCCGGACGAGGCGTCACCGATCTGGAACGAGCCGTTCTGGTGGGCGGACACCCGGTGGACCTGCTGTTCACCGACGTTGGCGAGAACACGGCGGTGCTGATCGACCCCGGCCCGAGGCCCGGCGAAGACCCCGCGCGGCACCTTCGGCTCACCCACGCGCGAGGCGACCTGCTCACCGGACTGCCCTCCGGGGGCCACGGGGCCAAGCCCGGCCCCGTGAGCCGGACGGTGCGAGTGCCCGCCTGGCGGATACTCGCGGGCGAGACCGCGCTGGCACCGCTGTTCGACTGAGCGGCTCACCCTTTTGCACATCCCCCGGAAGGACACGTGCAGTTCACGCCAGGGTGACAAGTGGCGGTGATGGAACACGCGGCGGGCGTCAGGGCGCGGTGGACACTCCTCCACCCACTTCAACGCGTCGGTTCTGCACCCGAACCGGCCGTGCACGCACCCTTCACGGTGAACCCATCTGGCCTGGTTTCAGATGTAGCACTTGAATTGAGGCAGCGGGTTCCGGTCGGCCGGAATTTCTCGCGTAATCTCCCCGACAACGCCCGAGAACTAGATCGCAATGGGCAGGAGTCCACCCAGGGCAGCCGAGTTCCAGTAGCGGATGTGGCGGGCTCTGGGAAGACTGCTGTCAGGCGCCCTTCGGGGCGCGCAGTCGAGCGGTGAGTCGAAAAGCGCCCGTACTCCCGATAACTCCCACCAGTATCCCAGCTCTGACCAGCAGCTCCGGGGCATTTCCGGGCCAGGGTCCAATTCGGGCGCCCTCCGCATCGCTTGTGGGCTCCTCCCACCGCTGCATGGACACCTCGATCAGCCGGTTCGCGTGGTTGCGCGCTTCGGCCAGGACCCTGGCGTAGTAACGGAAAAGGACTTGAATACTCTGCTCTGCTCTGACCTGCCCGGCGTGCGCATGCTGCACGGTCGACACCGGAAACCAGCGAGAACGAGATGCCGGCGTGGCGCGGGTCGTATGGGCGCTTCGCCGGCTCAAGGGCGTGCTCGTCGAGCGTGAGAGCGTGATGAGGATCTGTGAATTCGGCTCTGGCCGCAGTTTCGTGATTCTGCCGATCAGTGGTGTAGCTCTACTACGACGTTGTCGTCCTCGTCGGAGAGTTCGAGGCTGTGCTGCCAGCCGAATCGGGCAAGGTGCGTGGACAGGTCGTTGATCCGCTGAGGGTCGATCACACCATTGATCAGGGTTGTCCCGTCGTCGGTCTGATCGATTTCAATGCGGCACCAGGCGGTTTCGACTTCGTCGGAGTACCAGGAGGCCGACCGTGTCCTCCAGCCGAGCGAGCCCAAGCGGGATGCCACCTGGGCGGGATCGACACCCCCTGCGAGGATGCCGCAGACGTTGTTGGCCATGTCGGCCAGTGCGGTATCGAGCGGCCGGTCGCTGTCATCGCTGGTAGGTGTGCCCACCTGCGTAAGTATCGGGTACGCCGGGTCATGACTGAGTGAGGATGCGGATCCGGAGGGGGTCGAACGAGGCTCGCCCATACATTGCTCGCTTCAGCGTATTCACGCGGTTTACGTGTCCCCCCACGACGCCGGAACTCCAGAGGAGGGTGAGGCCGGCGGTGACGGCATCAAGGTCCTGGCGCAGGAACCCCCGCGAAACCCTTAATGGGCGGCGATGCGGTTCGTTCGGCCTCGCGTATCCAGTCCTCCAGCCGGGGGCCTCGGCGATGTCGGAGCAGGTCGGCGAACGCGCGGGCGAAGTCGCAGGTCGCGGTGATGTCCGGGCAGGCGAGCCATACCTCGTCCAGCCCTGCGGCGCTGCGTGGTGACAGGTTCTCGCGGGCATGCATGATCCGGTGCGGAGGTAGCGGGTGAGCGTGGAGTGGCCGCCCCGGTAGCCCTGCTCGTGGAGGCGTTGGAATGGCTCCTTGCCGCTGGTTCGACCAGACGCGAACTCGGCGTGCAGGAAGGGCTTGAAGCGGTCGTTGGGGACGCTGTGGCGGTCGCGGGCGGAGGCGAGCAGGGTGTCGAGGCCGTTGTCGCGGGAGTGGCGCACGGTCTTGCGGTCCGGGCCCAGGCGGCGGGCAATCTCGCTGACCGGGTAACCGATATTGGCCATGCGGTTGATCTCCACGTGCCGGTTCAGGACACGCTGGATGATCAACGTCGGAGGCAGGGCATCGAGCACCTGCGGCTGAACGGGACGGCCCTGGCCCCGCTCTGCGTGCTTCTTGAGGTAGCCGCGGTGCTGGTGACAGACCTGCTCGACCGCCCGGCCCGGGACAAGCCCAGGAACAAGTGCCGTCGATCAGCAACTTGCACCGCATCTGGGCAGGCCGTGGTCGCAGCGAGGCTGTAACTGCTGTCGCGGTCACGGCAGATGACTTCGGCGCCGGGCTGCGCGGTCAGCCAAACGAAGGTACGGCGCAGGCAAGTTGGCCGATCGCAGATGAGGCGGCGGACCGACAGGTCAATGACGACGGGCGCCCGGCGACGGCGGTATCGGCGAGGTGCCGCTGGTAACGGCCGTGGATACGATGCGCGGCCATGCGCGGCCATGCGCAGCCGGGGCAGTCCACTACGAGGTCGTCCCGAGTACGCGCGGTGACGTACGCCGTGCCACCCTCGACAAACACCCGCTCCACCAGCACCGTCTCCAGGTGCGGAAACGCTATATCCAGAAGCTCGTCACACTTGGGTGACGACGCCAGGTAGCTGACATTCCGTCACGCTCCACGAAGATCTTGTCTGAACCACTTTCAGGAAGCCTCATGAGCCCCCGACATCGCGTGCTCGGCCCGGGTTCAAGAGACGGCGAAGCGACACGCTGCAGCCAGGCGACCATGTCACCGTCGGCTTCGCCGACTCTCTCGCCCTTAACCGCCGGCCCCTCGGCAAAGGTCGCGCCCGGGGGCGGATGCGGCACGGACTTGTGACTGGCAGGCGTGATCTTCGCTCGTCCGGGAGGGACGACACGGGCGGGAGCGCAGCGTGGGGTCGCTCCCGCCCATGGCGGAGACGCCTGTCAGAGTTGGGAACCGCCGCCGTCCACGGCGAGTTCGGCGCCGGTGGTGAAGGTGGCGTCGAAGGCGAGGAAGGCGACTGCCTTGGCGATCTCGTCGGGGGTGCCCACGCGCAGCATGGGGACGTCCGCGGCCATCTGTGCCTTCGTCTGTTCCGCCGCTTCCGGGGGCATCGACTTCTCCAGGATCCCGGAGTCGATCGGGCCGGGGCTGACCGCGTTGACGCGGATCTTCCGTGGCAGCAGCTCGCGGGCCATGCTGCGGGTCATCGAGCGCAGGGCCGCCTTGCTCGCCGCGTATGCGCTGAGCGCGGGAAGGCCCAGCACATTCACGACCGAGGTGGTGAGCACCACGCCACTACCCTCGGCCAGCAGCGGGACGAGTTTCTGCACCGTGAAATACGGGCCCTTGGCGTTGATCGTCAGCAACTCGTCGAAGAGCTCCTCGCTCGTCGCCTCGAACGGTGCGAATCCGTTCACACCCGCGTTGGCGAACAGGGCGTCGACCGTGCCGAACTCGGCTTTCACGCAGTCGGCCAGCGCTTCGATGTCGGCCAACGACGACGCGTCGCTGCGTACCGCGCTCGCGCTGTCGCCGAGCTGGTCGCGGGCGGTATCCAGCGCAGCCTGATTGCGCCCGGTGATGAGCACCCGTGCCCCTTCGCCCGCGAGGAGCCGGGCGGCGGCCAGGCCCAACCCGCTGCTGCCTCCTGTGATCACGGCGTTCTTGCCCTCGTACTTGCCCATGGTGGACATCCTCTGTTCCAGGAATCGGCCTGCGGATCATGCCCCTCCGGGGCGGCCACGGAGGGACGGCATCGAGTCAACAGCCGTCTGCGGCAGGGCGTCCAAGACCTGTTTCGCACCCCCTCATGCAGGATCGGCATCACGAGTGGCACGAGTAGGGTGTCTGCATGTCCGATGAGGTTTCGCCCGCTCCGGCGCTCCATCCCGGCACGGACCTCGACTTGAGGCTGGTGCGGTACTTCACGGTCGTCGCCGAGCATCTGCACTTCGCCCGGGCGGCGACCGCGCTGCACGTGGCCCAGCCCTCCCTGAGCCGTCAGATCAAGCGGCTGGAGGACGCCCTCGGCGTGCGTCTGCTGGAGCGCACCACCCAGGGCAGCGCTCTCACCGCGGCGGGTGCGGCCTTCCTGCCCCAGGCGCAGGCACTCCTGCACTCCGCCCAGCAGGCGGTGCGGGCCGCACGCGCCGCGGCGCCACCGCGCACGATCACCATCGGGTACGTCGAGGACCTCGTCATCACTCCCGCGGTGCGGGACCTGCGCCGCCGTCATCCCGACGCCCACGTCCGCACCCGGCATCTGGACTGGAACGAAACCCGCGCCCTTCCCGACGGCCGGGTCGACGTGCTCGTCGCCCGCGCGCCGCTTCCCATCCCGGACAATGACCTGAGTGTGACCGTCCTCTACGACGAACCGCGGGTACTCCTCGTGCCCGCGTCCCACCGCCTCGCCGACAAGGAGTCGGTCAGGCAGGACGACTTCGCCGACGAACCCCTGTCGGCCTGTGCCGGCATGGCCGCGGTCTGGACCGGGTTCTGGCGGCTCGAATCCCGGTCAGACGGCAACCCGGCCCCATTCGGGCCGCCGCTCGTGGACGCCTTCGAGGACAAGCTCGAAGGCGTCGCGGATGGGCGCGCGGTCGCCGTCGTACCTGCGTATGACCGGCGCTACACGCTCCGGGACGACCTCGCCGCCATCACCGTCGACGACATCGAGCCCTGTCAGGTGGTCGTCGCCAGCCGCGCTGGCGACCGCAACCCGCTCGTAGCCCACTTCCGGGAATCCTCGCGCCGGTTCCTCGAACCCCGGCATGAGGAAATGACACCTTCCTGAGACGGCCGTCCAGCGACGCGGCCTGAGACAAGGAGAAGGTCAACAGGTCACAGCGCCGTCACCTGACAGCAAAACCGAGAACCTACAAGCGACGTAGGGTCTCAAAAGCCTTGGCGGAATCTCACGGCAGTTGGCAGGTGGCCGGCAGAAATGCCACTGCCATGAGACTTGCAGTTCAGCGTCGGCGGGGAACTGACGGGCGGAGCGCGAAGGCCACATCAGGACGGCCCGCACCGTGGCGGGCACTTCGAGCGGTTCGGCGTGCCCGCGGTCCATGAGGTCGCGTGCGCGGCGCAACCGAGCCGGCTCCTCCGGTGTCACCGGCGGAGCGTATGGCCCGTGACTCCCGGACGGGCGCTCAGCGCCTCGTCTCGTACCTGGTCAGGATCACGCCGCCGGGAAACGTCCGCGTCTCCACCAGGTTCAGGTTCACCCAGTTGTCCAGCGCGGTGAAGAACGGCGTGCCGCCGCCCACCAGGACCGGCACGGTGGCCAGCACGTACTCGTCAATCAGCCCGGCCCGCATGGCCGCCCCGGCGAGCGTCGCGCCGCCGATGTCCATCGAGCCGCCGTCCTCGGCCTTGAGCCGGGTGATCTCGGCGACCGCGTCGCCGGTGACCAGGCGGGTGTTCCAGTCGACCTTGTCGATCGTCGAGGACAACACCACCTTCGACATGTCCCGCCAGCGGCGAGCGAACTCGATCTCCGCCGGGGTGGCGCCCGGCTGCTGGTCGCCGGTCGGCCAGTGGGAGCTCATCGTCTGCCACAGCTTGCGCCCGTACAGCGACAGGTCGGTCGCCCGCAACTGGTCGGACCAGAACTGGAACAGCTCGTCGCTCGGCACGCCCCAGCCGATGTCGTCGCCGGGCGCGGCGATGTAGCCGTCCAGACTCAGGTTCATGCCGTAGATCAGTTTCCGCATGGCGCCAGCCTCTCGTGAGTCGGTCTCACGCGTACAGACCGGCGCGGCGCGTGAAACTCATCGGTCCGCGATCCGAGCCCGCAGGTAGTCCTCGTGCTCGGTGGCTCAGCCGCAGACTCATCGTTCCGCCGAGGAAATGGCATCGATCTGAGACTGTCTTGGGTGACATCGCGGTGAGACAACAGAGAACCAGCAGGTCACAGAAGATCGACATGTCGTCGGCGGCGAGGCCTACACGCCCGTTGGTTGCGGCTGAGCCAGTGCGGCGAGCGGAGCCGGTGCCCTCTGGCTGCTACGGAGATCCCGTACCCCGCCGACCGCCGTACGTCGATCCGGGCGGCGAGGGACCTGAAGCGGCCCGTCTGCGGGATCTGCCGAGCCCGACGACCACGACCTCGGGCGCTCTCGCGGCGGCCTGACCACCAAGCTGCACCTGGCCGTCGAGCAGGAGCAGAAACCCATGTCCATGTCCATGTCCATGTCCATGTCCATCGTGATCACCGCCGGGCAGCGCGGGGACTCCCCGCAGTTCGAGATCGTTCTGGGCCGCGTCCGGGTGCCCCGGCTGGGGCCGGGCCGACCGCGCAGCCGGCCGAGGCGGGTGCGCGCCGACGAGGCGTACGCCTCCGGCAAGAACCGCTCCTACCTGCGCAGACGCGGCATCCAGTGCGCCATCCCCGACAAGGCTGACCAGGCCCGCGGCCGAAGGAAACTCGGCTCCCACGGCGGCCGTCCACCGAAGTTCGACCCGGAGGACTACATGGCTCGGAACGCCGTCGAGTGCGGCATCAATCGCCTCAAGAGACACCGCGCCGTGGCCACGAGGTACGACAAACTCGCGGTCCGCTACGAGGCAACCGCCCTGGTAGCGGCCATCAACGAGTGGCTGTGACCAGCACAGCTGCCGCCACGCCCTCTCCGAGGCGGCCAGCGGCTGATGATCCGCGATGATCCGCTCGCCCGAGCCTGAGCGCTACGGCCTCTGACGGGGGATGCCTGTCACGCCGGTGATGTCAGGAAGACGTCAGGCAGAAGGGGTGGCCGGCCGGATCCAGAAGTACCCGCCAGCGTCCGTCGCCGGGCTGATGGTCCGGTTTGGCCGCGCCGAGTTCCAACGCCAGTTCTTCCATCGCATCCAGGTCGTCAGCGCGGAAATCCAGGTGGAACTGTTGTGGCACGTCCTGACCCGGCCACTGCGGAGCCCGGTATCCGTCGACCCGCTGGAACCCCAGATCGCAGCCGGAGTCGTCCGTCAGAGCGACGAACTCGTCCGCGCTGAAGAGCTCGCGCATCCCGGTCAGTGCAGCGTAGAAGCTCGCCAGCGTCCGCGGGTCGGCACAGTCCAGAGTCACCCCTCGCAGTACAGCGCCTGGCACCATCCGCTCCTTCGCGTCCGCCCGTCTGACTCCGTGAGCCCTCGCTGCACGCGATCACCGGCCCACAGCCACACCGTACTCGCCACATCCACCGCTGAAGTAGCGGTTTACCCCTGCCTCAGAGCAACGGGTGGCTGTGACCGGCGCTTTCGATACATACCCTGGTGGAAGACCCGACCGTGCTCTTTCACTTGACGCTCAGAGGGGTCCTGGCTCGGTAGAGCTGCAGCATGTCGCGACGCCTCGGTGCGATCGCCGCGCGGGCTCTCCAGGAGCTGCAGATCAATAACAGGCTGCCCGGTCGTTGCCGCCCAGTACCAGCTCTGGAAATGCCGTTGACCACGCGACCGGCGAAACGACCGTACCTGGTGCCACGTCCTCGAACCTGGCCGTCACGCAGTCGAACAGCGGACGCCGTCGTCGCTCACCTACAGCGTCCGCGTAGGACAACTCGACGTACGCCTCCGCAAGATCCACGCCAGCCGGTACGGCCACTCGGTATTCCAAGTCCCTCGCCCCGTAGGACCAGGTCCACTGGTAGGGGAGCCGAAACGACTGGGTTCGCTGTTGAACGCCTCGGTTGGATGACAGCGGACAGAACTGCTTGTCCATCGCCCTCTGCCGGCTGCCGTGTGGGCCGCTGCGGCGAGCAGCCCCCGCTGGCCTCGACCGATGTCCAGGTGCCCGCGGGGACAGGCGGGTGCTCTTCAGGACCTTGGTGCCCTTCAGGACCTTGGTGCCCTTCACACCGCCGCCCACGCCGGAGGCGACCGTGCCGCCCGCGCCGCCCGCACCGCCGCGACCAGCGAGCAGGGCCGCTCGGACGATCCCGTCGGATGCCGCCACGACGCCTGCAAGGGCAAGGCGGTGCGTGGAACTGTTCATGGGGAGCCCTTCTGATGTCCGGTGTCCCGGGAAGTGGTGATGCGGGGCAGCGTTCCGGGATCGCCGGGAGGCAAGCAGGAACGGAGAGGCCGGGTCAGACCTGGCCGCGGAGCCTGGACTCCCAGCTGTAGACCGCCATCGCGGCGAGGATGACGACGCCGCTGGGGATCTGCCGGCCGGGCCCTACCGGTTCCGGCTTCGGGGGCCGACTGCTACGACACGCTCTCGCGTGAGCCACCGCCGAGCGTCCCGGGTGGGGGATCGACTCACCATGCGTTCCGCGCCGATCGGACGTCGTGCCGGCCCGCGAGATGTGGCGTTGATGACGGCCACGGAACAGCCACGCGAAGCAAACCGGTGTCCCTCTGAGGGATTGATTCCCCTGGTGAGAGGGGGTTGAGCGTCAACTTTCGCGTCGCCAACCTGGGTCGTGTCACAAGCCGACGGCCACGGTCGTGGGATGCCGATGACCATCCGGAGAGTGACAGAGGGATGGCTGCGGCTCCGCAGTCAGAGCCAGTCCCACCTGCCTCCTGATCTGGGTCGATCCGGCACGTCAGTCAGAGAAAAGGAAGACCTATGAGAAGTGTTGGGCAACCGCAGCGCAGGGCCATACTCACCGGAGGGCTGGCAGCCACCGCGGCCCTGGTCACCGGCTGTTCGTCGAAGACGGACAGTACGGGCCCGGCGACGACAGCCGGGGCGGCGGCGAAGGTCCCCTCCCCCTCCGCGAGCGCGGCGCCGAACTCCTCCCGGGCCGCGTTCGCACGGCTCATGGAAGGCAACAAGCGCTGGGTGAACGGCGCCCTCCAGCACCCCGACCGCGACCCCCGCCGCCGCGAGTTCGTCGCCCAGGCCCAGGACCCCTACGGCGTGATCCTCTCGTGCATCGACTCCCGGGTGCCGCCCGAACTCCTCTTCGACACCGGCCTCGGTGACCTGTTCGTACTGCGCACCGGCGGCGGAGTGGTGGGACCCGTGGTCACCGGTTCCGTCGAATACGGACCCATGACATCCGGAACTCCGTTGATCGTCGTACTCGGGCACCAGCGCTGCGGCGCCATCAAAGCGGCCTACGGAGCCATGAACACTGGCAAGAAGCTGCCCGGCAACCTGCAGTCGATAGCCGACGCCCTACGGCCCGCCTATCGCGCGACCCTCAAAGGGAAGACCGACGACCCGGTCGACACCATGACCCGCAACCACGTCATGCAGACCGCCGCCGACCTGCGCTCCAACAGCGACCTCGCCCCGCTCGTGAGGAAGGGCGACCTGGCCGTCGTCAGCGCCTACTACTCGCTCGACACCGGCCGGGTGGAAGTCCTGACCGGCGTACCCACGGCCTGACGGCCAGACCCGTCCCGGCCCGGCATACGCCGTCCTCGCCTCAGCTCAGCGACGCGGTTGCTCATGGCAATGGCGAACCAAAGCACGATGCGGACAGCGCAGGACCGATGACGCTCGGCACGTCCCGTCGCTGCGGCGGAGCCCGACGAACGCTGCCCCAGGCAGCCTGGCTCGCTCGGTATCACTCACTCTGGTTGGACATTCAGCGCAAACTGCCTGGCCATGCAGTCGCACGGCCAGGCAGTGGCGTCTCCGCCGAGGAACGCGGGAGACCGAGCATGGTCTGCAGCACTGTGGGCCGGATTGTCACCCGTGCACCACCAGCAGACGAAGAACCTCCTCGTGCCCTACTCCGCGAAGAAGCTGGGCTTCTTCTAGACCCACGGTAAAGAGCCGCGGTAAAGAGCCACGGTGAAGAGCCACGGTGAAGACCCACAGCAAGAGGCGTCTGACCTGGCCTTCGGATCGTCAGGCGTCTCCGGCTGCTCCGCCTGAGCACCGGCAGGCGCCTCCACCTGAGCACCGGCGGAGCCCAGCCGTACGCCGCCCCCGCCTCGTGTCACCCCCGCCGACGCAACCGCTACAGCACCGTCGCGAGCCGTTCCGCGCCCGGGCCGGAGACGGCCGACAGTCCTGCGGCTCGGCCTGTCGCCAGGAGGAGCAGGTCGCCTGCCGGGCCCCGGGCCTCGTCCTGGCCTTCGTCCTCGCCCCTCGACCAGTTCGCGTCCGTGGCCACCAGTCGTACGCCCCGCAGGCGCTTGCGGGCGCCGTAGAACGGGCTGTCCAGGACGTGCTCCAGGGCCGCGATCGTCTGCTCCTGAGGAGTGGGGCGCACGCGGCCCAGTGGTCGTGCGATGTCCTGGCCGTGGACCAGGACGTCGACCAGCGGATCCAACGGCGCGGACAGGGGTGCCCGACGAGTCGAGGCCGCTGTCTCGCGGAACTGCGCGACGAGTTCCGCGGGACCGAAGTCGGCCGCCCGCCGCCGCGCCGCGTCGAACTCCATCCGTTCCCAGTCGCCCCGCGCCCGGACCATCCCCTTGAGCATGCCGGGCAATGTGGTGCGCGTCGACAGGGTCAGGTGAGCCACCACGGCGTGCACGGTCCAGCCGGTGCAGAGTGATGGCACTTTCCAGTCGGCGCCTTCCAGATCGTCGAGGAAGTCGGCGAGGCCGAGTCGTTCGGCCTTCGTCCAGGAAAGTACCCGTTCACGGTCCATGACCGGCTCTCCTCACATGGGATGCGTGTGATGTCGCTGGTATGACCGGATGTCTCAGCCGATCTGATCGACCGTGTCATGTGACCTGGCGCACACACCTCCTCCCGAACCCACGCCTCACCACACACCGTCGTTCACATATGAAGACTCCTGCGTGCGTGCCGACCCGCCGAAATTAAGCGCTTGCTGCACACCCCTTGACGCCTTCGACGCCACCGCCTCAATAATGAGCGTCCACATATCTAAACTATGTTTTTCCTTGTGGACAAAGCTCATGGTCGTAGAACAGCGCGGAGGAACAGTGACTGACCCAGGCTCAGTACGCACTCGTTCGGCCACCCGCATCCGCCGGGGGCGAACGGCGGGCGCGTTCGCGTCCGTTGGCGTACTGCTCGCCGTCTCGGGATGCTCGGTGGCCGGCGGCGACCCCATCGGTGAAGGCCCCGACACTCTGCGCGTCGTACTGCCCGAGGAGCCCCCGACCCTCGAGCCCTGCGATGCCTCGCTCACCGCGACGGGCCGGGTGACGCGCGCCAACATCACGGAGGCGCTGACCGAGCGGGACCCGTCCACCGGGCGACTGGAACAGGCACTGGCCACCAAGTGGACGCGTAACTCACCCACTTCGTGGACCTTCACCCTGCGCGAGGGGGTCAAGTTCCATGACGATTCTCCGTTCACGGCCGGGGCCGCCGCGTTCTCGATCAAGCGTGCCACGGACTCGGACATCGACTGCAACGTAGACGGATACATCTTCACGGACAGCGAGATCACCGCAAAGGCCGTCGACGACACCACACTTGAGGTCACCACGGCCGAGCCGGACCCGATCCTCCCGCTGCGCCTGTCCTTCGTCGAGATCGTGCCGACGAGCACGGATCCCGATTCCAGGGTGCGCAAACCGATCGGCACCGGTCCGTACCGGATCGACGAGTGGAGCCAGGGCCGTTTCCTCCGTCTGAAACGCTTCTCCGGCTACTGGGGCGAAGCCCCCGACTACGCGGCGGCCAAGTACGTCTGGCGCGCGGAGGGCGGCGTACGCGCGGCCATGGTCACCAACAACGAGGCGGACGTGGCGATCGGGCTCGCTCCCGAGGACGGGGCGGGCGACCGGGCCGTCGAGTTCACCACCAACGAGGTCTCGTACCTGCGGATGGATGCCACCAAGGCGCCTCTCGACGACGTCCGGATCCGGCGGGCCATCAACTACGCCGTCGACAGGGAGGGTCTGGTCACCGCGGTCTTCTCGGGGCGGCCGAGCGGTCAGCTCGTCTCGAAGGGCGTCACCGGCTACAACCCGCGCGTCGAGCCGTGGCCGTACGACCCGAAGCGCGCCAAGCGGCTGGTCGCCGAGGCCCGCGCCGACGGGGTGCCGACCGACACCACGATCACGATCATCGGCCGCACCGGCATCTACCCGAAGGCCGCCGAGGCGATGGAGGTCGTGCAGGACGGCCTGCTCAAGGCCGGACTGAAGGTCAAGATCAAGATGCTGGACGTCAACGCCTGGCTGGAGTACCTGCTGCGCCCCTTCCCCAAGGGAATCGGCCCCACCCTCCTCCAGGCACAGCACGGCAACCAGGCGGGAGACGCCGCGTTCACGATGGGACAGATCTACGGCAGCAAGGGCGCCCAGAGCAGCTACGGCACCCCCGAACTCGACGCGCTGACGAAGCAGGCGCAGCTCGCGTCGGACGACAAGCGACAGAAGGCATTCGCGGACGCGTTCGCCCACCAGAACGACGAGGTCGTACGGGACGCCGTGATGGCCAACATGACCGGCATCCTCGCCCTCTCCCCGAACGTCCGCTACCGGCCGGACTCGGCCACCAACGACGAGATGCGGCTCTCCGACATGCGCCGCGCGGACCGAGGGAGGAGCTGACCGATGTTCACGATGCTGCGTCGCCGCGCGGTCTCCAGTGTCATTCCCCTGCTGGTCGTGGTCCTGGGAGTGTTCTTCCTGGCCCGGCTCACCGGAGATCCCGCCAATCTGTATCTTCCGCTCAGCGCGACACCGGAGATGAGGGCCGAGTTCTCCGCGCGCAACGGCTTCGACCAACCGTTGATCAACCAGTTCGGCGACTACCTGGTCCAGGTCGCCCACCTCGACTTCGGCGAGTCGCTGCGCACCGCCCAGTCGGCGAGCGAGTCGGTCCTGCGGGCCTTCCCCGCCACCCTCCAGCTGGCCGGGTGGACGATGCTGCTCGCCATCGTCGGTGCCGTGGTGATCGGGAGCCTGGCGGCCTACCGGCCCAACTCGGCGACCGACCGGATCGCGAGCTTCCTGTCCTCGACGGCCGCGAGCGTCCCCGACTTCTGGTTCGCCATCATGGGCGTGCTGGTCTTCGCGGTGACGCTGGGCTGGCTGCCCACCTCCGGCACGAGCGGCGCGGCGGCCTGGGTGCTGCCCGTGGCCACGCTGCTCATCCGCCCGTTCGGTGTGCTGGTCCAGGTGGTGCGCGGCGCCATGGTCTCCGCGCTCTCCGCCCCGTACGTGAAGGTGGCGCGCAGCAAGGGCGCCAACGAGGTGCGGGTGGTCTTCGGGCACGCCCTGCGCAACGCGGCCGCACCCGCGCTCACCGTCGCGGGCGACCTCGCCGTCGGACTGGTCAACGGCGCCGTCGTCGTCGAGACCATCTTCGGCTGGCCCGGCATCGGCAAGCTCATGATCGACTCGGTTCTTCAGCGCGACTTCGCGGTGTTGCAGGCGGCTGTACTCCTCACCGCCCTGGTGATCTTCGCGCTCAACATCCTCGTGGACATCTGCCACGCGGTCCTCGACCCGCGGGTCCGGCAGCGGGCGGCGGCGTGAGTCAAGGAAGTGACATGCTCCAGAAGAACAACGGCCAGAGCGGCAACGGCCGGGGCGACGGCGCCGAGAGCGGCGACGTCCCGAAGGGCGCGGACGACGGCAGCGGTACGAGTCCCGGCACCGACCAGACGATGACGGCTCGGCGGAAGTGGCTCGCCCTGCTCCTCCAGGACCGGTTCGCCTTCGCCGCGGCCCTGATCCTGCTCGGCGTCGCGCTGTGCGCCGTACTGGGTCCACTGCTGATCGGGGACCTGGCGACACGTCAGAACCTGCGCGATCCCGGGCGGTCGCCCTTCAGCCTCGACCACGGCTGGGCGTTCTTCCTCGGCAGCGACTCCCTGGGCCGACCGGTCGCCGCGCGGCTGATAGCCGCGGCCGGCACCACTCTGTCCGTGGCCGTGCCCGCCGTGCTGTGTTCGCTCGTCGTCGGCTCGGTCTGGGGCATGTGGGCGGGCTACCACGGCGGTTGGCGCGAGAACGTGTCCCTGCGGATCGCCGACGTGATCCTCAGCTTCCCGTCCCTGCTGCTGGCCGTGGTCGTTCTGTACGTGTTCTCGCCGAGCGCCTCCGGGATCGTGCTGGTGCTCGCCGTCGCCCGGATCCCCGTGTACCTGCGCACGGCGCGGGCCGAGTCCGCGGAGCTGCGCAGCCGCCTGTTCATGGACGCGGCCCGCACCTTCGGCACCAGCAGCTGGGCGAGCATCCGACGCCATGTCGCACCCACGGTGCTGCCCACGCTGCTCACCGTCGCCGCGCTCGACTTCTGCTTCGTGATGCTGACCGAGTCGTCGCTGAGTTTCCTCGGCATCGGCATCCAACCGCCGGATGTGAGCTGGGGCCTGATGGTGGCTCAGGGGCGCCAGGAGTTGCAGAGCTCGTGGTGGATCGCGGTCTTCCCCGGGCTCGCCATCGTCATCACCACCGTCTCGGCGACGATCCTCGCCGCCTGGGCCCGCCTCGCGACCGACCCGGGCCAGCGGTGGCGGCACGGCCTGCGCCGCGGCGGCCGCGGTCGGCTCCGCCGGCCGGGGACCGGGGGGACGGGGGCCGGTCGGGCCTCGGCGGCCGAGACGGCCGAGACGGCCGCGGTCGTGGCAGGGGCCAAGACCGGGCCGACAACGACCGTGCCGGGGACGCAGAGCAAGCCCGACGCGACGGCAACCGAGCCGACGGGCGCACCCGCCCCGGCCGAAACGGGGAGTGGGACCGGATCCACCCCGGCCGAGCCAGGGACCGGGCCCGCCGCAACCGAGCCCGCCGTAACCGAGCCGGCAGGGGCCGAGGCCGGCCCAGCCCCGTCGGGGCCGGAGACCGAGTACGTCCCGGTCTCACCCGAGGCCGAACCCGAGCCTCGCCCCCCGGCCGCACCCCGACCGGAAGCCGCGCCCCGTCCGCCTGCGGTACCCGACGCAGAGGCCGAGCCCGTCCCGGCGATCCCGGGAGCGGTAGCCACCCCCGGCGGCCATGCCTCAACCAGCACCGACACCCTGGCCGTCAACAACCTGTCGGTCGATATCCGTACCGCCGCGGGGCCCGTCCCCGTCGTACGCGGCGTCAGTTTCGCCGTGCGTTCGGGTGAGACGCTGGCTCTGCTGGGCGAGTCCGGGTGCGGCAAGAGCATGACGGCGCACGCGGTGGCCGGGCTGCTCGATCCGGCCGCCGAAGTCGTGGGCGGGCAGGCGCTGTTGGAGGGCGAGGACCTGCTCGCGCTCGGCGCACGGGCCAGGCGTCGGCTCGCCGGACCGGGCCTCGCCATCGTCTTCCAGGACGCGCTCAGTGCGCTCAACCCCGTCCAGACGGTGGGGGCGCAGCTCGCTGAGCCGTTCCGTATCCACGAGCGGCTGTCCCGGCGCGCGGCGCGGGCGAAGGCGATCGAGTTGATGGAACGCGTCGGTATCCCGGAGGCGCGCTCGCGTGCGGGTGCCTACCCGCACCAGTTCTCCGGAGGCATGCGCCAGCGGCTGCTGATCGCGATGGCGGTCGCGCTGCGGCCGAAGGTCCTGCTCGCCGACGAGCCCACCACGGCGCTCGACGTCACCGTGCAGGCCCAGATCATGGACCTGCTGCGCGAACTGCGGAGCGAGCAGCGGATGGCCCTGGTGCTCATCACCCACGACCTCGGCCTGGTCGCCGAGCACGCGGACCGGGTCGCCGTCATGTACGCGGGTACGGTCGTGGAGACCGGCCCGGTGGCCGAGGTGTTCGGCAAGCCCAACCACCCGTACACGCGGGGCCTGTTGGAGTCGGTACCGGCCGAGCAGCACAAGGGCACCCGACTGAGCTCCATCCCCGGAAGCCCGCCCGACTTCCGCTCCGTTCCATCCGGTTGCGCCTTCCGCATGCGGTGCCCCATGGCCCGCGACCTGTGCGCCACACACCGTCCGGTGCTGGCCGGGACCGGAGCCGACCGCGCCGCCGCCTGCCACTTCGGGAAGGAACTGGCCGATGCCTGAGCCCGGGACGACACTGCTCGAGGCCACCGGCCTGACGAAGAGCTTCGCGGTTCCGCGTACCGCGAAGGGCAGCACCAGGCTGCGCGCGCTCGAAGGGGTCGATCTGCGCCTGGAGCGCGGGGAGACGCTCGGCCTGGTCGGCGAGTCCGGTTGCGGCAAGACCACGCTGGCCAGGGTGCTGCTGATGCTGGAGCGGCCAGACGCGGGCTCCGTAAGATTCGACGGAGTGGATCCGTTCTCGTTGTCGGGGGCGAGGCTGCTCGCCTGGCGCCGCAAGGTGCAGATGGTCTTCCAGGATCCGTTCGGCTCGCTCAACCCCCGGCTGTGCGCGGCGGATCTGATCAGCGAGCCGTGGCTCACGCACCGCGATCTCGTGCCCGCAGCGAAGCGCGCGGCACGTGTGGGTGAGCTGCTGGAGATGGTCGGGTTGCGTGCTTCCGACGCACGTCGCCATCCGCAGGAGTTCTCCGGGGGCCAGCGGCAGCGGATCGGGATCGCCCGCGCCCTGGCGCTTGAGCCCGACGTCATCGTGTGCGACGAACCCGTCTCCGCGCTCGATCTGTCGGTACAGGCCCAGGTGCTCAACCTGTTGGGTGATCTGCGGGACGAGCTGGGACTGGCGTACGTGTTCATCTCGCACGACCTGTCCGTGGTTCGGCATGTCGCCGACCGGGTCGCGGTGATGTACCTCGGCAGGATCGTGGAGACGGGTCCGGCGGAGGAGTTGTTCGAGCAGCCGCGGCACCCCTATACGGCAGCGCTTCTGTCGGCTGCGCCGTCCCTGGCGACCGGGGGCGGGGCGAAGAGGGAGCGCATCCTGCTCACCGGTGAGATCCCGTCACCGGCCGACCCGCCGTCCGGCTGCCGGTTCAGGACCCGCTGCTGGCGCGCGGAGGACATCTGCGCCGAGACCTCCCCCGCGCCGACGCCCGAGGCCGCCCATCACAGGGCGGCCTGCCACTTCCCACTGGAGGAGGCGACCGCGGCGGCAGGGACCTCCTGAGGTCGGCCTCTCGCCGAGGGGCGGGGTACGTCCCCGAGGGTCGGGGACGGCAGCGCCCACCCGCGGGGTCCCCGCGCCACCGAGTGGAGCGTCTAGCTGGCCGTACGCCGGATCCGCCCCGCATACCGCCGCTCAAGGTCGAGGTTCCCCTCGAATCCGCCCGGCACGTTGGCGGAGACGTACACAGGCGGCCTCACTCCCGCTGCGAGCAGCTGTGAGGCCGCTTCGGCGACGGTCATCTGGACGAGCATCACGCCGGTGAGAGTGGACAGGGCGCAGACGGAGCCGCCGCCGGGGAGGTCGAGGAGGGCGTCTCCCCGTGGCGCGGCGTTGTCCAGGACGACGTCGGCGATGTCGGCGAGCTTTCGGCCGCTGGGGTGGGAGGCGGGGACGGCCCGGGTGTGGCTCAGCGAGGTGATGGCCAGGACCCGGTGACCGCGTTCCTTGGCCCGCAGAGCCATCTCCACGATCACGCTGTTGACGCCCGAGTTGGAGATGATGACGAACAGGTCCTCGGGCCGGGGCTCGGCGAGGTCGTAGATCCGCTCGGCGACGCCCGGCTTGCGCTCCAGGAGCGGGTCGTCGAGGACGCTCGGGTCGTCGCCGCCGTACAGCACGAGGTCGGCGATGCTCAGCCGGTTGGTGGGCACGAGCCCCCCGGCACGTCCGGCGAGTTCCAGAACGAGGGCCTGGGAGTGCCCGGTGCCGAACGCGTGGACGACGCCGTCGGTCCGTACGCAGTGAGCGATCAGCTCGGCGGCGCGGCGCACTTCGCCCTCGGCGGACCGGGCGGACGCGGCGATGCGGTTCAGGGCGTCCAAGCCTTCACGCGCAAACCCGCTGGCGTTCACAGAGTCGACGGACACACGGCACTCCCCACCGGTGGATGAAACCACCATCCCTTACGAGCTTACTTGAATGAATAAACCATAGGTCACGAGCGGCGGGCAACGCCCCCTCCACCGGCGCCGTCACCGCGCCCCGGGCCGAACCCGGACCAGAGGCGTCTCTGGTCCTGAGATTCAATCTGCGAGATGGTGGGTGGCTGATACATTCTCAGCTGCACAGCAGGCACCACCGAGGAGATCGGGTACCCCATGGAACGGACCGGCGCCGGCAACGGAATGCCCCCGACGGACGTCACCTCGCTGATCCGCACCGAGCTGCCCCGGCTGGCCGGCTCGCTCCGGAAGGTGGGCGAGCTGATCCTGGCGGATCCCGCGGCGGTCACCCATTCCTCCGCCGCCGAGCTGGGGCGCCGTACGGGCACGTCACAGGCCACGGTGACCCGGTTCTGCCGTGCCATCGGCCTCGACTCGTACCAGCACCTGCTGATCGAGCTGGCCCAGGAACGCGGTCGCGGCGAGGTGTCCGACTGGGGCAGCGCGGAGATCGGCCCCGAGATCTCCCCGGACGACGCTCTCGAACGCGTCGTCGCCGTCGTCGGCAGTGCCGACCTGCGCGCCGTCCAGCAGACGATCGACCGGATGGACCTCGACGCACTGGAGCGCGCGGCCCAGGCCGTCGCCCGTGCCCGCCGCATCGACGTCTACGGCGTCGGCGGCAGCGGCGCCGTCGCCCAGGAGACCGAGACGCGGCTCTTCCGCATCGGCTGCTCGGTGCGGGGCTGGAACGAGGTGCACGGGGCGGCCACCTCCGCCGCACTGCTCACCCCGGCGGACGTGGCCATCGGAATCTCGCACTCCGGGGCGACCCGCGAGACGATCGAGCCCTTCGAGCTGGCCAAGGAGCGCGGCGCCACCACCGTGGCACTCACCTCCGACCCGCGCTCGCCGCTGGCCCGGTCCGCGGACATCCGGCTGATCTCCGCCACCTCGGAGACCAGCTTCCGCACCGGCAGCATCGGCGGCCGGCACTCCGTGCTCGTCCTCATCGACTGCCTGTACGTCCGGGTCGCCCAGCTCTCCTACCAGCGCGCGAGCGCCTCACTGGCGCTGACCGACCACATCACCCCGCAGCACACGGTGAAGAGCCGCCGGACCCGCTGATCCCGGCCGAGCAATGACCGGCGACGGCCAACAATGTATGGATGAACCACCGAGAAAACCTGAGGATGGTTGTTTGAACCATCCCCTCGGTGCCACGATGGTGCTCCGCCGAGCATCCTCGTAGGAGCCCCATGCGCGTCACCTCTGTCGAGTCGACCGAGCTCTTCGTCGGAACCACCGAGCAGCCGCGCCAGATCGTGGCCGTCGAGCTGAGCCACACCCCCGGCCGGACCGTCCGTCTCACCGTCGAGGGCTCCGGTGTCGCCGGGGAGGCCCTCGTCACGGTGGCCGACGACGGCACCGGACGCGCCGAGATACCCGTGCGCACCGGCCTCGCGCCGGGCGAGCGCCGCGACATCTCGGTGACCGCGACGGACGTGATCTCCACCGACACGACCGCCACCGACGAGGCTCAAGTAGCCGTGCACCCCGCCGAGTTCATGGCTGCGGAGCCGGGCTGGACGATGTTCATGGTCAGCCACTTCCACTACGACCCCGTCTGGTGGAACACTCAGGGCGCGTACACCGAGACCTGGGACGTCGCCGACGACCCGGCCGCTTCCGGCCTGCCGGCCCGCACCTTCGACTCCCGCGGCCAGTCCGGCATGAGTCTCGTCCGAGCTCACTGCGACCTGGCTCGCCGCGACCCGGCGTACACCTTCGTGCTCGCGGAGGTCGACTACCTCAAGCCGTACTGGGACGCCTTCCCGGAAGAGCGCGCCTTTCTGCGGGAGCTGTTGCGGACCGGCCGGGTCGAGATCATGGGCGGCACCTACAACGAGCCCAACACCAACCTCACCGGCGCCGAGGCCACCATCCGCAACGCCGTCTACGGGGACGGCTTCCAGCGGGCCGTCATGGGCGCGTCGCCGGAGACCGCCTGGCAGTTGGACGCCTTCGGGCACGACCCGCAGTTCCCCGGGCTGATGGCCGACGCGGGGCTGTCCTCCAGCTCGTGGGCGCGCGGCCCCTTCCACCAGTGGGGTCCCACGCTGTCCGTGTTCGGCGAGGAGCCCAGGGACCCGAACCGGATGCAGTTCCCCGCCGAGTTCTCGTGGATCGCTCCGTCCGGGCGCGGGCTGCTGACCGCGTACATGGTCAACCACTACGGCGCGGGCTGGGCCATCGACAACGCACCGACACTGCCGGAAGCCCAGGCAGCCGCGCTCAAGCTCTTCAAGGGCCTCAAGCAGGTCGCGCTCACCCGCAACGTGCTGCTCCCGGTAGGCGGGGACTACGCGCCGCCGTGCCGCTGGGTCATGGACATCCACCGCGACTGGAACGCCCGTTACGTCTGGCCGCGCTTCGTGAGCGCCGTACCGCGGGACTTCTTCGCCGCCGTACGGGCCGAGTTGGACGCCGAGGGGCGCACGGCGTCACCGCAGACCCGGGACATGAACCCTGTCTACACCGGCAAGGACGTCTCCTACACCGACACCAAGCAGGCCCAGCGGTACGGGGAGACGCTGCTCGCCGACGCCGAGGCATGGGCGACACTCGCCTCGCTCGTCACCGGGCACCCCTACCCGGACGCGGCCCTCGACAAGGCGTGGCGGCAGCTGATCTACGGCGCCCATCACGACGCCATCACCGGCTCGGAGTCCGACCAGGTCTACATCGATCTGCTCACGGGGTGGCGGGAGTTGGCGGACCTCGTCGGGACCGTGCACGCCGACGCGACCGACGCCCTCGCCCGGCACGTGGCCCCGCTGCCGGGCGGTGGCCCCGACCTGGTGGTGTTCAACTCCGCGACCTGGCGGCGGCAGGACGTACTGACCGTCGCCGACCCCGGACTCGTACCGCTCGACGACACGGGTCTTCCGCTGCCCGCCGTGCGGGAGGACGGCGAGCTGCGCGTGATCGTGCCGGAGGTCCCCGGCATGGGGCTCAAGGCGCTCCCGCTCGCGCGGGGCACCGTCTCCGAGTGGGTGCCGGGCGAAGGCACCACGATCGGCAACGAGTTCTACGAGCTGACCGTGGACCCGGGACGCGGCGGCGGGGTGAGCCGGCTGCGCGCGCTCACCGAGGGCGGGCGGGACCTGCTGCGCGCGGGCGACATCGGCAACGAGCTGGTCGTACAGGAGGAGTACCCGCGACACCCTCGCTTCGGTGAAGGGCCCTGGCATCTCACCCCGACCGGCACCACGGCCGCCCGCAGCCGCGACGTGACCGCCGTCGTCCGGGTCGAGCACTCCCCCGCCGGTTCCCGCGTCACCGTCACCGCCGACCTCGGCCTCTTCCGCTACACACAACGGCTGTGCCTGTGGAAGGGGGTCGCGCGCCTCGACGTGTCCACCACCATCGACGGCTACGACGGCGCCGACCGACTGATCCGGGTCCGCTGGCCCTCCGACGTGCGGGGCGGGCTGCCGGTGCACGAGGTGGCCGACGCCGTGATCGGGCGCGGGTTCGGCTTCGTGGAGGTCGACAGCGAGCGGTTCCCCTGGACGCTGGACAACCCGGCCAACACCTGGTTCGGCCTCGGCTCCACGGCCCGTGCCGAGATCCGCGACGTCACGGGCGCGCTGCTCGGCCACCGTTCGATCGGCGTGGCCGAACTCGTCCACGCCTCCTGGGACGAGGCCGGTGAACTCGGTACCCCGCTCGCGGCGGCCCTGGTCCGCGCGGGCGTCACCGCGACCTCGACGATCGCCGACGGACCGCGCTACGGCGACCTGGAGATCGACTCCAACCTGCCCGACATCCGCATCGCCGTCGGCGGCCCCGAACGCAACACGGTCGTCGCCGAAGCGCTGGGCTGGGACCCGGCCGCCGGACGCGAGCTGCGCCGCCAACTGGCCGAGCACGGCGTGGCGGCCGTCTGGGTCGCGCCGCGCGCGAGCCTGCGCGAGGAGTGGATCCCCGGAGCCGATCTCCGTGACCTCGAACGGCTGCCGCTGCTCGTCGTGGCGGGCGCCCGCCCGCAGGACGACGCCAAGGCGGTGGACGCGCTGGTGGCCGACCTGGACGACGCGATCCTGCGGGCCACGGCGGCGGGCGGCGGCGAGGCCCTGCCGCCGGGCGACGCCTGGGACGGCCGCAGCTTCGCCGTCCTCAACCGCGGCACACCCGGCTGTGTGGTCACCTCGTCCGGGGACCTCTACATGTCGCTGATGCGCTCGTGCACGGGCTGGCCCTCGGGCATCTGGATCGACCCGCCCCGCCGAACCGCCCCCGACGGCTCGGCCTTCCAGCTCCAGCGCTGGTCCCACACCTTCGAGTACGCCGTGGTGGGCGGCGAGGGCGACTGGCGGAAGCTGGGACTGCCGCGCACCGGCCACGCGTTCAACCACCCGCTCACGGCACGGCTGCGCGACGGCGACGCCTCGGACGTATCGGATGCGTCGGACGCGTTCCCGGAGGCGGAAGCACCCGTCCTGCCGAGGAGAGCGACCCTGCTGGGGCTGGAGCCCGAGGGCGAGGTCCTGCTAGACGCGCTCAAGCCGGTCGGCTCGCCGCTGGCCCGCGGGAGCGTGGCCCCGGCGGACCCGGGCCGCGGAGTCGTCGTACGGATGCACGAGGTGTCCGGTCGTCCGGTCCGGGCCCGGGTGCGCGGCCCGCTGGCGTGGACGGCCGGAGCGCGCGCCGACGTCCTGGAGAACCCCGGGGCACCGCTGGCCCCGGACCAGGAAGGGGTTCTCGACGTCGGCCTGACCGGGTTCGAGGTCGCGACGGTCCTGGCGACTCCCGGGGACGGACGGACGCCGCACGGCCCCGGCGTCGCCGCGCACGAGCCCGCGCAACCCGTCCACACCCGGTACTGGCTGCACAACTCCGGCCCCGCCCCGCGCGGCAACATGCCCGTCGCGGTGTACGTCTCGCCGACCGCGCTCACCGTCTCCGGCGGCCCCGTGACCGCGACGGTCCGCGTCAGCTCGGAGCTCACCGACGCCCCGGTGTCGGGCACGGTCGCCCTGCGCGTACCGCCCGGCTGGTCCGCCGAGCCCGTCGAACTGCCGTACGCGCTGGGCCCCGGCGGCTTCACCCTCTCCGAGGTCACCGTCACCCCGGCCCCCGACGCCGCGCCCGGCCGCCACTGGCTCGCCGCACGGCTGTCGTACGGCGGTCAGACGTACGAGGACGTCGTGGCCCTCGACGTGCCGGGCACCGTCCCGGAGGGCGAGCCGGACGGCCGTACGGGCCCGACTCTCGTGACCGGCCTGGGAGTTGAGCGGATCAGGGTGCACGCGGGCGAGCTCGGCCGCGTTCCGGTGACCGTCCGCAACACCACCCGCGGTCCGGTCGACGGCACCCTGTGGGCGGTGTCGTCGTGGGGCACCTGGCCGGGGGTGAACCCGGGCTGCCAGGGCTTCACCGTGGCCGCCGGGGAGCGGCTGGAGTACGCGATCGAGGTGGACGGCCGTGCGGTGCCACCGGGGTCGTACTGGCTGATGGCGAAGGTCGCCTGGCACGGGAACGTCGCCTACACGGAGGCCGTACCGCTGGAGGTGCTGCCGTGAGCGATCACGTACACGCGCGTTCGCATCCACCGGGTGGCCACGCGCCCGTCCACCTGCCCGACGGCGTGGCCGCGCTCGTGGACGGCCACGCCCTCGCCGCGTCGCGTGTCGACGCGCTGCTGAGGGTCGTACCGCCGCGCGATCCCGTGACCCGGCCCGACGCGTCGGCGCGCGCCGAACGGCAGCGGCGGCGCTGGGCGACCCAGGTGGTCGTCGTGGACGAACTGGCCCGCCGGGCCTGCGCCGAGCGCGGACTGAGGCCTCCCGAAGAAGTCCGGCCGGCCCAGGTACTCGCCGTGGCCGAGGAGGACGTCGCGGATCTCGGCAGCATCGTCGCCGCGGTGCTCGCCCACTCCCCTGCCGCGCGCGTCCTGCTCGCCGCGCTGGAGAGCGAGCAGGACGTGCCGGAGTCGGCGGTACGGGACTACTACGACCGCAACCCGGACCGCTTCCTCACCCCGGACGCCCTGCGACGCGGAGTCGACCCCTTCGGCGGAGCGGACACCTCGGACCACCTGCCGTACGAGGGCGTACGTGAGGGCGTCGCCCACGAGTTGCGCCGGTCCGCCGGCCGGCGTGCCTTCTTCGCCTGGCTCGACCGGGCGCGCGCCGGGGTGGTGTACGCCGCCGGGCACGAGCACCCCGGCGATCCGTCGCACCCGGACCACGAGCACCGGCACTGACCGCCCGGCGGCCGTGTACTGACCGCGCGCCGACCGCGTCCGGAACCTAAAAGCAACACAGCACCCATTGACCTCCGATGAATTCTGGTCCACCTTTTCATCAATCGGAGTCGAAGTTGGTGAATTGAACCAGCAGCAGACTGGGTCTCAGGAGGGCAGCAATGCGCGCAAGAAGACTGACCGGATCCCTGGCCTGGCTCGTCGTACTGACGTTGACGGCCGCAGGCTGCGGCCTCTCCGGCGGCTCCGACGACGGCGGCGCCACCGCGGGCGGTTGCAAGGTCGACGAGGGAAACGTCGGGTCGGGCCGGCTCACCGGTGACGTCAAGGGAAAGATCACTTTCCAGACGACCAACCTGAAGAAAGACTTCGGGGACTTCTTCAACGGAGTGATCAAGGACTTCGAGAAGGCCAACCCCGGCACCTCGGTCAAGTGGATCGACGACCCGGGCGACAACACGTTCACCCAGCGCACCGTCGCCGACGCCCAGGGCTGCACGATGCCGGACGTCATCAACGTCGACGCCCCCACCGCGACCGCCCTCACCAAGGCCGGTTACCTGCTCGACGTGGGCGTCAAGGACCCTGACGCCGCCAAGCCCTTCGTCCCGGCGTTCTGGAAGTCGAGCACCTACAAGGACGCCTCCGGGACCGCGGCGCACACCGTCCTGCCCTGGTACACCGGCGGTGTCCTCCTGACCTACAACACCGACATGCTGAAGAAGGCCGGTATCGACCCGGCCAAGCCGCCGAAGACCATCTTCGGTCTGTTCGCCGACTTCGAGAAGATCGCCAAGACGGCCAAGGGCAAGTACTTCGCGACGATGGCCAACCCGATCTGGCGGATCCCCTCCGACTGGGACCAGATGAACATCAAGACGCTCTCCCCCGACGGCAGGTCCACCGTCTTCGCGGACGATCCGAGGACCGCCCAGTACGTGGCCTGGATGGCGAAGCTGTACAAGGCGGGCGCCATGCCGAAGGACTCGCTCTCCTCCAGCAACGACCCCTCCACGCCGTACAGCCAGGGCCAGGTCGCCTACGGTTCGACGAACCCGAGCTTCGTGCGCTTCGTGAAGCAGAACAGCCCGTCGGTGTACGCCAAGACCGGTGTCGGCCAGCAGCCGTTCGACGCGCTCGGCCACACCACCGGCGCCCCGCAGTACATATCGGTCGCCGCGACCAGCAAGCACGCCCCCACGGCGCTCGCGTTCGCCAAGTTCCTCACCAACGCCAAGAACCAGACGGCCTGGTGCAAGGACCCGGACGTGGTGATCTTCCCGACGACCACGACCTCGCTGGACGACCCGTTCTTCCAGAACGCGACCGGCAGCGACCCCTTCTCCCAGGCCCGCAAGCTCATCGCCGAGCAGCTCAAGACCACCACCGCCTACCAGACCAACCTCTCCCCGGCCGTGCAGAAGGCGATCGTGTCCCAGGTGCAGCTGGCCATGCAGGGCAAGAAGAGCCCCGAGCAGGCCGTGAAGGACGCCCAGGAGAAGGCCGACGACCTGCTGAAGCAGGCAGGCTGATCGTGGCGACACAGACCGCGAAGCCGGTGTCCGCGCCCGGTGCGGAGCACACAGCCTCCGTGCCGGGCGCGGCCCCGTCCCGCGTACGACGACTGGGCCGGGCGGTACTGCCCGGCCCCGCTCCCGGCGCCAACGGGGCGGCGCTGTACCGCCGTTGGTGGCTGCCCTGGCTGTGGACCGCCCCCGCGATCGTCTGCGCGGTGGTCTTCGGCGTGTTCCCGTTCCTCAACACGCTCCTGCTGTCGTTCACCGACGCCAAGCCGCTCGGCGGCGCCGCGAGCTTCGTCGGGCTCGACAACTACACCCGGATGCTGGACGACTCGGACTTCTGGCTGGCGACCCGCAACAGCATCCTGTACGCGCTGATCGTCGTACCGCTGATGGTGCTGCTGCCGTTGCTGCTGGCCATCCTGGTGGAGAAGAACCTGCCCGGCATCGGCTTCTTCCGCTCCGCCTTCTACACCCCGGTCATCGCCTCCAGCGTGGTCGTGGGGCTGAGCTGGCAGTGGCTGCTGGCCGACGACGGGCTGATCAACACCTGGCTGGAGAAGGGCCATCTGATCAGGGACGCCATCCCGTTCCTGTCCGACTCGTGGCTGATCCTGTTCTCCGCGATGGGCCTGACCCTGTGGAAGGGGCTCGGCTGGTACATGATCTTCTACCTGGCCGCGCTGGGGAACGTACCCAAGGAACTGCACGAGGCGGCGTCGATGGACGGTGCCGGTGCGGTCCGCCGCTTCTGGCACATCACCGTGCCGGGCGTGCGGCAGGCCATGATGCTGGTCGGCACCCTCACCGGCATCGGCTCGCTGCGGGTGTTCACCGAGCTGTACATGCTCGGCGGCCCCACCGGCGGCCCCGGTGGCGCGGACCGCACCCTGCCCTTCTACATCAAGGACGTCGGCCTCGACCCGATCACCGGCAACGCCGGCTACGGCTCGGCGGTCAGTGTGGCGCTGTTCCTGCTGACGCTGGGGCTGACCCTGCTCGCGCAGCGGCTGACGAGGGAGGACGAGTCATGACGACCGCGACCAGGACCGCGACCGCAGCCTCGACCGCAACCGAGACCTCACCGCGCAGGAAACTGCTCCCGCGCTGGCGGGACTACGGCCGCCCCCGCGAACTGGTCGTCCGCTACCTGCTGTTGCTCTTCGTGCTCGGCATCACCGTCGGGCCGTTGGTCTGGCAGCTCCTGGCCTCGCTGAAGAGCACCAGCGAGGACGTCTTCGGCTCGAACGCCACACTGTTTCCGCACGAGCCGACCCTGCGGGCCTACCGGGCGGTCTTCGACCAGGTGCCGGTGGCCACGTACATCAGGAACAGCATGTTCGTGGTCGTCCTGTCGGTCGGCAGCCAGCTGCTGTTCTCCACCACGGCCGGCTACATGCTCTCCAAGCCCAACTGGAAGGGCCGCAAGGCGGTCTGGGTCGTGCTGATCGCCTCGATGATGTTCCCCTTCGAGTCGATCATGGTGTCGCTGTTCCTGAGCATCCGCGACCTGGGCCTGGTCGACAACCTGGTGGGCGTGTGGCTGCCCGGGTTCGTCGGTGCCATCAACGTGCTGCTGATGCGCGCAGCGTTCATGGCGGTGCCGCGCGAGATCGAGGACTCGGCGATGCTCGACGGCGCCGGCGAATGGCAGCGTTTCCGGTACCTGTATCTGCCGTCCGCGTGGGGCGCGATCCTGGTGGTCACCATCAACACCTTCATCAGCGCCTGGGACGACTTCCTCTGGCCACTCATCGTGCTGCGCTCGGAGGAACACATGACGCTGACGCTGGGTCTCTCGCGCCTGCAGAGCTCGTCGTTCGGCTACGACCAGCGGGTGGTGATGGCCGGTTCGGTGATCTCCGTCATTCCGGTGCTGGTGCTGTTCGTGATCACTCAGCGGTGGTTCTACAAGGGGGTTTCGTCGGGGGCCGTGAAGCTCTGACGACCTGTCGGCCGTCGCTGTGGACCGTCGCCGTCAACCGTCGATCCGCAGCACGGCCGGTACGGCGTCCAGCGCGGCCCGCGCCGATTCCGCGACCCTGATCTCCATGGTGCCGGGCAGCACGTCCGTCTCCAAGTCGGCGCCGACCTGCGCGAGTTGGTCGGCGCCGAGGGGGATGACGACCGTGCGGGTCTCGCCGGGAGCGAGTTCGACGTTCCTGAAGGCGCGCAGTTCGAGCGTGCGCGGCCACACGGGCGTGACCAGCCGGCGGATGTAGAGCTGGACGACGGAACGCCCGGTCCGTTCCCCCGTGTTGGTGACGTCGACCGCGACGGTGTGCCCGGACAGACGGGGCGGCCCGTAGGCGAAGCTCGTGTACGACAGCCCGTGCCCGAAGGAGTAGAGCGGCTCGGCGCCTTCGTCCACGTAGGCGCCGTACTCGGTGTCCTTGTGGTTGTAGTACACGGGGAGTTGGGCGGCCGAGCGCGGAACCGAGACAGGCAGGCGCCCGAGCGGCTCCGCGTGCCCGAGGAGCACCTCGGCGATCGCGTCGCCGCCCCACGGGCCGGGGTACCAGGCGGTGAGCAGCGCGGCCGCCCGTTCCGCAGCCTCCGGGACGGCGTGCGGGCGCCCCTGCACCAGGACCACGACCGTGGGGGTGCCGGTCGCCACGACGGCGTCCAGCAGGGCGTGTTGGGCCTTGCCGAGCCGCAGCCCCGCGAGGTCGACACCCTCTCCGCAGGTCATCACGGACACAGCGCCGAGCGCGGCCCCGTTGGCGGCGAAGTCCGTCTCGGGGGTACGGGCGCTGCTGCCGCCCAGCGCGAGCACGGCCAGGTCGGAGACGCCGGCCTGGGCGATGGCCTCGGGGATGCCCGAGAGGTCGCCGCCGGTGAGGGCGCAGCCGCGGGCGTGGCGGACGTCCACGCCGGGCGGGGCGAGTCGCCGCAGCCCGTCGAGGAGACTGGAGCCGGTGCCGGGGCGCTGCGGGGCCGTGTAGTCGCCGAGTTGGTGGGCGGTGGTGGCGGCGTGCGGGCCGAGGACCGCGATGCGGGACACCGTCGGGCGGACGGGCAGGACGCCCCCGTCGTCGTGCAGGAGCGTGACCGCGCCTCGGGCCAGGGCGGTGCTCAGTTCCCGGCCGCGGTCCGGGGACGGAGCGGTCAACCGGCCCTCGGCACAAGGCCGTTCGAACAGACCGAGGCGGAACTTCAGGCGCAGCACCCGGGCGACGGCCGCGTCGAGCACGTCCTCCTGGACGAGTCCACGCTCGACGGCCTCTTCCAGGTGCGTGAAGCCGTCGTCCCAGAGGCTGAGGTCGACCCCCGCGTTGAGTGCGAGGGCGCCCGCGGACACCGCGTCCCCGGTGACACGGGCCAGCCGGTCAACGGCGAGCCCGTCGGCCATGACCAGCCCGTCGAAGGCCCAGCGCTCGCGCAACAGCCCAGTGAGCAGGGCCCTGTTGCCCGCACAGGGAAGCCCGTCGACCTCGTTGTACGCGGCCATGACGGCGGCGGCGCCCGCCCGGACCCCGGCCCGGGCGGCGGGGAGATGGATCTCGTGGAGCTCACGGGGCCCGAGCTCGGACTCGGCGGAGTTGCGGCCGCCGACGGTGGCGCCCTGTCCGGCGAAGTGCTTGAGAACCACGGCGGCTCTGTCCTCGGCGAACTGCCCGTCCGCGCAACCGGATTGGCCCTGCATGCCCCGCACCAGCGCCTCGGTGAGGCGGGCGGCCAGATACGGGTCCTCGCCGAAGCACTCCTCGGTACGGCCCCAGCGGGGGTCGCGCGCGAGGTCGAGGGCGGAGACGAGGGCGACATGGCCGCCACGGGCCCGCAGTTCGGCCGCGGCATGGGCGGCGGCCCGCTCGTACAGCGCGGGGTCCCAGGTGGCTCCGACGGCCAGGTTGACCGGCAGGACCGTGCCGTCCAGGGCCATGAGGCCGTGCGGGACCTCCTCGACGAGGAGCGCCGGGATGCCGAGGCGGCTGCTCTCCATGACGTGGCGCTGCACCAGGTCGGCGAGCGTGGCGCCGTCGGCCGCGCCCGCGCCGGTCGAGTGGTCGACGCCCGACCAGGCGTCGGCGCGCAGGAGTCCGTACAGGGCGCCGAGGCCCGCGAAGCGCTCGGTCTCGGCGTACAGCGCCCCGGTGAGTTCGAAGCCGTCCGGGGTGCGGCGGTAGGCGTCCCAGCCGTACATCCGCTGGTTGAGCTGGCCGGCCTTCTCCCGCAGGGTCATCCGGGCGAGCAGGTCGGCGACCCGGTCGTCGACGGCGGCGTCCGGGTCCAGGTAGCGGGGGCCCCGCGTGTCGTGGCCTCGGGAGGCCTCGGGAGTCCGCTCGGGCCGGGCGGCCGCGTGTTCCGGAGTCGGCATGCGACCTGTTCCTTCCGTGCTGTTCTCGCGTGGGACGACGGGGGCGTGCCGGTCAGGTGGCCCGGGTTCAGGTCACTCGGGTCCGAGCAGCCCGGTTCGAGCAGCCCTGGTTCAGGTGGTCCGGGGCGAGGGTGGTGGCGGGCCGCCGTGCCCGAGCCGGGCCAGGGACACGGCACCGCGGCAGCCGTCGGCCACCCAGTCCAGCGTCAGGCCGAGCGTCTTGAGGCGCTCGTTCAGAAGAGCTGTCAGGGGTCCTTCGGGACCGAGCAGCCCGCCGGTGGCGACGAGCCGCTCGCCCTGGCGGGGTTCCAGCGCGCGGACCGGTTCCAGCAGGTGGTCCGCCGCCTCGTCGAGGACCGCCTGCGCAACGGCGTCCTGGTGCCGGGCCGCCTCGGCGACCAGCGGGGCCAGCCGGGCGAGGTGGATAGGGGGTTCGGCCATGACGGCGGGCAGCAGATGCATGCGGTAGGCCGCGCGCCGCGCAGGCGACCACTCCGGCCCCGCGGGGAGGTGCTCGCGGGCGGAGCCGGATACGACGGAGGCGCTGACAGGGGCGGAGGAGGCGGAGGCATCGGCGCCGACCGGGCTCACCGCGTGGCGCGGACCGGTCCCGCTGAGCGGGCTCCCCAAACCATCGCTGCCGCCCGCACCAGTCGGGCTTCCCAGGCCATCCCGGCCGCCCGCACCACTGGGACTTCCCACACCATCCCGGCCACCCGTCCCGCTCAGGTCGACCGGGCCTCCGTACGGCCCGTCCTCGGCGTACGGCAGCGCCTCGATCGGCACCCCCAACGCCCGGCCGACCGCGTCGGCCAGCGTCGTGGGAGCGCCGCGTCCGTCCGCCATGCGCAGCGCCGCCCGTACCGCGCTGCGGCCGATCCAGAAGCCGCCGCCGTCGTCGCCGAGCAGCCAGCCGTCACCGCCGACGGTCAGCGCGCAACGGCGGTCCGTGATGCGCATCGCGACCACGCCGGTGCCGGCCACCAGGGCCAGCCCGTCGGCCGGGGTGCCGGGTGCGGAGGCGAAGGCCGCCTCGATGTCGCTGCTGACGCCGACCGAGTCCGCCGCGATGCCCAGGCGTCGCAGCGCGGCGGTGAGCGCGGCCAGGGCGTTGAGGCGGCCGGGCTCGTCCGGGGCGGTCTCCGCCGCGCCCGCGAAGCCGCCGGCCACGGCGACGACCCTGGCGCGGTCCGGCTCCGGCACCGCCAGGGCGACGGCCTCGGCCAGGTGGTCGGTGAGCAGGGGCACCGGGACGGTCAGGGCGTTGCCGGGTCCCGCGACGCCCTGACCGAGCACGCGGCCGTCCACGGCGGAGGCCAGAACGGCGCGGGTACGGGTGCCGCCGGCGTCCAGACCCACCACGAGGTCCCGATTCCGCACGCGACCCGGCTCCCGACCTGGATCCTGGTTCAAATCATTGTTCATTGGCGACCATGGTGGTTGATACATTCGCCGAGAACAAGCCCCGGCCGCGCGTCGGCACAGGTTTCCGAGGAGGACCCCATCAGCACTCCCCCCGTACCCAGCGCGCCCGCGCCCCGCTTCGGTGTGAACTACACGCCCCGCCGCGGCTGGTTCCACTCCTGGCACGACTTCGATCCGGCCCACGCCCGCGAGGACCTCGCCCAGATAGCCGGGCTCGGCCTCGACCACGTCCGCGTCTTCCACCTCTGGCCGCTCCTGCAGCCCAACCGCACACTCATCCGAACCGCGGCCGTCGACCAGCTGGTCCAGCTCGTCGACCTGGCGGCCGAGGCCGGTCTCGACGTCCTCGTGGACGGAGTGCAGGGCCATCTGTCGAGCTTCGACTTCTATCCGGAGTGGACCCGCAGCTGGCACCACCGCAACGTGTTCACGGACCCCGAGGCCATCGAGGCCCAGGCGGAGCTGCTGCGCGTCCTCGGCCGCGCGCTCGCCGACCGGCCCAACCTCATCGGTCTCCAGCTCGGCAACGAGCTCAACAACCTGGTCGAGCACAACCCGGTGACCGTAGAGGAGGTGGACCACTACCTCGACACGCTCCTCGCCGCCGCCCGGGACGGTCTCGCCGCCGCCCCGCCCGGCCGCCTCGTCACGCACTCCGCGTACGACGCGGCCTGGTACGGCGACGACCACCCGTTCACCCCGGAGGCCTCGGCCCGCAAGGGCGACCTGACCACCGTCCACCCGTGGGTCTTCTCGGGCGACTGCGCACGCCGTTACGGCCCCCGCTCGCCGCAGGTCCTGCACCTCGCCGAGTACGGCGTGGAGCTCGCCAAGGCCTACGCCGAGGACGTGACCCGGCCCGTCTGGGCGCAGGAGACCGGGGCGCCCGAGCCGCACATCCCGGCGGCCGACGCACCCGAGTTCGCGCGGGCCACCGTGCTGAACTCCTCCGAGTGCGCGGGGCTGTGGGGCGTGACCTGGTGGTGCTCCCACGACGTGGACCGCTCCCTCGCCGACTACCCGGAGCTGGAGTACACCCTCGGTCTCTTCGACTCCTCCGGCCGCCCCAAGCCGATCGCCACCGCGTTCGCCGACGCCGTGGCCGAGGTGCGCGCCAAGCCCCGCCCCGGACAGCCGCGCGACCTGGCCCTGGTCCTGGACTGCACGCCCGCCACCAGGTCGGTGTCAGGTCCGGGCGGCGCGTACTTCGAGGCGTGGATGCGGCTGCGCAGCCAGGGCGTCCGCCCGGCCGTGGTCCTGGCCTCCCGCGCGGACGACGCCGACCACCTAGCGGCCCGCGGCATCACGGATCTCGTACGGAATCCGTGACCGCGCCGGACACCGAAGCCGGTCAACGTGACGGGAGCGGGCCGGCGAGCGGCTACTCGCCCGCCAGCGCCTCCGCCAGCGCCCGCAGGTTGGCCCGGCCGCGACCGTACGAGCACAGGTCGTCCCCGTCCTCGGGGAGCCCGGTGGAGACCCGTACGGCGTCCGGCCGCCGGGCCAGCAGGGACTCGCGGAGGCGGGCCTGCCAGGGGTGCAGGCCGGCGTCGTGAGTGGCGATGATCAGCGGGGAGCCCTCGGCCCACCGCAGGATCCCGGTGACGAGGGCCGCCGGGTCGGCCGGCTCCCCGGTGACCGCGGTTCCCGAGGCCGTGGGGTCGACGGCGCGCAGCTCGGTCAGCAGGTCCTCGCCGCCCCAGTTGAGCGCGGGGTGCGGCGACGGGAACAGGTCGACGACATGGGCGCCGGAAACGGGGGGCCGGGCGGGCCGGCCGCGTACGGCCCGGCGGGCCGCCTCCGCTCCGGCCTCCGCGTCCCACGCGGCGACCGTGCCCGGAGCGGCCGGCGTCGCGTACCGCTCGGCGAGGCGGCGAACCCGCCCGGCGGCCTCCCACACGCGCTCGTCGGGCAGCGCTCCGGTACGCAGCGCGCCGAGCACCGCGTCACGGCAGGCCAGCGTGGTCTCCAGGTCCGGTACGGCGACGATGACCTGGTCGGCTCCCGCGGCCAGGGCGATCCGGGCTCCGGCGGCCTCTCCGTAGCGGTCGGCGATCGCCTTCATCTCCAGCGCGTCGCTGACCAGCACCCCGTCGAAGCCGATGTCGTCGCGGAGCAGATCGCGCAGGACGCGGCGGCTCAGTGTGGCCGGGCGGTTCGGGTCGAGCGCCGGGAACACGACATGGGCGCTCATCAGCATCGGAACACCCGCGGCGACGGCAGCGCGGAACGCTTCGAGGTCGGGGAGCAGTTCGTCGTACGAGCGCGGGTCGACGGCGGTGTCGTGGTGGCTGTCGGTCACGGTGCCGCCGTGGCCGGGGAAGTGCTTGGCGCAGGAGGCGACGCCGCGCGCCTCGGTGGCGGTGATCCACGCCCGCAGATGGCGGCCTACGAGCCCGGGATCGGCGCCGAAGGAGCGGGTCCGCACGATCGGGTTGTCCGGGTGGTGCTGGAGGTCGGCGACCGGCCCGTACGAGGCTGTGATGCCGAGGCCGGCGAGGTGTCCGGCGAGCGCGTCGGCGCAGCGGGCGGTCAGGTCCGTGTCGTCGACGACGCCGAGCGCGAAGTTGCCCGGGACGTCGGGTGCGCCCGCGCCCACCAGGTGGCCGATGCCGCCGCCCTCGTTGTCGATGCCGACTATCAGGTCGGGGCGTATGGCCCGCAGCTCGTCGGTGAGCCGGCGCACCTGTTCGGCGTCGCGCACGTTGCGGGTGAACAGGATGACGCCGCCGAGCCCCCGGTCGACGAGCCGTTTCAGGGTGGCGGGGACGCTCGCGGTCCCGTCGAAACCGGCGACGAGGCAGCGGTGGGCGGCCTCGTCCAGGTCGACGGGCAGACCGGGACCGTCGTACGCGGCGGGCAGGGGATGGATCACGTCGACTGTCCTCCGGTCGGATGACGGATCGGATGATGCGAGCCACCAAAACATAACCCCAAGGTGAATCAATCAACCAGCCCCCTTGACGCAACGTATGCGCCGCACCACGCAGTGCGGTGGTCCGAAACGATCTCCTTACGCGGGTCCTGACGCCCGTCCGTCCGCTCGGTAGGGTCCGCGACAGCGGTCAGGACCTGGTCCGGTAGGCCTCGAAGCGATGAGGAGTGATGCACGGTGATCCCATCCGCCCCGCGCGTGGAGCTGACGCCCGCCGCCGCCGAACTGCTGCGCCGACTGCGGGCCGCCCACGGTCCGCTGATGTTCCATCAGTCCGGCGGCTGCTGCGACGGCAGCGCCCCCATGTGCTACCCGGAGGGCGAGTTCCGGACCGGCGACTCCGACGTGCTGCTCGCCTCGCTGGCCGTCGAGGGCGTCGACGAACCGGTGACCTTCTGGATGTCGCGGAGCCAGTACGAGGTGTGGAGTCACACCCGGTTGATCGTCGACGTGGTGGAGGGGAGGGGCAGCGGCTTCTCGCTGGAGGCACCCGAAGGGGTGCGTTTCCTGACCCGTTCGCGTCTCGTCGGCACGTAGTCGTCGTCACACCAGCTGCTCTGTGGTGAACTCCCTTGTGTCCTGGGCCATTTGAGGAGACAGCGGAGAGAGCAGGGGCAGCGTGAGACGACGCACCGGACGACTCAGAACCGCACTGACGGTTGTAGCGGCATGGAGCGCACTGGCCGGTGCCGCCCTCGCGGGGGCGGCACCGGCCAGTGGCGTGCCGGACGGCGGCCCGCCGGGTTTCCACCGGCTCGCACCCGGCGTGCGCTACACCGACTTCGACATTCCGGCCGCCAAGGGTGTGGCGCACGCACATGTGCTCAGCGTCGATCTCCGCAACCCGCGGGTGAGTGTCGACCTGCTGCACCCCGGCGCGGTGGCGGCTCGGGCTCCCGTGTCGCGGATGGCCGACGCGCAGGGTGCCGTCGCGGGCGTCAACGGCGACTTCTTCAACATCACCGAGACCCAGCACCCGGGGGTCGAGGCGACCGGCGCGTCCGTCGGTCCCGCTATCGCGGGCGGGCGGGAGCTCAAGGCTGCGGTCCCGGACGGCCAGCGCTTCGGCCCGGCCCTGCCGCCCGGCACGAGCACCCGGGACGTACTCGGAGTGGGCACGGACCATCGGGCCCGCCTCGACAGCCTCGCCCTCGACGGGTCCGTAGCCATCGCCGAGGCGCGGCTGCCGCTCGGCGGGCTCAACCAGTACGCGCTGCCGGCCGGCTCCGTCGGCGCGTTCACCTCGGACTGGGGCACCCCCTCTCGGGTGCGGGCCACCTGTGGGACCGACACCGACCGGGCCGCGCCCTGCAGTACGGACACCCATGAGGTGACCGTCCGGGACGGCCGGGTCGTGTCATCGGCCGACACTCCCGGCAACGGACCCATCGCTTCCGGCACCACCGTCCTGGTCGGCCGGGAGGCGGGCGCCCAGCAGCTGCGGAAGCTGTCGCTCGGCGAGCGGGTCGTGGTGCGGCACCGGCTGGTGGCGGCCGCGTCGAGGATCCCGTACCGGTTCGTGATCGGCGGCTATCCGGTCCTCAGGGGTGGCCGACCGCTCGCGGGTCTCGACACCACGACCGCGGCGGTACGGACCGCCGCGGGCATCTCGGACGGCGGCAGCAGGCTCCTGCTGCTCGCGCTGGACGGGGCACCCGAGTTCCGCACCGGACTCACCATCGCGGAAGTCGCCGACACCATGCGGCAGTTGGGTTCCGTTGACGCGTTCAGCCTCGACGGCGGCGGCTCCAGCACGCTGGCCGCCCGGGAGCCGGGCTCGACGACGGCGACCGTGCGCAACCATCCCAGCGGCGGGGCGGAGAGGCCGGTGCCCAACGGGATCGGCGTGTTCTCGCGGTCGTGATCCGCTCGCCTCACCGCTGCCGCGGGCTCACGGCCTGAGGCTGCTGACGACGTCGGCGGTCGCCGTGAGCCCGTTGTGGATGGTCGGCGCCATGCTCGTGCTCGCGAGATAGAAGCCGAGCAGCACGCAGACCACGGCGTGCGAGAGCTTCAGCGCGCCGTTGCGGAGGAAGACCACCGCAAGGATCAAGAGCAACAGGACCACAGAGATGGAAATGGCCATCGTCAACCTCCTCCGCCACGTCCACACCGCGGCTTTCGGCCGCAAGTGTGGCGTAGCGGGGGGTTCGTCCGGGCGGCTGACGTGTCCGCCGAACGTGTGTTGACTGCGTGTGAAAGCGCTGGGCTGGGCCCGTCGGTCGGTGATCGCTGGGCCAGGCCCGCTCGTGGACCTACTTGTGGACCTAGTTGTGGACCTACTTGTGGGCGTCCAGGAACGCTTCGAGACCCGCGAGGTCGTCGGTGTTGAGGTAGTCGGCGTCGGCGGCGAGGAGTTCGCCCCAGACCGCGTCACGGGCGGGGCCCGCCAGATCCGGGGTGGCCCAGAAGCGGACCTTCTGCCCTCGGGAGTGCGCCGCCGCGACGATGCCGCGCAGCTTCTGGCGCTCGACCTCGGGGAACGTGCCGACGCCCTGCCAGGTGAAGTTGAGCGTCCAGTTGTCGCTGATCAGCGGAATGAAGGAGGCGGGCGCCGGGACGGGGGCCAGCAGGTCGAGGAGGCGGCCGTCGTAGAAGGCCCGCCGCACGGTCTGGGCCTCCATCGGGGCACGGGCCGCGCGGTCGCCGGAGACCACGGCCGTCACCGCACCGGGGAAGACCCGGCCGTGGACGTACGTCGTGAACAGGTGCCGGTAGCGGCGCAGTTGGCGGTCCAGCTCCTGGTACGTGGACGCGCCCTCGGTCTTGATGTCGATGAGCAGCTGGACCGGCTTCCGCTGCCCTCGGTACACCGAGCCGCGGTTGGCCTTCACGCGGGCGGCGAGGGGAGCGAGGTAGAGGGATTCCAGCGTCCGGGTCGGGTCGAGTTCAACCGGGTCGTGGGCGACCAGAAGCTGTTTCCCGACGAGGAAGATGTCCGACTCGACGCTCCCGAAGCGGTGGTCGAGCGCGTCGAGGAGGGGACGGGGGTGGAGGTAGTCGTTGTGCGCGTGCGCGCGCCACAGCGGGCGCGGCCGGTGCCCGCCCTCGTTCGCCTGCGCGTACGCGGGCACGGCGACGCTGCCCGCCACCGCGGCGGCGAGGGTGGTGAGGGCTCTGCGACGGGTGGTGAGGGCCATGTCTGCCTCCCTGAGAGTTGCCGTACGGGCCTCAGCGAGTATCGGTCCTCTCAGGGTTCAAGGAGCATGGCCGTGCGGGGAGTTGGCCGGACTGCCGCTGTGCGTTCACTTCGCCCGACCGCCTCCGGCGGACGTTCACACCGAGGTCAGCTCGGCCCACCCGACCCTCACACCGAAGTCAGCTCGGCCCAGCCGACCGTCCGGTCGCACCACCGCTCCAGCAGCACCCGGTCGTGCCCGACGGCCAGCGGTCCGGCCCCGCTCTCCCGCCGGTAGGTCTCCACGACACCGACCAGCGCGGCCGTGGTCGAGGCATCGAGCATCGCCGTCATCTCGTCGCACACGAGCCGGCGCGGCCGCAGCGCGAGCGCCCGCGCGAGACAGGCCCGCCGCAACTGTCCGTCGCTGACCTCATGCGGCCGGCGGGCCAGCAGGACAGCTCCGAGCCCGACGGTTTCGGCCAACTCCCGTACGGCGTCCGCTGTTTGCCCGGTGGCCGGCGGAGTTCGTCGACAGTGCGCTCGATCAGGTCGCGGTCGAGTCCGGTGGTCGGTTCGTCGGCGAGCAGCAGGGGCGCGTCACCGACGAGGGTGAGTGCGGTGGCGGCCCGTTGGGCGAGCCCGCCGGACAACTCGTGCGGGTAGCGGTCGAGATGGTCCACTCGTAGGCGATGCCGACGACGGCCGAGGTCGCCGCGTCCCCGCTCTCCCCCTCGCCGGGCGCCGAACACGCGGAGGCGACGGTCGCCAGAGCGGCGGCCGTCGCCACGGTGCCCATGCTGCGTATCGATCGGGCCCTCATGCCACCCCCACCCCTTCGGAGCGGGCCTTCGTGCCATCGGCGGGAGTGGACCAGGGCGAGGTCAGGGGGCCTGGAGGTCCACCAGACCGGCCAGTGTCTCGCGGTGGGCACCCGCCGTGCCGTACGCGATCGAGTCGGCCTTGGCGCGTTTCAGGTAGAGGTGGACCGGGTGCTCCCAGGTCATGCCGATACCTGCGTGCAGTTGGACCGCTTCCTCGGCGGCGTGGACCGCGACCTGTGCCGCGTACGCCTGGGCGACGGCGACAGCCACGTCAGGGTCCTCGCCGGTCGAGAGGGCGTCGGCCGCGTTCCGGGCGGCGGCGCGCAGGTTGACCGCCTCCAGCCACACCTGCGCGAGCCGGTGCTTGAGCGCCTGGAAGCCGCCGACGGGCCGGTTGAACTGCTTGCGCTCCTTCAGGTAGCGGACCGTCTCCGTCAAACACCAGTCGGCGAGGCCGAGTTGCTCGGAGGCGAGGAGCCCGGCTCCGGCGCGCAGGGCACGTCGTACGGCCGGTGCGGCGTTCGGGGTGAGGAGCCGCGCCGGGGCCCCGTCGAGGGTGACCGTGGCGACCGGCCGGGTCAGGTCGAGGGAGACCTGCGGAGTGACCGTGACGCCGTCGGCATCGGCGTCCACGGCGTACAGCCCGCCGTCCTCCGACGGCACGAGCAGCACGTCCGCGGCGACCGCGTCCGCGATGCCGGTCAGCTCCCCGTGCAGAGCGCCGCCTTCGTGGCGTACGGACTTGTTGGGCGCCCCGGGCCCGGCGGACAGCGCCACCGCGAGCGCGCCGATCGTGCGGCCGGACGCGAGGGCGGTGAGCAGCTCGGCGGCCTCGTCGGAGCCGCATGCGAGCAGCGTCTCGGTCGCGACGACGGCACTCGTCAGATACGGGACGGGGGCGACCGCGCGGCCCAACTCCTCCACGACGACGGCGACTTCGCGGTGCGTGGCGCCCTGGCCGCCCTGCGCCTCGGGAACGAGGAGACCCGCGAGGCCCATGCCGTCCGAGAGGGCCTTCCACAACTCTGGGTCGTGCGGCCGGTCCGACTCCGTGCGGGCGATGACGCCCGGCGCGTCGCAGAGATCCGTGAGGAGGTCACGGACGGCGGCGCGCAGCGCCTCTTCCTCCTCCGAGTACAACAGGTCGGTCATCGAGCCAGGTCCTTCCAGGCGACGTCCTTGTCGGTGCGCGGCTCGGAGGGCAGGCCCAGCACGCGTTCGGCGACGATGTTCAGCAGGACCTCACTGGTCCCGCCCTCGATGCTGTTGCCCTTGGAGCGGAGGTAGCGGTAGCCGGCGTCACGGCCGGTGAAGTCGACGAGTTCGGGACGGCGCATCGTCCAGTCCTCGTACAACAGGCCCTCCTCGCCGAGGAGTTCGACCTCCAGGCTGCTGATCTCCTGGTTGAGACGGGCGAACGCGAGCTTCATGCCGGAGCCCTCGGGACCCGGCTGGCCCGCGACGAGCTGCTGGCGCAGGCGCTCGCCGGTGAGCCGTGCGACCTCGGCCTCGACCCACAACTTGAGCAGGCGCTGGTGCAGGTCGTGGGTACGCAGGTCGGGGCGCTCGCGCCAGGTCTTGGAGACCGGGCCGATCATTCCGCCCTCGCGCGGGATGCGCATGCCGCCGATGGAGACGCGCTCGTTCATGAGCGTGGTCTGCGCGACCCGCCAGCCGTCGCCGACCTCACCGAGGCGGTGCGCGTCGGGGATGCGGACGTCGGTGAGGAACACCTCGTTGAACTCGGCCTCGCCGGTGATCTGGCGCAGCGGCCGTACCTCGACACCCGGGTCGGTCATGTCGCAGATGAAGTACGTGATGCCGCGGTGCTTGGGCGCGTCCGGGTCGGTACGGGCGATGAGGATGGCCCAGCGGGCGAGGTGGGCGCTGGACGTCCACACCTTCTGACCGTTGACCACCCAGTCTCCCCCACTCTCGGTTTCGCTCGATCGGGAGGGGCCCCCATCATCCCGGACGGCTCGCGTGCCGAGCGCGGCCAGGTCCGAGCCCGCGCCGGGCTCGCTGAACAGCTGGCACCAGACCTCCTCGCCGATCCAAAGAGGCCTGAGGAAGCGGCTCTTCTGCTCCTCGGTGCCGTAGCCGAGGATCGTCGGCGCGGCCATACCGAGGCCGATGCCGATGCGTCGCGGGTCGTTGTCGGGTGCGCCCGCGGCCTCCAACTCGGCGTCCACGACGGCCTGGAGGGAGCGCGGCGCACCGAGTCCGCCGAGGCCCACCGGGTAGTGCACCCAGGCGAGGCCCGCGTCGAACCGCGCCTTGAGGAAGTCGAGCCGGTCGGTCGTGGCCGGCGGCTGCGCGGCCAGCAATTCCTGTGTGCGGCGGCTCAGTTCGGCGGCGTCGGGCGTCACGCCCGTGCTCCTGCTCGTGCTCGTGCTTGCGGGGTCGGTCATCCGGCAGCTCCGTTCTCAAGAGCGGGCACCACGGTGACACGGCCGGTGGTGACGCCGTCGGCGACCCGCTGGACCGCGGCGGCGGCTCCGCTCAGCGGAACGCGCTCGCTGACGAGCGGCTTGATCCCGCCCCGGGCGGCCAGCTCGGTCAGCTCCTCGTGGCAGCGCAGGACCAGCTTCGGGTCCTTGGTGTTGTAGAGACCCCAGTGCAGGCCAAGGATCGAGTAGTTCTTCACCAGCGCGTGATTGAGACCCGGGCTCGGGATGGTGCCGCTCGCGAAGCCCACGACCACGATGCGGCCCTCGAAGGCCACGACCTTGGTGGACTGCGTGTAGGCGTCGCCACCGACCGGGTCGTAGATCACATCCGCGCCCCGGCCGCCGGTGGCCTCCTTCACGGCGGCGACGACGTCCTCGGCACGCCGGTCCACGACGACGTCACAGCCCAGCTCACGGGCGACGGCCACCTTGTCCGCGCCGCCCACGACTCCGATGACCTTGGCGCCCGCGGCCTTCCCGAGCTGCACGGCCGCGCTGCCGACCCCGCCGGCGGCAGCGTGGACGAGCAGCGTCTCGCCGGCCTCCAGACGAGCCCGCCGGTGCAGTCCGAACCAGCCCGTCTGGTAGCCGACGTGCAGCGCGGCGGCCTCGGCGTCGTCCAGCGCGGCGGGGGCCGGCAGCATGGCCGCGGCGTCCACGACGGCGTACTCGGCGAAGCCGCCGTACGGCAGTGCCGGGTTGGCGATCACGCGCCGCCCGTCCTCGGTCTCGCCGCAGATCTCCACGCCCGGCGTGAACGGCAGGGGCGGCCTGACCTGGTACTGCCCGCGGCACATCAGGGCGTCCGGGAAGTTGATGTTCGCGGCGCGCACCTTGAGCAGGACCTGGCCGTCACCGGGCGTGGGCCGCTCCACGTCCTCAAGCCGCATCACCTCGCTCGGCTCGCCGATCTCGTGCACTTGCCATGCCTGCATGCCGGGCCTCCACGGGACTGCTTTGCCTGCCGGGGTCGATTGCATACTAAGCGGTCGCTTGCCCACCTGGGAACACTCCGCGTAAGCCGCTGTCAGTCGTCTTCGCCACGTCGCTTCGGACGCGCCCGTACGTGCATCCGTTCCCCCTGCCGCCCGAAGAGACTCAGGAACTCCACCGGCCCCTCCCCCGTCGACCCGAACCAGTGGGGCACCCGAGTGTCGAACTCGGCGGCCTCCCCCGCGCCGAGTACGACGTCGTGCTCGCCGAGCACCAGGCGCAGCCGCCCGGAGAGCACGTACAGCCACTCGTAGCCCTCGTGCGTCCGCGGATCCGGCTCCAGTTTCCGCTGCGGTTCGAGCACCTTGTAGGCCTGGAGGCCGCCGGGCTGGCGGGTGAGCGGCCAGTGGGTGCGGCCGTGCATGACGATGGGCTTCGCCGCGCGGATACGGGGGTCGCCCACCTGTGGGGCCCCGACGAGTTCGTCGAGGGGCACCTGATGGGCGCGGGCGATGGGCAGCAGAAGCTCCAGGCTGGGTTTGCGCAGCCCGGACTCCAGGCGGGACAGGGTGCTCACGGAGATTCCGGTGGCGGAGGACAGGCCCGCGAGGGTGGCGCCCCGCTCCTTGCGGATGCGGCGCAGCCGCGGTCCGACCTCCGCGAGGACGTCGTCGGTATCGGAGTCCGTACCAGTGCCGGTGTCGGTGCCGGTGTCCGTGCCGGGCTCCTCATGCTTCTGCTGCTCGTGGCGCTCGCTCATCTCCTCATTGCAGTTTCGGCAAAGATGTTTGTCAATACGGCAGGAGGTGAGCGACCTTCTCAGTGGAGGTGGTCACCATGACCGAGAGGTACGAAGTGGTCGTCGTCGGAGGCGGCGCGGCCGGACTGTCCGCCGCGCTCGTCCTGGGACGCGCACGGCGGAGTGTGCTCGTGATCGACACGGGCGGGCCGCGCAACGCGCCCGCGGCCCACATGCAGGGCTATCTGTCGCGGGACGGCATGTCGCCGATGGAGTTCCTCGCCGTGGGGCGCGAGGAGATCGCGCGCTACGGCGTCGAACTCGTCCGGGACCGGGCGGTGGACGTGGCCAAGGACGCGGACGGGGAGTTCGACGTGACGCTCGAAGGCGGGCGCACGGTGCACGGGCGCCGACTGGTCGTCGCCACCGGCCTCGCGGACGAACTGCCGAAGGTGCCGGGTGTCGCCGAGCGCTTCGGGCGGGACGTGCTGCACTGCCCGTACTGCCACGGCTGGGAGGTGCGGGACCAGGCCTTCGGCGTGCTCGCCACGACCCCGATGGGCGTCCACCAGGCGCTGATGGTCTCCCAGTGGTCGAAGAACGTGACCTTCTTCCTGCACACGGTCGCCGAGGAGGAACTCGCGGACGAGGATCTGCGCAGGCTCGCCGCGGCGGGTGTCGACGTGGTGCCCGGCGAGGTCGCCGGGCTGGTCGTCGCCGACGACCGGCTCACCGGGATCCGGCTCGCGGACGGCACGACGCACGAGCGCTCGGTCCTGTTCGTCGCCCCTCGGGCCGTCCCGCGCACCGGCCTCCTTGAGCGACTCGGCGCCGAACTGCAGGAGACACCGTTCGGCACGTACGCCGTGGTCGACCCGACGGGTCTGACCAGCGTGCCCGGCGTCTGGGCGGCGGGCAACGCGATCGGTTTCGGCGAGCAGGTGGTGAACGCGGCGAGCGGCGGCTACCGGGCAGGAGCCACGATCAACGGCGAACTGCTCTTCACGGACCTCGACGCGGCGGTGCGGGCGTAGCCCGGGGCTTGGCCCCGGGCCGTTGGCGGGGCCAAGCCGCACGCGGCCGTGCGACCCCGGGCAAGGCCGATCTCACGGACGCGGACGCAGGCGCAGGCCCGAGCCGTGGCCCCGCGGGGGCAGCCGCGACGTGGCCGTCCGGGGGCGGCAGCACGGAGACGGCCGCGCGGGGGCAGCCGCGCGGCCCGCCGGGCCGGGCCGGCCTCGTCGCAGGCGTGGGCCAAGGCCCGAGCCGTTGCCACGCGGGGCACCCGGGACGCGGGGCGCGGCCGTGCGGACACCGCAGCGCGTGCGTGGGCGTGGGCTCCTGAGCCCCCGGGACCGTGTGGCCCGGCCCTGAACCACAACCCACGGGCCCGCGAGGAGCCCGAAGACCCCGTGCGGGTGTGGACCCGGCGCCTCCGTTGCACCATGGCTGCATGCTGCTGCACCGGCTCGCCCGTGTGTCCCAGGAGGTCGCCGCCACCTCGGCGCGGTCCCGGAAGACGGCTCTGCTCGCGGAGCTGTTCCGGGACGCCGAGGCGGACGACGTGCCGATCGTCATCCCGTATCTGGCGGGCCGCCTTCCCCAGGGGCGGCTCGGCATCGGCTGGAAGATCCTCGGCACGCCGGTTCCGCCCGCCGTGGAACCCACCCTGACCGTGCGGGAGGTGGACGCCCGCCTCACGGACCTCGGCAAGGTCTCCGGCACCGGCTCCCAGGCGGAACGGGTGCGGCTGGTCGGGGAGTTGATGGGTGCGTGCACCGAGTCCGAGCAGCGGTTCCTGCTCGGGCTGATCGGCGGTGAGGTGCGTCAGGGCGCCCTGGACGCCGTCGCCGTGGAGGGGCTCGCCCAGGCGACGGGGGCGCCCTCCGCCGACGTACGGCGGGCGGTGATGCTGGCGGGTTCGCTGCAGACCGTGGCGGAGCGGCTGCTCGCCGACGGACCGGAGGCCCTCGCCGCGTTCCGGCTCACCGTCGGCCGCCCCGTCCAGCCGATGCTCGCGCACAGCGCCTCGTCCGTCAGCGAGGCGATCGACAAGCTCGGCGTCTGCGCGGTCGAGGAGAAACTGGACGGCATCCGGGTCCAGGTCCACCGCGACGGCGACGACGTACGCCTCTACACCCGCACCCTGGACGACATCACGGACCGGCTGCCCGAACTCACCTCCGCCGCACGGGAGTTGAAGGGCGAGCACTTCATCCTCGACGGCGAGGTCATCGCGTTCGACGAGGGCGGGCGGCCTCGATCGTTCCAGGACATCGCGGGCCGCGTGGGCTCCCGCGTGGACGTCGCCACGGCCGCCGAGGCCGTCCCCGTCTCCCCCGTCTTCTTCGACGCGCTCTCCGTGGACGGCCGCGACCTGCTCGACCTGCCGTTCGCGGAGCGCCACACCGAGCTGGCCCGGCTGGTCCCCGAGCCGATGCGCGTACGGCGGACCCTCGTGGCCGACCCGGCGGACGAGCGGGCACGGGCCACCGCCGAACAGTTCCTCGCCGACACGCTGAAGCGCGGCCACGAGGGTGTCGTGCTCAAGGGCCTCGACTCCCCCTACAGCGCGGGCCGGCGCGGAGCCTCCTGGCTGAAGGTCAAACCCGTACACACCCTGGACCTGGTCGTGCTGGCCGCCGAATGGGGCCACGGGCGGCGCACCGGCAAGCTCTCCAACCTGCATCTGGGCGCCCGTAATCCGGACGGTTCCTTCGCCATGCTGGGCAAGACCTTCAAGGGGCTGACGGACGCGTTGCTCGCCTGGCAGACCGAGCGGCTCCAGGAACTCGCCGTCGAGGACAACGGCTGGGTCGTGACCGTCCGCCCCGAACTGGTCGTCGAGATCGCGTACGACGGTCTGCAGCGCTCCACGCGCTATCCGGCGGGCGTCACCCTCCGCTTCGCCCGGGTCGTCCGCTACCGCGAGGACAAGACCCCGGCACAGGCCGACACCGTCGAAACCCTGCTCGCCGCCCACCCGGAGGTCGCCCCGTGACCGCCCCCGCGAAACGCAGCGCGGGCCTGCTCCTGTTCCGCCGCACCGACCACGGCGTCGAGGTACTCCTGGGCCACATGGGCGGCCCGTTCTTCGCGCGCCGCGACGCCGGCGCCTGGACCGTACCGAAGGGTGAGTACGAGCCCGACGAACCGGCCTGGGACGCGGCACGCCGCGAGTTCCAGGAGGAACTGGGGCTCCCGCCTCCCGAGGGCCACCCCATCCCCCTCGGCGAGGTCACCCAGACGAACGGCAAGGTCGTCACGGTCTGGGCCGTCGAGGCGGACCTGGACGTGACGACGACGGTCCCCGGCACCTTCACGATGGAATGGCCGCGGGGTTCGGGCCGGGTCCAGGAGTTCCCGGAACTGGACAGAGTGGAATGGCTGGATCTGGACCGGGCACGGACTCTGCTGGTCAAGGCCCAGACGACGTTCCTGGACCGCCTCGCAGAACAGACGAGCTGAGGAGACGCGCCCCTTCTTTTAGGGGCGCGGGGAACCGCGCGACCAGCCACGGCGGACCCGCACGTCGAATACCGCCCCCGGGACGCCACACATGCCGGGCTCCCGCACGGGTACGCGGCCCCCGTCCGCGTTGCGCCCCGTCCCGCGGAGCGAGATTGTCGAAGTCACAGCCCGTACCAGGAGGTCAAAGCCATGCCCATCGCAACGGTGAACCCGGCGAACGGCGAAACGCTCAAGACCTATGACGCCCTGAGCGCCGAGGAGATCGAACACCGCCTCGCAACCGCAGAGGCGGCGTTCCACACCCACCGCACAACCTCATTCGCCGAGCGGGCACAGCTACTGCACCGAGCCGCCGACCTCCTGGAAGGCGACACGCAGGACGTCGCCCGCGTGATGACGACCGAGATGGGAAAGCCGGTCAAGCAGGCCCGTGCGGAGGCCGCCAAGTGCGCGAAGGCGATGCGCTGGTACGCCGACCACGCCGAGGAACTCCTCGCCGACGAGGAGGGCGACACGGCCGACGCGCAGGACTCCGGCGCCTCCCGCGTCCTCGTGCGCTACCGCCCGCTCGGCCCGGTCCTGGCGGTCATGCCGTGGAACTTCCCGCTCTGGCAGGTGATCCGCTTCGCCGCGCCCGCGCTGATGGCGGGCAACGTCGGCCTGCTCAAGCACGCCTCGAACGTCCCGCAGACCGCCCTGTACCTGGAGGACCTGTTCCGCCGGGCGGGCTACCCCGAGGGCTGTTTCCAGACGCTGCTCATCGGCTCGGGCGCGGTCGAGAACGTCCTGCGCGACCCGCGGATCAAGGCGGCCACCCTGACCGGCAGCGAACCGGCGGGCCGCGCGGTCGCGTCGGTCGCCGGGGACGAGGTCAAGAAGACGGTCCTGGAGCTCGGCGGCAGCGACCCGTACGTGGTGATGCCGTCGGCGGACGTCGACCGGGCGGCACAGGTCGCCGTGACGGCCCGGGTTCAGAACAACGGCCAGTCGTGCATCGCCGCCAAGCGGTTCATCGTGCACACGGACGTCTTCGACGCCTTCGCCGAGCGCTTCACGGCGGGCATGAAGGCCTTGACGGTGGGCGACCCCCTGGACGAGAACACGGACGTCGGCCCGCTCTCCACCGAACAGGGCCGCGGCGACCTGGAGGAACTGGTCGACGACGCCGTCGAGAGCGGCGCGACCGTCCTGTGCGGCGGGGAGCGCCCCGACGGGTCCGGCTGGTACTACCCGCCGACCGTCCTCGCCGACATCACCCCCGAGATGCGCATCCACCTGGAGGAGGCCTTCGGACCGGTGGCGACCCTCTACCGCGCCGCCGACCTCGACGAGGCCGTGGCGATCGCCAACGACACGCCGTTCGGCCTGAGTTCCAATGTCTGGACCCGCGACGAGACCGAGATCGACCGTTTCGTACGTGACCTGGAGGCGGGCGCCGTGTACGTCAACGGGATGACGGCGTCCCACCCGGCGTTCCCGTTCGGCGGGGTGAAGCGGTCCGGTTACGGGCGTGAGCTGTCGGGACACGGAATCCGAGAGTTCTGCAACATCACCACCGTATGGCACGGAGCGTGAGCGTTCCGCAGCTACGATCCCCTCTGTGAACCGCGAAGTGACCCTGCCTCTGATCGTCGACGACCGCGGTACCTTGCAGGTTTCCGCGGCCGACGTGAGCAAGCTCCTGCGAACGATGGGTGGTCGGTGGCTGCATCTGGTGGAGGCGGGGCAGGACGGCCTCGACGAGGACACCGTCGCCGCGCTCACGATCGAGCTTGCGAAGCTTGCCGACCGGATTGATGTGGCGTGCATCGCGCACAGCAGTGGGAGTGCGTCCGGCTAGGTTCGTTGTTCGGCGGCCGTCCGATCGCTGCGGGTTCGTCGTGGCTGGTCGCCCAGTTCCTCGCGCCTCAAAAGACTGCGCAGTTCCCCGCGCCCCTTACGGGGCGATCCGCTGGTCCAGTTCCCACAGTGCGTGCCAGAACTTCGTCTCGTAGGTCTGTAGCAGGCGGCCGTAGTGGTGGACCTCGTTCTCGTCCAGCCGTCCGGTGTCGAGGGCTGCCTGCACGGCCGACAAGGCCCGCTGGTCCAGTTCGGGTGACGGTTCGGCGAAGAAGTCGAAGAAGCCACAAGAGGCATCGTCGAAGCCGTAGTGGTCGCGCAGGGACTCGGCGATCGTGGCGCAATAGCCGCCCCAGGCCGCGAAGTTGGCGCTGAGGGCGAGGACCACCTCGGCCGGTGAGCCGTTGAGGGCCAGCCAGGCGACGTACGCGGGATAGGCCTGGCAGTCGGCGAGGGGCTCGTACGCCGCCTCCCGTGCCGTGTCCACGCCGCAGGCCGTCACGTACGCCCCGAGCCGGTCCTGGGCCAGCGTCTCGCCCTCCGCGAGCATGCCGAAGACGGCCGCGCACTCGGAACCGGCGGTCGTCCCCGCCGCGGCCGACCGTTCGGCCAGGTGGAGGAACGCGCGGCGGTCCGCGGCGATGACGTGGCGCTGTTCGAGGGCGAGGGCCGCGAGCGTGTCGCGGCGGGCCGCGCCTCGGGCGATCAGCGGGAGGAGGCGGTTGGCGTGGGGGTCGGGGGCGAGCTTTCCGGTGGTGCTGTCCAGCAGTTCCCTGGCCGTCCGCGTCATCGCGTACTCCTTCGGTTCGGCTGACTCGCTGACCCTTCGACCAGGGTGCCACGCCCACCCGGGGGTCCCCGATCTGGAGTAGTCCGGCGCGATATCCCGGCCCGGTCGGGTGATCGTGGTGGGACCACCCTTCCGCCGAGGAGAGGGAGTTCCCGGCGGACGAGAGAAGGCGCAGGCACATGGCGACTTTGTGCAGACCCGCGGTGTCCGTTCCGGAATACGTGATCACGATGGAGGAGACGCTGGAGCTGGCGCGCTCCCGCCACCCCGATCACCCCCAGCTGCCGCTCGCGCTCCGGCTGATCGAGAACACCGGCGTACGCACGCGGCACATCGTGCGGCCCATCGAGGAAACCCTGAAGCACCCGGGCTTCGAGGAACGCAACAAGGCCTACGAGGCCGAGGCCAAGGCCCGCGTCCCGGCGGTCGTACAGCGGGCGCTCGACGAGGCGGGAGTGCTGGCCGCCGACATCGACGTGATCATCTACGTCTCGTGCACGGGCTTCATGATGCCCTCGCTGACGGCCTGGCTGATCAACTCCATGGAGTTCTCCAGCGACACGCGCCAGCTGCCGATAGCGCAGCTCGGTTGTGCCGCCGGGGGCGCGGCGATCAACCGGGCGCACGACTTCTGCACGGCCTATCCCGAGGCCAACGCCCTCATCGTGGCCTGCGAGTTCTGCTCGCTGTGCTACCAGCCGACCGACCTGGGCGTCGGCTCCCTGCTGTGCAACGGCCTCTTCGGGGACGGGATAGCCGCGGCCGTCGTCCGCGGACGCGGCGGCGAGGGCATCCGCCTGGAGCGCAACGGCTCGTACCTGATCCCCAAGACCGAGGACTGGATCATGTACGACGTCCGGGCCACCGGCTTCCACTTCCTGCTGGACAAGCGGGTGCCGACCACGATGGAGCCGCTCGCCCCCGCGCTCCAGGACCTCGCGGGCCTGCACGGCTGGGACGCCTCCGACCTGGACTTCTACATCATCCACGCCGGGGGTCCGCGGATCCTCGACGACCTCAGCACGTTCCTCAAAGTGGCACCGGAGGCCTTCCGGTTCAGCCGGGCGACGCTCACCGAGTACGGGAACATCGCCAGCGCCGTCGTCCTGGACGCGCTGCGCCGGCTGTTCGACGAGGGCGGCTCCCACCACCAGGCACGCGGACTGCTCGCCGGCTTCGGGCCGGGGATCACGGCCGAGATGGCGCTGGGCCGCTGGCACCGTTCAGACGAAGAAACGGCATGACATGACCATGAGCGAAGAGACGACGCCGGCACCTCCGGTACGGCACTGGCCGGCCCTGGACCTGACGGGGGTCGACTTCGACCCCGTCCTGTCCGAGCTGATGCGCGAGGGCCCCATCAACCGGATCCAGCTGCCCAACGGCGAGGGCTGGGCCTGGCTGGTCACGCGCTACGAGGACGTACGGCTGGTCACGAACGACCCCCGGTTCAGCCGCGCGGAGGTGATCGGCCGCGAAGTCACCCGGCTGGCACCGCACTTCATCCCGCAGGCGAGCGCGATGAACTTCGTCGACAAGCCCGACCACTCCCGGCTGCGCAGAGCGGTGAACAGCGCGTTCACCACACGCGGCATCGAGCGGCTGCGCGCCAACGCCCAGCGGACGCTGGAGGAGATGGTGGACGAGATGCTGCGGGACGGACCGCCCGCCGACCTCATCGACCGTGTCCTGGCCCCGTTCCCGATCACCGTCATCTGCGAGCTCATGGGTGTCCCGGCCACCGACCGGCACACGCTCCACACGTGGACGCAGGCGATCCTGTCCTCCTCCCAGGGGGCGAAGGTCAGCGAGCAGGCCAAGGTGGACATGGAGGCGTACTTCGCCAAGCTGATCGCCGAACGGCGCGGCGCGACCGGCGAGGACGTGACCTCGCTGCTGGGCGCGGCGGTGGGCCGGGGCGACATCACCGAGGAGGAGGCGATGGCGCTCGCGGGCCCGATCCAGATCGGCGGCGAGGCAGTCACGAACAACACGGGCCAGATGCTCTACGTCCTCCTCACCCGGCCCGCCCTCTTCGACCGGCTGCGCGACGAACCGGAGCTGCGCCCGCAGGCGATCGACGAACTGCACCGGTACATCCCGCACCGCAACGCCGTCGGCCTGTCCCGTATCGCCACGGAGGACGTGGTGCTCAGAGGCGTACGGATCAGCAAGGGCGACCCGATCTACGTGTCGTACCTGGCCGCCAACCGCGACCCGGAGGTCTTCCCGGACCCCGACCGGATCGACTTCGAGCGCGCCTCCAACCCGCACCTGGCGTTCGGGCACGGCCCGCACTACTGCGTGGGCGGCATGCTGGCCCGCATGGAGCAGGAGCTGATCGTGAACACGCTCCTGGACCGGATCCCGACGCTGCGTCTGTCGGTCTCGGCGGACGAGGTGCCGTGGCGGCGCGGCGCGCTGATCCGCGGGCCCGAGGCCCTGCCCGTCACCTGGTGACCGCGCTCACGCCGCCGCCCGAAGGCCTGCTGGTCCCGCCCGGTCACGGCCGTACGGTCCGTACCCCGGCCCAGCACGTGACCTTCAAGGTGACCGGCACGCACTCCCGGACGGCGTCCAGCTTCGAGGTCGTCGTCCCGCCGGGCTTCGACGTGGGCGCGCACGTCCACTCGCGCAGCGAGGAGCTGTTCTACGTGCTCGAGGGCGAGCTGGACGTGCTCGCCTTCGAGCCCCTCGTCCGCACACCCGACAACTGGCAGCGCTGGCAGTCGGGTTCGGGCAACCAGGTGGTACGGGCGACACCGGGCACGGTGATCGTCGTACCGCCCGGTTGCCCGCACGCGTTCGCCAACCCTACGGGGAATCCGGCCAAGATGTTCTTCCAGGCGTCCCCGCCACCGGATCACGAGCGCTATTTCGAGGAGCTGCTGGAGATCCTCGACGGGGGTGGTCCGCCGGACCACGCCGCGATCGAGGAACTGCGTTCGCGATACGACATCGAGCAGCTCACGCCTTTGAAACACCGGTGACGTGGACCAGGCACGACGTGCCCGCGGATCCCGCGATCACCGGATCGGCATCCCCGACAGAGTGCGAGCGATCACCAACCGCTGGATCTCACTCGTACCCTCGAAGATCGTGTAGATGGCCGCGTCCCGGTGCATCCGCTCGACCGGGTACTCCCGGGTGTATCCGTTGCCGCCCAGTATCTGAATGGCCTGCCCGGTGACCTTCTTCGCCGTCTCGCTGGCGAACAGCTTCGACATGGAGCCCTCGGCCGAGGTGAACTGCTTTCCGTTCACGGCCATCCAGGAGGCCCGCCACACGAGCAGCCGCGCCGCGTCGATGGACGTACGCATGTCGGCCAGCTGGAAGGCCACACCCTGGTTGTCGATGATCGGGCGGCCGAACTGCGAACGCGTCTTGGCGTAGTCGAGGGCGACCTCGTACGCGGCCCGGGCGGTGCCGACCGCCATGGCGCCGACGGCCGGGCGGGACGCCTCGAACGTGGCCATCGCCGCGTTCTTCAGCCGCTCGCCGCCGCCGGCCCTGGCCCGCTCACGTGCGCGGGCGAGGCGCTCGTCGAGCTTCTCCTTGCCGCCGAGCAGGCAGGATCCGGGTACGCGTACGTCCTCCAGGACGACCTCGGCGGTGTGCGAGGCGCGGATGCCGTGCTTCTTGAACTTCTGGCCCTGGGACAGGCCGGGCGTGTCCGGCGGAATGATGAAGGACGCGTGCCCCTTGGAGCCCAGCTCGGAGTCGATGACCGCGACCACGACATGGACGTTGGCTATGCCGCCGTTGGTCGCCCAGGTCTTCGTGCCGTTGAGCACCCACTCGTCCTTGGCCTCGTCGTACACGGCACGCGTACGCATCGAGGCGACGTCGGAGCCGGCGTCGGGCTCGGAGGAGCAGAAGGCGGCGACCTTGACATCGTTGGCATCGCCGTACATCTGGGGGATCCAGGTGCCGATCTGCTCCTCGGTGCCGTTGGCGAGGACGCCGACGGCGGCGAGGCCGGTGCCGACTATGGAAAGGGCTATGCCCGCGTCCCCCCAGAACAGCTCCTCCATGGCCATGGGTATGCCGAGGCCGGTGGGGTCGAAGTACTGCTGGGCGTAGAAGTCCAGGGAGTAGATGCCGACCTTGGCGGCCTCCTGGATGACGGGCCAGGGAGTCTCCTCGCGCTCGTCCCATTCGGCGGCTGAGGGGCGGATGACGTCAGCGGCGAACCCGTGGATCCAGTCCCGGACCTCCTTCTGTTCGTCGTTGAGCTCCATGGTGAACTCGGCCATGTCCCCTCCAGCGCTGCACTCACGTGTTACTTGCGGTAACCGTAGCCTGTTACCGGTGGGTAGGAAAAGTCAACTCCCCGTTCCCGCTCGGCAGCCCGTTCGAGGCAGAATCATTGGCGGGTGTTACGTTGCGCAGGCGTCACCGAATAAGCACGGGTGGGGAGAGCACATGGACACCACACAGCGGACCGACCAACAAAGGTCCGCCGACCGCCGACGGCGCGAGCTGTTGGAGGCCGCCGACCGGGTGGTGCTCCGCGACGGCCCAAGTGCCTCGATGAACGCCATCGCGGCGGAGGCGGGCATCACCAAGCCGATTCTGTACCGCCACTTCGGCGACAAGAGTGGACTGTACGCGGCCCTCGCCAAGCGGCACACGGACGCCCTCCTGGGCGCGCTGCGCGCCGCCCTGGACGCACCGGCCGAGCGCCGGGAACGCGTGGAGGCCACGCTCGACACGTACCTCGCGGCGATCGAGGCACGCCCGCAGGTGTACCGCTTCCTGATGCATCCGTCGGAGGGCGGCCCGCAGAGCGACCAGGGCTTCGACTCCGGGCAGCATTCCGCTCCCCTGCTGCGCCGCATGGGCGAGGAACTCGCCGAGGTCATCGAGGAGCGCGTCGACCTCGGCCCCGACAGCCAGCAGCTGGCCCGCGTCTGGGGCCACGGCATCGTCGGCATGATGCACGCGGCGGGCGACTGGTGGCTCGGCGAACGGCCTTGCGCCCGCGCGGAGTTGGTCCGCGCCTTGGCCGACCTCCTGTGGGGCCGCCTGGCAGCGGCGGGCGACAAGCTGGGTGGCCCGGCCTTCTAGCGGTCCGCGTGCCCCTCAAAGACTGCGCAGTTCCCCGCGCCCCTTGAAGGGGCGCGGTCGGCCCTCACCGTCCCCAAGAGGCCCTCCCCGCCTGCCACATGACCCTCCGGCGGCGCCATCCACGAACCCGATCCACGTACAGCCCACCGTCAAGGTGATCGCACTCGTGCTGAAGGCACCGCGCGAACCACCCGGTGCCATGGATCCGCACGGGTTCACCGTCCACGGTGAACCCCTCCACCACGGCGTGGTCGTACCGCTCGGTCCCCGCCTCCAGCCCCGGCAACGACAGGCACCCCTCGGGCCCCCGCAGCACCAGCCCGTCCGCCTCGACGAGCCGCGGGTTCACCACGTGCCCCACATGCCGCCGCTCCTCGTCGTCGGGGCAGTCGTATACGAAGAGCCGCAACGATTCGCCGACCTGGTTCGCGGCAAGACCGACACCCTGCGCCGCGTACATCGTCGAGAACATGTTCTCGACCAGCCGCGCCAGTTGAGGCCCGAACTCCGCGACTTCTTCACACCGTGTGTGCAACACGGGGTCGCCGAGCAAAGACAGAGGAAGGACGCGCCCTCGGGCGCCCGGGATCGAGCCGTGTCGCATGGCGGCAAGGGTACGGTCCTCAATGTCGCGCGGGTGCCGCGGAGGTGCCGCGATTCGGGCCGGTGAGTGGATCTCGATAGGCTGAGGGCCACACGTTGCCGGGAGCAGGGCGCGGCGTCGTACGCAAGGAGGATCGGGAACTGATGGCAGGCAACTCGGACCCGCTGTCGCCGCGGGCCAAGCTGGCCGTGACGGCGGGCAAGGCGGTCGCAGCGGCGTCACGCGCCGCGGGCCGTGGCAGCGGATCGGTGATCGGCGGCCGGGTGGCACTCAAACTCGACCCCGACCTGCTGGCCAGTCTGGCCCAGCACCTGGACGTCATCCTGGTGTCGGCCACCAACGGCAAGACCACCACGACACGTCTGATCGCGGAGGCGCTGCGCGCGGCGGGCCCCGTCGTCTCGAACGCGCTGGGGGCGAACATGCCCGCGGGCATCACGTCCGCGCTGGCCGGCGGTTCGGAATCGCGGTACGCGGTCATCGAGGTGGACGAGAAGTACCTCTCCGGTGTGGCGCGGGACACGGATCCCAAGTGCATCGCCCTGCTCAACCTCTCCCGCGACCAGCTCGACCGTGCGGCGGAGACCCGCATGATGGCCGAGCACTGGCGTGAGGGTCTGGCGGGCTCGAAGGCCGTCGTCGTGGCCAACGCGGACGACCCGCTGGTCGTGTGGGCCGCGTCCTCCTCGCCGAACGTGGTGTGGGTGGCGGCCGGTCAGATGTGGAAGGACGACGCCTGGTCCTGCCCGTCCTGCGGCGGTGTGATGCAGCGCCCCGGCGACGACTGGTTCTGCGGCGACTGCGGTTTCCGCCGTCCCACGCCGAGCTGGGCGCTCTCCGGCGACCACGTGCTCGACCCGCACGGTTCGGCCTGGCCGATCCACCTCCAGCTGCCCGGCCGCGCCAACAAGGCGAACGCCGCGTCGTCGGCCGCCGTCGCCGCCGTCTTCGGCGTGCCTCCGCAGGTCGCCCTGGAACGCATGTACCAGGTGCAGGCGGTGGCCGGCCGCTATGACGTCGTCCAGTTCATGCAGCGCGACCTGCGCCTGCTGCTCGCCAAGAACCCGGCGGGCTGGCTGGAGACGTTCTCGCTGATCGACCCGCCGCCGACCCCGGTGATCCTTTCGGTGAACGCGCGCGGCGCCGACGGCACCGACACCTCCTGGCTGTGGGACGTCGACTACACGCAGCTGACCGGCCACCCGATCTTCGTGCTCGGCGACCGGAAGCTGGACCTGGCCGTCCGTCTGGAGGTCGCGGGCCAGCAGTTCCAGGTCTGCGAGAACCTCGACCAGGCCGTGCGGCTGGCGCCGCCCGGACGCATCGAGGTCGTCGCGAACTACACCGCTTTCCAGGACCTGCGGCGTCGTGTCGGCAACTGAACCCCGAAGGACCAAGAGAATGAGTGACAACAGCCTGCGGCTGGTGTGGATCTACCCGGACCTGCTGAGCACGTACGGCGACCAGGGCAACGCCCTCGTCGTCGAGCGCCGGGCCCGGCAGCGCGGTCTGGACGTGGCCCGTCTCGACGTACGCAGCGACCAGGCGATCCCCACCTCCGGTGACATCTACCTCATCGGCGGCGGCGAGGACCGGCCGCAGCGGCTCGCGGCGGAGCGGCTGCGCCGCGACGGCGGTCTGCACCGCGCGGTCGGCAACGGCGCGATCGTCTTCTCGGTCTGTGCCGGCTACCAGATCCTCGGCCACGAGTTCATCAACGACCTCGGTCAGCGCGAGCCGGGTCTCGGCCTGCTCGACGTGGTCTCCACGCGTGGCGAGGGCGAGCGGTGCGTCGGTGACGTGCTGGGCGACATCGACGCGCGGCTGGGTCTGCCTCCGCTCACCGGCTTCGAGAACCACCAGGGCATCACGCACCTGGGCCCCACGGCCCGCCCGTTCGCGAACGTGCGGCTCGGCAAGGGCAACGGCACGGGCGACGGCACGGAGGGCGCGTACAACGACACGGTCTTCGGGACGTACATGCACGGGCCCGTGCTCGCGCGCAACCCGCTGATCGCGGACCTGCTGCTGAAGCTGGCCCTCGACGTCAACGCGCTGCCTCCGATCGACGACCGCTGGTACGAGGCGCTGCGCTCGGAGCGCATCGCGGCCGCTCAGCAGCCCGCGTGACCTCAGGGGCGGGGCCCGTCTGGCAGGGCGTCCGCTCACCTGTGCGGGGACGTCCAGCAGGCGGACGCACGATGCGGACCCGCCCCCTGCCGCCGGTAGGGTGGCGGCGTCCCGCCGGACAGCGTGGTCCGGTTCCCGGCCCACGTTGAGAAGGTATTTCGGGCTATGCGCATTGGTGTCCTCACGTCCGGCGGCGACTGCCCCGGCCTGAACGCCGTCATCCGGTCCGTCGTACACCGTGCCGTCGTCGACCACGGCGACGAGGTCATCGGCTTCCGCGACGGCTGGAAAGGCCTCCTGGAGTGCGACTACCTCAAGCTCGACCTGGACGCGGTGAGCGGCATCCTGGCTCGCGGCGGCACCATGCTCGGTTCCTCCCGTGTCCAGCCGGCGCATCTGCGTGACGGTGTGGAGCGGGCCAGGGGGCATGTCGAGGAGCTCGGGCTCGACGCGATCATCCCGATCGGCGGCGAGGGAACGCTCAAGGCGGCCCGGCTCCTTTCGGACGGCGGCCTGCCGATCGTCGGTGTGCCGAAGACCATCGACAACGACATCGCGGTCACGGACGTCACCTTCGGCTTCGACACGGCCGTCGGGGTCGCGACCGAGGCCCTGGACCGGCTGAAGACCACCGCCGAGTCCCACCAGCGCGTCCTGATCGTCGAGGTCATGGGCCGCCACACCGGCTGGATCGCCCTGCACTCCGGCATGGCCGCGGGCGCGCACGCCATCGTCGTGCCGGAACGGCCCTTCGACATCGAGGAGCTGGCCGAGAAGGTCGGCGAGCGGTTCTCGGCCGGGAAGAGGTTCGCGATCGTCGTGGCCGCGGAGGGCGCGAAGCCCCGCGAGGGCACGATGAGTTACGACGAGGGCCGCAAGGACGTCTACGGCCACGAGCGCTTCGCCGGCATCGCCCGGCAGCTCTCCATCGAGCTGGAGGAGCGCCTCGGCAAGGAGGCCCGTCCGGTGATCCTCGGGCACGTCCAGCGCGGGGGTACGCCCACCGCGTACGACCGGGTGCTCGCGACCCGGTTCGGGTGGCATGCGGTGGAGGCCGTACACCGGGGGGAGTTCGGGAAGATGACGGCTCTTCGGGGGACCGACATCGTGATGGTGTCCCTGGCGGAGGCCGTGGAGACGTTGAAGACGGTTCCGGACGAGCGGTACGCGGAAGCGGAGTGCGTTCTCTGACGTACGGAGGAGAGCTCGGTCCGCGCTGCACCGACCCCGGTCATAACAGTGACCGGGGTCGGTTCTAGTCTGGGTGCGGACAGACAGCGCAACCAGTACGAAACAGGAGCCGGCGGATGGATCACAGCGGGCCCGGCATGATGATGGATCTGCCGCCGTTCACGCTGGGGCGGGGACTTCAGTGGTCGCCGGACCCGTTCTTCCTCGTCGCCTGCCTCCTGGGGCTCGCGCTGTACGGATGGGGTGTGGTGCGGCTGGTCCGGCGCGGTGACGCCTGGCCGGTCGGGCGGACCGTGTCGTTCGTCGCCGGCGTCCTGAGCGTGATGCTCGTACTGTGCACCGGGCTCAACGACTACGGCATGGTCATGTTCAGCGTGCACATGGTGCAGCACATGGTGATCAGCATGCTGTCGCCGATCCTCATCCTGCTCGGCGCGCCCATCACGCTCGCCCTGCGCGCGCTGCCGACGGCCGGCCGTGACCGCAAGGGGCCGCGCGAGCTGCTCCTGATGTTCCTGCACAGCCGGTTCATGAAGGTCGTCACACATCCGGCGTTCACGATCCCGCTGTTCATCGCGAGCCTGTACGCGCTGTACTTCACCCCGATCTTCGACTTCCTGATGGACTCCAAGACGGGCCACATCGCGATGATGTGCCACTTCCTCGCCGTCGGTCTGGTGTTCTTCTGGCCGATCATGGGCGTCGATCCCGGTCCGCACCGGCCCGGCTATCTGATGCGGATGCTGGAACTGTTCGCCGGCATGCCGTTCCACGCGTTCTTCGGCATCGCGCTGATGATGGCGTCCCAGCCGATGGTCGAGACGTACGAGAATCCGCCCGCCTCGCTCGGCATCGACGCGCTCGCCGACCAGACCGCGGCCGGCGGTATCGCCTGGGCGTTCAGCGAGATCCCGTCCGTGCTCGTGCTCCTCGCGCTGCTCTTCCAGTGGCACCGCTCCGAGGAGCGGCAGGCACGGCGCTCGGACCGGGCCGCCGACCGCGACGGCGACAAGGAACTCGAGGCATACAACGCCTATCTGGCCTCACTCAACGCACGCGGTCGCTGAGCCCCTTTTCCCCTTTCGGTCACTCCGTACACACTGGAAATTCCCCTTGACTGAAAGGCTTTTCCATTCAGTAGCATGATGCGTGACGCCCTGCTTCCGCTCTGCAGGGTTACGGGGGATCCGCTGGGGGGAGCGGTCATGACAATTCACGCATGCTTGCTGAGGACCGGAAAAACCGTGGTCCGAAGGCTTGCCGTGCTACTCGCCGCTGCGGTGATCCTCAGCGGATGCACGGAACAACGCCTGTTCGCGGTGAAGGCCGTCGCGGCCGGAGTACCGTCACTCGCACCTTTTTTCGAAGAGGACGGCTCGCTCGGCACCGACGAGACGAAGCTCAGGCCGGAGCAGCCGCACAGCGGCCTGCAGCAGGGCAACACCCCTGGTCTGTACGGGGGTACGCGGAAACCCAAGGTCTGTGACGTCGACCGTCTCAAGGATTTCCTCACCGATCCCGGGAACCGTCGAAAGGCCCGGGAATGGGCCCGCATCGTGGGCATCGCGCCTGATCGGATCGAGGGGTACATCGACGACCTCACACCCGTTCTGCTGCGTCACGACACTCTCGTGAAGAACCACGACTACAAAAAGGGCGAGGCTGTCGCCTTCGACGCATTGCTGGAGGCCGGGATCGCGGTATTGGTGAACGACCAGGGTCTTCCCGCGGTGAAGTGCTCGTGCGGAAATCCGTTGCAGTCCTTCGACAAGGATCCCGAAAAGATCTCGGTCAAGTTCGAGGACGGCAACAAAAAATGGGACGGCTACGAGAAGTCCGACGTGGTGACCGTCAAGCCCTCGCCCCAGCCGCTGGAGCGGATCGCGCTGGTCGACGTGGACGACCCGGACCAGGGCATCAACCGCCCCGTCGGCAGCACCGGCGAGAACGACGAGCCGTTCGACGCGACGAAGCAGCACGCGGTGCCTCGCCTGGCCGGAATGACCTTCGACCAGGCCAGTCAGCGGCTGTCCGGGCTCGGGCTTGCGGCGACCTTCGCCGACGGACTCCCGCCGGGGGACGCGGCGGTGACGGGCTCCGATCCGGGGCCGGGAACCGAGTTGCGGTTCGGGGAAGCGGTGGCCCTGAGCGTCGCGGACGGCGGCGAGGAGCCGGGTACGCCTCCGAAGCCGGACCCGTCCGACGGGCCGAGCACGGACGACCCGGCATCGGACGACCCGACCTCGCGCGGGCCGACCACCGAAGGACCCACCACGGACGGGCCCACGACGGAGGGTCCGACCACGGGCGGACCGACGTCGAGCGGCCCCACCACGGACGGTCCTGACACGGACGATCCGGACACGAGCGGTCCGACATCGAGCGATCCCACCACCGACCGTCCCACCATCGGCGAACCGACGACGGCCGTCCCGACCACCCCCACCGTGTCGAGCACGCCGCCCACCGTCGAGCCGACCTCCGCGGAGCCGACGTCCGCCGAACCCACACGGAGCGAGCCGGTGACCGGCGAACCCGCGTCGAGCGAACCCGGCTCGTCCAGTGCGCCGGCTCCGGGCGAGCCCGCTGTCGGTCAGGCGTAAGCCCACCCAGAGCCGAACCCCGGGAGTGACCGGATGGCATCAGGATCACCGCAGTCGGGAGTCGGCCGGGTCATCGCCGGCCGGTACCTTCTGCTGAACCAGCTGGGCAGCGGCGGCATGGGACATGTCTGGCTCGCCCACGACCAGCGGCTGGCCTGCGAGGTCGCGCTCAAGGAGATCGTGTTCCGCAGCCCGGGCGAGGACGGCGACCGCTCGGCCCGGGTCGCCCGGGCCCGTGCCGAGGCCCGGCACGCCGCGGGCCTGCGCGGCCACCCGCACGTGGTGACCGTGCACGACGTCCTGGAGCACGAGGGCCTGCCCTGGATCGTCATGGAGTACGTGCCGGGCGCACTCGACCTGCACGCCCTGGTCACCCAGCGCGGACCGCTGGCCCCCGCCGAGTGCGCCCGCGTCGGACTCGCCGTGCTGGACGCGCTGACCGCCGGGCACGAGCGGGGCGTCATGCACCGGGACGTGAAACCCGCCAACATCCTGCTGGCCCCCGACCGCGCCGGCTCGCCGTACGCCCGGGTGCTGCTCACGGACTACGGCATCTCCGTGCAGCCCGACGGCGGCGAGACGCGGTACACGCAGACCTCCGTGCTCGTGGGCACCGCCGGCTATCTGGCGCCCGAGCGGGCCCATGGCGGGCCGCCCACCGCCGCGGCCGACCTGTTCTCGCTGGGCTGCACGCTCTACTACGCCGTCGAGGGCTACGGCCCCTTCGACCGTGATACGGGGCTCGCGGCGCTCACCGCCGTCGTGCTGGAGGAGCCGCGTCCGACGCTGCGCGCGGGCGCGCTGGAGTCGCTCCTGGCGGCCATGCTCACCAAGAACCCCGTTCACCGGATCACCGCGGAGGAGGCCGAGGGCGCGCTGTCCGCGATCCTGACGCCGCGGTCGCATCCACGGACCGGGTTCGACACCGGCTCGGAGCCGCCCTGGGCGGACGGGCCCACCCGTACGGCCGCACCCCATGTCCCCGAGACGCCCGGGCCCTCGCAGAGCCACGCGAACGGCTCACAGTGGCACGCGCCGTCGGCCGCGCAGGAGTCCTCGGCGGCGCCCGGCCGGGAGAACCCCACCACCTGGCCGCCGCCCGGGCAGGGGCCTCCCCCGTGGCCGACCGGGCAGGGTTACGGACCTCCCCCGCCCACCACCAGCAGGCGCCGCCCGCGCCACCGCGTCCTGAAGGCCGTACTGGCGACCGCGCTGGGCCTGGCACTGGCGGGCGGTGGAGCCTGGTACGCGATGGCGTACCTGCCGGGCAAGGGCGCCGGGAAGCCGTACGGAGAGGTCATCGGGCTCACCGAGCCGCTCAGGGACGGGGACTGCGTGGACGCCGACTGGAAGACGGGCACCCCCTTCGACGGCCCGCCGGGGCTCAGGGTGGTGTCGTGCGGCAGCAATGACACCGAGGGCCAGGTGATGGCGGTCTTCGAGGCCGCGTCCGCCGACGCGGCTCGCACGAGCGGTGCCGCCCAGTGCGCACAACGCACCGAGCTGACCAGCAGCAGGCTCGCGAGCGTACGCTCGTACGCCGCGGTCCCGACCGCCGACGGCTTCGGCGCCGCCGGGCGTCGCGTCGCGTGCCTGCTCCTGGACGCGCGCGGCAACGCCGTGTACGGCCCGCTCGGTGACCACCGGAAGCTGGGCACGCGCTTCACCGACACGGCCACCATGCAGAGGCGGGACTGTCTCGATGTGGTCTCCGACGAGGGCGCCAGGCTGGTCTCCTGCAAGGGCCCGCATCAGGAGAAGGTGCTCGACTTCCTGAAGATGAGCCTCGACACGACCCTGGACGAGGCTCGGGACCGGGCGACCGACGCCTGCCAGAGCCAGATGCCGCCGAACGACTACGGCCACGACCCGAACCTCTACAAATCCTCCTCCTGGGTGGGCGAGAGCGCCTGGCAGTCGGGCACACATTTCGTTGTCTGCACTGCAATTCGCAAAGACGGGGGCACCATGGAGAGGGACGAACCATGAGGAGGGTGTTGCGATGCCCGGTTCTACGAAGACCATGGGAGTGCTCACCGTAGGCGGACTGGTCGTGGTCACGGCCTACACGGTGGCGCTCGGGAGCAGTGGCTGGCTGTGGTTCGGCTGGGTCGTGCTCGGTCTGATCACGCTGGCCATGGTGGTGTCACGCCCTACCTGACGCACGTCGTACTTCATCCCCCGGGAGAGCACGGCGGTCCTTCTCCCGGGGGACTCATTCGCGGGGCAGTCGCCCCGCCGAGTGCACGCCCGGCTGGTATTTCGGCAGCCGGGCGGTGATTTTCATGCCCGCGCCGAGGGCGGTCTCGATGACGAGGCCGTAGTCGTCGCCGTACACCTGCCGCAGCCGGTCGTCCACGTTCGACAGGCCGATGCCGCCCGAGGGGCTGACCTCGCCGGACAGGATGCGGCGCAGCCGGTCGGGGTCCATGCCGGGGCCGTCGTCCTCGATGACGACGAGTGCCTCGGCGCCCGCGTCCTGCGCGGTGATGGTGATGCGGCTCTTGTCGACCTTCCCGCCACCGCCTTCGAGGCCGTGCTTCACGGCGTTCTCGACGAGCGGCTGGAGGCAGAGGAAAGGCAGGGTCACCGGGAGTACTTCGGGGGCGATCTGCAGGGTGACCGAGAGCCGGTCGCCGAAGCGGGCCCTGACCAGCGCCAAGTAGTGGTCGATGGCGTGCAGTTCGTCGGCGAGCGTGGTGAAGTCGCCGTGCCTGCGGAACGAGTAGCGGGTGAAGTCGGCGAATTCCAGGAGGAGTTCGCGGGCCCGCTCGGGGTCGGTGCGGACGAACGAGGCGATCACGGCGAGCGAGTTGAAGATGAAGTGCGGGGATATCTGGGCCCGCAGCGCCTTGATCTCGGCCTCGATCAGCCGGGTACGGGACTGGTCGAGGTCGGCGAGCTCCAGCTGGACCGAGACCCAGCGGGCCACCTCGCCGGTGGCCCGGACGAGCACGGCCGACTCGCGGGGCGCGCAGGCGACGAGCGCCCCGTGCACCCGGTCGTCGACGGTGAGCGGGGCGACGACGGCCCAGCGCAGCGGGCAGTACGGTTCGTCGCAGTCGAGGCGGAAGGCCTCGCCGCGGCCGGTCTCCAGGGGGCCGCCGAGCCGCTCCATGATCTGGTCCCGGTGGTGTTCACCGACGCCCTCCCAGGCGAGGACCGTGTCCTGGTCGGTGAGGCAGAGCGCGTCGGTGCCGAGCAGGGTGCGCAGCCGTCGTGCCGACTTGCGGGCCGTCTCCCCGGTCAGGCCGGCCCGCAGCGGCGGCGCGGCGAGCGACGCGGTGTGCAGGGTCTCGAAGGTGGCGTGCTCGACGGGGGTGCCGAGGCCGCCGAGGCTCGACGGGCGGGAGGTGCGCCGGCCGAGCCAGAACCCGGCGGCCAGCAGCGGGAGTACGGCCACGAGAAGCCCGGCCAGGAAACCGCTCATGCCTTGACCTCCGCGCGTACCTGTCCGCCGGCCAGTTCCTCGGGCAGATGGAAGCGGGCGAGGATCGCGGCCGTGCCGGCCGGCACCCGCCCGGGTGTCGCGAGGGACACCAGCACCATCGTGAGGAAGCCCAGCGGCACCGACCAGAGCGCGGGCCAGGCGAGGAGCGCGTGCAGCGAGCCCGTGCCCGGGAAGCCCGCCATCGTGGCGGCGACCGCCAGCAGCGCGGAGCCGCCGCCGACGATCATCCCGGCCGCCGCGCCCGGCGGGGTGAGCCGCCGCCACCAGATGCCGAGGACGAGCAGCGGGCAGAAGGACGAGGCGGACACCGCGAAGGCGAGCCCCACGGCGTCCGCGACCGGCAGTCCGCCGACGATCGAGCTGGCCGCGAGCGGCACGATCATGGCGAGGACCGTGCCGAGCCTGAAGTGCCGTACGCCGCGCGAGGGCAGCACGTCCTGGGTGAGGACGCCCGCCACCGCCATGGTCAGGCCCGACGCCGTGGACAGGAACGCGGCGAAGGCACCACCCGCCACCAGCGCGCCCAGCAGGTCCCCGCCGAGCCCGCCGATCACCCGGTCGGGCAGCAGCAGTACGGCGGCGTCCGCGTCCCCGGTGAGGGTCAGCTCGGGCGCGTACAGGCGGCCCAGCGCTCCGTAGACCGGGGGCAGCAGGTAGAAGGCGCCGATCAGGCCGAGCACGGCGACGGTGGTGCGGCGGGCGGCGACGCCGTGCGGGCTGGTGTAGAAGCGGACGACGACGTGCGGCAGGCCCATGGTGCCGAGGAAGGTGGCGAGGATCAGTCCGTACGTGGCGTACAGCGGGCGTTCCTCGCGGCCGGCGGCGAGGGAGGTGGACATGCCGCCGTTGCTGCCGCGGTCGGCGACGGGGACGGGGTCGCCCTTGGTGAAGGTCAGCCGGGTGCCCTGCTCGATGCGGTGGACGCCCGCCGGGAGCCGGACCCGGTCGTCCTCGTACCGCTCGCCGTCGACCGTGCCCGTCGCGGTGACGCTCAGCGGTTGGCCGAGTTTGAGGTCGAGTCCGGCGTCGATGCGGACGACCCGGTGCTCGCGGAACGTGGCCGGTTCGTCGAAGGGGCGGTCCGGGGCTCCGTCGCCCTGCCAGGCGAGGACGAGGAAGAGCGCGGGGACCAGCAGGGCGGTGAGCTTGAGCCAGTACTGGAAGGCCTGTACGAAGGTGATGCTGCGCATGCCGCCCGCGGCGACGGTCGCGACCACGACGACTGCGACGATGATGCCGCCGAGCGGCTTGGAGGCTCCGGTCAGGACGTTCAACGTCAGCCCCGCGCCCTGGAGTTGGGGCAGGAGGTAGAGCCAGCCGACGCCGACGACGAAGGCTCCGGCCAGCCGCCGTACGGCCTGCGAGGCAAGGCGGGCCTCGGCGAAGTCCGGCAGGGTGTAGGCGCCGGAGCGGCGCAGCGGGGCCGCGACGAAGAGCAGCAGGACCAGATAGCCGGCGGTGTAGCCGACCGGGTACCAGAGCATGTCGGGGCCCTGGACGAGGACGAGGCCCGCGATGCCGAGGAAGGAGGCGGCGGAGAGGTACTCGCCGCTGATGGCGGCGGCGTTCAGCCGGGGGCCGACCGTGCGCGAGGCCACGTAGAAGTCCGAGGTGGTGCGGGATATGCGCAGGCCGAAGGCGCCGACGAAGACGGTCGCGACGACCACGAGCGCGACCGCGGGGACGGCGTAGTTCTCGTTCACGGGCTGCTCTCGATCACAGGCTGTTCTCGCTCACGGGCTGTTCTCGCTCACGCGGTGCTCTCGTCCTGGGCTCAGCGGTTCTCGGGCTCGGGCTCGGTCCCCGTCACGGTCTCCGTCTCCAGCTGCGTCTCCGTCTAGCGGTCCTCGACGAGGCGGACGAAGTCCTTCTCGTTGCGGTCGGCGCGGCGCACGTACCAGCGGGCGAGGAGCACCAGCGGCGGATAGACGCAGAAGCCGAGCACGATCCACTCCAGGCTCGAACTGTCGCCCATCGACGCGAAGACCAGCGGCAGCGGGCCCACGAGGAGGACGAGCACGGCGAACACGGTGAGCGCGGCGCGCAGTTGGGAGCGCATCAGCGAGCGGACGTAGGTGTGCCCGAGTGTGGTCTGCTCGTCGATCTCGGTGCGCGGCCGGGAGCGGCTCAGCGGGCGCGTACGGCGCGGCGGGCCGGTGACGACGACACGGCGGTCGGTGGGGTCCTGGGGCATCTCGGGTCTCCTCAGCTCGCGGTCCGGCGCATCAGCAGGTCGCGCAGTTCGCGTGCGTGACGGCGGCTGACCTGCAGTTCGACCGAGTCGACCAGGACGCTGACGGTACCCGCGTCCAGGCGGAGTTCGCTGATGTGGCCGAGGGCGACGAGATGGCGGCGGTGGATGCGGACGAAGCCGCGCGAGCGCCAGCGTTCCTCAAGAGTGGAGAGCGGGATGCGGACGAGGTGGCTGCCCTGGGCGGTGTGCAGCCGCGCGTAGTCCCCGTGGGCCTCGACGTGGGTGATGTCCTCCACGGCGACGAAGCGGGTGACTCCCCCGAGCTCGACGGATATGTGGTCCGGGTCGGGTTCGTGCACGGGTATCAGCGGGGCCGCGTCCATCTGCTCGACGGCCCGGCGGACGGCCTCGGCCAGGCGTTCCCGGCGTACGGGCTTCAGGACGTAGTCGACGGCCTTGAGGTCGAAGGCCTGCACGGCGAAGCCCTCGTGGGCGGTGACGAAGACGACGAGCGGCGGTTTGGCGAACCCGGCGAGCAGCCGTGCCATGTCGAGCCCGTCGAGGCCCGGCATGTGGATGTCGAGGAAGACGACGTCGATGCCCGCGTCGCCGCCGGGGCCGCTCTCCAGGGCCCGGTTGATCCGGCGCAGGGCGGCCGTGGCATCGCTCGCGCCCTCGACGCTGCTCACCCGTGGATCGGCGTCCAGCAGATAGAGCAGCTCTTCGAGGGAGGGCGGTTCGTCGTCGACGGCGAGGGCGCGCAGCATGAACCCGGAGTGTAGGAGCAATTCGCACGCCTGCACATGCGGCGGGCCAGGTCGTCGCCGCTGGATACAGTGCCCGCATGACACCCACGTCCGCCCCCTTCGACGATCTCGACCGCAAGATCGTCACGGCTCTGATGGCGAACGCCCGCACGAGCTTCGCCGAGATCGGAGCCGCGGTCGGCCTTTCGTCCACCGCGGTCAAGCGTCGGGTCGACCGGATGCGCGAGACCGGCGTGATCACCGGGTTCTCGGCGACGGTGGAGCCGGCCGCGCTGGGCTGGCGTACGGAGGCGTACGTGGAGGTGTACTGCGAGGGCGCAGCCCCGCCGCGGCGGCTCGCGGAGGTGATGCGCAACCATCCCGAGATCACCGCGGCCATGACGGTGACCGGCGGCGCGGACGCGCTGCTGCATGTGCGGGCCCGGGACGTGGAGCACTTCGAGGAGGTGCTGGAGCGGATCCGGGTGGAGCCGTTCATCCGCAAGACGATCAGCTACATGGTGCTGTCGCATCTGCTGCCGGAGAGCCCCGAGGCGGGGGCGAGCCAGCCCGCTCCGGAACCGGAGGCGTAGGCGTTTCCCGGCCCGGACAGCGGGAGTGGGCCCCCTCCGGACCGCCAACGCAGCAATCGTGCGCCGACCGGTCCGAACACGCAGCATCCCTGCGGTGACGCGCAATCACCGATTCTTGTCGGGACCGGCCTCCGCTTCCTACCGTTGAGGTATCCCACCCAACACCGCAGGAAAGCGGAGGAACCCCTCTGTGCCCATGAGCCGTGTGCCGCGATCGAGGCGCTTCCTTGTCTGCGAACCCAGACACTTCGCCGTGCAGTACGCCATCAATCCCTGGATGCATGAGGACACACAGGTCGACGTCGATCTGGCCCGCGGACAGTGGGCGGAGCTGATGCGCGCCTACCGCGCCCACGGCCACACCGTCGACAGCGTGGAACCGGTCGCCGGTCTGCCGGACATGGTCTTCGCCGCGAACTCGGCGCTGGTCGTGGCCGGCCGGGTCTTCGGCTCGCTCTTCCACGCACCGCAGCGCCGCCCGGAGTCGACCGCGTACGAGACGTGGTTCAAGAACGCGGGCTTCGACGTCTACCGCCCCGAGGCGGTGTGCGAGGGCGAGGGCGATCTGGTCTTCGCCGGCCGCCATCTCCTGGCCGGCACCGGATTCCGTACGGAACGGGCCGCCCACCACGAGGTGCAGGAGTTCTTCGGCGTCCCGACGGTCAGCCTCACGCTGGTGGACCCGCGCTTCTACCACCTGGACACCGCGCTGTTCGTGCTCGACGACGGCCCCGAGGCGAACATCGCGTACTACCCGGAGGCCTTCTCCGCGGGCAGCCGTGAGGTGCTCCGGCTGCTGTTCCCGGACGCGGTGATCGCCACGCACGAGGACGCGATGGCGTTCGGGCTGAACTCCGTCTCGGACGGCCGTCACGTCTTCATCGCGCCGCGCGCCGAGGCGCTCGCGGGCGAGCTCGCCGGCCACGGCTACGTTCCCGTCCCCGTCGACCTGTCGGAGTTCCAGAAGGCAGGCGGGGGCATCAAGTGCTGCACCCAGGAGATCCGCTCATGACCGTCGCTGCCAGCCGCTCCCTGCGTTCGTCCGCCGAGCTGATCCGCGCCGAGGAGCCCGTCCTCGCGCACAACTACCACCCGCTGCCCGTGGTCGTCGCGCGCGCCGAGGGCTCCTGGGTCGAGGACGTCGAGGGCCGCCGCTACCTCGACATGCTGGCCGGCTACTCGGCCCTCAACTTCGGGCACCGCCACCCGGCACTGATCGAGGCGGCCCACCGGCAGCTCGACCAGCTGACGCTGACCTCGCGCGCGTTCCACAACGACCGGCTGGCCCAGTTCGCGGAGTCCCTGGCCGAGTTGACGGGCCTGGACATGGTGCTGCCGATGAACACGGGCGCCGAGGCCGTGGAGAGCGCCATCAAGGTGGCCCGCAAGTGGGCGTACGAGGTGAAGGGTGTCGCGCCGGACCGGGCGACCATCGTCGTGGCCGCGGACAACTTCCACGGCCGTACGACGACCATCGTCAGCTTCTCCACCGACGAGACGGCCCGTGCGGGCTTCGGTCCCTTCACGCCGGGCTTCCGCGTGGTCCCGTACAACGACCTCGCCGCGCTCGAAGCGGCGATCGACGAGACGACCGCGGCCGTCCTGATCGAGCCGATCCAGGGCGAGGCGGGTGTCGTCATCCCCGACGACGGCTATCTGCGCGGCGTCCGCGAACTGACGCGGCGCACCGGCTGCCTGTTCGTCGCGGACGAGATCCAGTCGGGCCTCGGCCGTACGGGGCACACGCTCGCCGTCGAGCACGAGGACGTCGTCCCGGACGTGCTGCTGCTCGGCAAGGCGCTCGGCGGCGGCATCGTGCCGGTCTCCGCGGTGGTCGCCCGGCGCGATGTCCTCCAGGTGCTGCGCCCCGGCGAACACGGGTCGACGTTCGGCGGCAACCCGTTGTCCGCGGCGGTCGGCTCGGCCGTCGTGGAGCTGCTGGAGACCGGCGAATACCAGCGCAGGGCCGCGGAGCTGGGCATCGTACTGAGGGGCGGCCTGACCGCCCTCGTCGGCAAGGGCGTCCAGGGCTTCCGGGCACGCGGCCTGTGGGCGGGCGTCGACATCGACCCCGCCATCGGCACCGGCCGCGAGATCAGCGAACGCCTCATGCGAGAGGGGGTCCTCGTGAAGGACACCCACGGCTCGACGATCCGCCTCGCTCCACCGCTGACGATCACGGGGGAGGAACTCCGAACGGCCCTGGGTTCCCTGGAAAAGGTCCTGACGGAAGGCTCCTGACAACCCGGGGCTCAGGGAACTACGCGACAGCCCCCACCGGCCCGCGGTCGACAGACCGGCCGGTGGGGGGCGGGGCCCGAGAAATGCCTCCGCGGGCCGGCGCGGGTCTCCGCACCGGCCCGCGGCCTCCGCCACCACCCGGTTCGAGGTACGGCGGCTCAGGGGAGGAGCCGGTCGAACCGGAACGGTGCGAGGGCTTCGGGCCGCTGCCCCGTGCGGATGTACGAGGCGAGCCGGTGCCCCGTGACCGGCCCGAGCGTGACCCCGAGCATCCCGTGCCCGGTGGCCGCGAAGGCGTTCTCGTGGCCCGGCACACGGTCGATCACCGGAAGCCCGTCGGGCAGGAAGGGCCGCCCCCCGACCCAGGGATCCCGGATCAGGCTGACCAGATCGTCCGGATCGTCGAACCAGCGCCCGAGGTAGTGGCGGCTCGCGAGCGCGACGGCCACGATGCGACGCCAGTCGAGGCGGTTGTTGTTCCCGCTCAGCTCCATCGTGCCGCCGATCCGCGTGGTGCCCCCGATCGGTGAGGCGACGGCCCTGCGCTCGCCGAAGTACAGCGTGTGCCGGGGCGCCGGATCCAGGTCCACCGAGAAGCTGTAGCCCTTGCCCGCCTGGAGGGGCAGCGGACTGCCCAGGTCACGCAGCAGGCCCGGCGAGCGCATCCCGGCCGCGACGACGACGGCCGAGCAGGGGATCTCGCCCTGGGCGGTGCGCAGCGCGGTGACCCGGCCACCGGCGGACCGGAACCCAGTCGCCTCCGCGTTCTCGTGGACTTTCACGCCCAGCGCCGCCAGTGCCTCCCCGAGCGCACGGGCGAACGCCTCGGGGTCGACCACGCCCTCCCCCTCGACGAGATAGGCCGCCCGCACCCGGGACGACAGCGCGTCGTCCAGCAGCCGCGCCTCGCGCCCCGTGGTCACCTCGTCGGGCATCGGATAGCGGCCGTCGGCCATCTCCCGCTGGACCGCGAGATGGTGCCGGGCCTCGGTCGCCGACAGGAACGCGTGCACCATGCCGGGCCGCGTCAGCGTCGTGTCGACCCCGGCCTCGCGCAGGCCGTCGAAGAGCTCGAAGGTGTCCTGGTTGAGCTCGGCGATCGCCGCGTAACCGCGCCGGAAGGCGGCCGGTGTGCTGCTGCGCCAGAACCGCCACAGCCACCGTACGAACGCCGGGTCCGGCAGGGGCCGCAGATAGAGCGGCGAGTCGGGCCGGCCCAGCGAACGCAACGCGTAACGCACGACCCCCGGGGCGGGCACCGGCGTCGAGTGGCTCAGGCAGACCCATCCGGCGTTGCCCCGGGACACCCCGGAGCCGAGGCCGCGCCGCTCGACGACCTCCACGGGGACACCGGACACGGCCAGGTAGTACGCCGTGCACAGCCCGACGACGCCGCCTCCGACGACCACGACGGGGTGGTCGCCGGCCGGTCCCGTCCTACCGGCCGCGGTGGACGCAGCGGTCATGACGCGGTTCCGTACGAGGCGAGGAACTCGCGGGTACGGGCCTGGGCGGGGCTGTCGAGGACGTCCTCGGGCCTGCCCTCCTCCACGATCCGGCCTCCGTCGACGAAGACGACGTGGTCGGCCACCTCGCGGGCGAAGGGCAGTTCGTGGGTGACCAGCAGCATGGTCATCCCGTCCGCGGCGAGTTCGCGCATCACGCTCAGGACCTCCCGGGTGGCCTCCGGGTCCAGGGAGGAGGTGGGTTCGTCGAAGAGGAGCACCTCGGGCTTGAGCGCGAGGGCGCGGGCGATGGCGACGCGCTGCTGCTCGCCGCCTGAGAGCTGGTCGGGATGGGCGAGGGCGCGGTGGGCGACCTTGACCCGGCGCAGCAGGGCAACGGCCCGTTCCAGCGCCTCCTGTTCGGGGATGCCCGCCTTGCGCTGGGCCAGGACGACGTTCTCGACGGCCGTGAGGTGCGGGAACAGATGGAACCGCTGGAAGACCATGCCGACGGTGCGGCGCAGCCGGGCCAGGTCGCGGCAGACCGTACGGCCGCCTTCGTGGACGACCTCTCCGGCGACCTCGACCGTGCCCTTGTCGGGCCGTTCGAGGAGGTTGACGCAGCGCATCAGGGTCGTCTTGCCGCCGCCGCTCTGGCCGATGACACTCACGATGCGGCCGCGGCCGACCTCCAGGTGGACGTCGTCGAGCACGAGGCGGCCGTCGAAGGACTTGCTCAGCCCGTCGATCCGTACGACCGCCTCGGGAGCCGGAGACACCGCCGCGCTCTCGGTGGCCTTGGTGGGCTTCGTGGTCTCGGTGGTATCGGTGGTCTTCGTGGTGGTGACGGGGTCGGTCATACCGTCGCCTCCTTCCGGTCGGCGTCCACGACGAGGTCGCTCGCGAGCAGGGCGCGGGCCGCCCGCATCCGGCGCCGGCGCCACGGGGACAGCGGGACGCCCGCCCGTACCTTCCGCTCCAGCAGCAGGAGGAGCTGGGAGAGCGGGTAGCAGAGGGCGAAGTAGATGGCCGAGATGACCAGGTAGACCTCCAGTGCCCGGAAGGTGGCGGACGTGATGAGCCGGCCCTCGGACATCAGCTCGGCGGCGGAGACGGTGACGAGCAGCGAGGTGGACTTCAGCAGGTCGACCAGCATGGTGTTGGTGCCGGGCAGCGCCTGGCGGAGGGCCTGTGGCAGGACGATGTGGCTGAAGATGCCGGTCCTGCCGAGGCCGAGCGCCTCGCCCGCCTCGGTCTGTCCGGCGTGTACGCCGCTGATCGCGGAGCGGAAGATCTCGGACAGGTAGGCGGCGTAGAAGACGACGAGGCTCAGACAGCCGGCCGTGAAGACGTCCAGCCGGAGCCCGGCCGAGGCCAGGCCGAAGTAGGTCAGGAAGATGATGGCCAGCAGCGGGACGTTCTTGAAGACCTCGGTGTAGACGGCGGCGACGGCCCGGGCGGGCCACGCCTTGCTCAGCCGCAGCAGTGCCACCGCGAGACCGAGGGCGACCGCGCCGACGAAGCTCACCGCCGTGTAGGAGACGGTGCGCCAGAGCGCGTCGAGGAGGTCGGGCCGGTACTCGGACCAGGGGACCTGGAAGAGACCGGAGGCGATGTCGTTCATGGCTGCTCCTCCCCTCACTGCGCGATGGACGGGGGCGTCCAGTCCTGGGGCCGGTCCACTCCCCGGCGCGCGGTGGCGACGTCGGCGGAGGGCTTGAGGAACTGCTCGGGGTCGCCGCCGTACTTCTTGACGAGCTTCTCCAGCTCGCCGTTCTTGTACATGGCGTCGATCTGCGCGGAGATCGCCTTTTCCAGCTTGGTGGCCTTCTTGGGCAGGTAGAAGCCGGTCTGGTACGGCTGGAAGTACTCGTAGGCCGGCTTCGCCTTGACCTGTGCGGCGGTCGGCGGCGTCATGTACTGGGTGTCGATCTTCAGGTCCGGGCGTTCCTTCTGCGCCGCGATGATGATCAGCGGGTCGAGGAAGCCGACGTCCACGCGGCCCGCGCCGAGGTCGTCGAACACGCCGTTGGCGTCGGGGTAGGCGTGCAGCTTGGCATCGGGGACGGCCTGGATGGACTTGACCCAGACGTACCCCTCGACCGTCCCGAGCTGCAGGCCCTTCAGATCGTCGACCGTCTTGTACGTCTTGCCGGACCGTACGGCCATCGCCGGGGGCGAGTAGTACGGCGGGTCGGTGAACAGGCCCTGTTTCTGCCGGTCGGCGGACCAGGCGACGCCGCCGATGGTGATGTCCACGCGGCGGGACTGCACCCCGGCGAGCATGCCCGCGAAGTCCGTCACCTGGGGCTTGACCTCAAGGCCGAGCTTCTTGGCCGCGTAGGCGAGGATGTCGCCGTCCAGGCCGACGATCTTGTCGCCCTGGACGCTGGTGTAGGGCGCGTACGGCTGGACGGCCACCTTGATCACGCCTGGCGTGATCGTGCCGAGCGCGGCGGTCTTCGCGGACACGTTCTTCGGTTCGTCGTCGCCGTCCGAACCACAGCCGGCGACCGCCGGTATCAGGAGAATCGCTGACAAAGCAGCGACGAGTGAGCGCACACGGATCATCGGCTTGGGCCTTCCGTAACGGCACGGGTATCGGCAGTGAAGGGGCCCGCCGTTCACCGCGCTGTGCCCCCGGCGGGGATGTGATGGGCTCATACGCTAGGGACAGGCCGGTCGTGCGTCACCGTTCACTTCGTACGAACTTGCGGCCGAAATCGCGCGGTCTGCTGTACGGTGCGTCCACTTCGACACCTCGGATCCATCGCCGATCCACCCCAGGTCCGTCCGAGGTCCGCCCCAGGTCCGCCCCCGGTCAGTCCCCTCGACGGGAGGAACGCCCGTGCTGAGTCCGTCACTCGCCCAGGAGATCGCCGGGGACACCTCCGCGGTCATCGGCTTCAACGTGCTGATCACCGACGCGGACGGGATGGTCATCGGCAGCGGTGACACCCACCGGGTCGGCACGTTCCACGAGGCGTCCGTCGAGGTGATCCGTACACAGGAACCGGCCACGCACAACGCGTCGCAGGCCCATCGGCTCCAGGGCGTACGCCCGGGTGTCACGCTGCCGCTGGTCACCGACGGGCAGGCGGTGGGGACGGTCGGGATCACCGGTACGCCCGCCCAGGTGCGCCGCTTCGGACTGCTGGTGAAGCGCCAGACGGAGATCCTGCTGCGGGAGTCGGTGATGCTGCGCTCGCGGCTGCTCGCCGAGCGGGCGGCGGAGAAGCTGCTGGCCGACCTCGCCTCGTACGACCCGCAGGTGGTGGAGGGCGACTTCCTCGTCTTCCGGGCCGCCGAGCTGGGCTTCGACCTGCGGCTGCGGCGGGTCGCGGTGGCCTTCGAGGTGACCGTCCCGGAGACGGGCGGCCGTCGGCACGGCACGCCGACCCGGGACATGGCGCTGGTCCGCTCGGAACTGCTCCGCACGGTCCGCGAGGTGTTCGCCGACCCTCAGGACATCATCGCCACGACGGCTCCCGGCTGGATCGGCGTACTGCACCGGCTCCGGCCCGACCATCCGGAGGCCGCACTGTCCGTCGACTGCAGGCGTGTCACCGACCTGATCGCCGCGCAGGGCGGCCTCACCGCCCGCGCGGGGATCGGCGAGGCCGCCGCCTCGGTCGGCGCGCTGCACGACTCGTACCAGGACGCGTGCGACGCGCTGCGCCTCGGCGCCCGGCTGGCGGGCCGTGTCCCCGTCCACCTGATCACCGATCTGCGGGTCCACCAGGTCCTGGCGGCGGTCGGCCAGCCCGCGCGCAACCGCCTGCTCGACCTGACCGCCACCGACCTGCGCGCCCAGCCGGACTGGCCGGTGCTCCGCGACACGATCACCGCCTGGTGCGAGAACGGCTTCAACCTCGTGAAGGCGTCCGCGGCCCTGCACGTCCACCGCAACACCGTGGTCTACCGCATGAACAAGATCGAGCAGATCACCGGCCGGCCCCTGCGGGAGCACCGGACCACCATGGCGCTGTATCTCGCCTGCCTGGCCGACCAGTTGGGCAGCGGCGACGCGTCTGGATCGAGCCAGGTGCTGCCCTGACGGGTGGTCCGGAGGAGGAGAGCGGGGCAGCATGAGTACGTTCGGGGGCGGTTACGGAGATCCGCCCCTGCACATACACTGGCGTCCCGCAGCACACCTGTTGACCAGCCAGAACGCGGCGGTTGAGCCGATCCTGTGAAGCGAGGAGCGACCCCTTGTTCTATTACGTTCTCAAGTACGTGATTCTGGGACCGCTGTTGCGGCTGGTCTTCCGCCCCCGGATCGAGGGTCTGGAGCACGTACCGGCGACGGGTGCGGCCATCGTCGCGGGCAATCACCTGTCGTTCTCGGACCACTTCCTGATGCCCGCGATCCTCAAGCGGCGCATCACGTTCCTCGCCAAGGCCGAGTACTTCACGGGCCCGGGCGTCAAAGGCCGGCTGACGGCGAGCTTCTTCCGCAGCGCCGGGCAGATCCCGGTGGACCGCTCCGGCAAGGACGCGGGCCAGGCGGCCATCCGCGAGGGCCTCGGCGTACTGAGCAAGGACGAGCTGCTCGGCATCTACCCGGAGGGCACCCGCTCGCACGACGGCCGCCTCTACAAGGGCAAGGTCGGCGTCGCGGTGATGGCACTCAGAGCCGGGGTCCCGGTCATCCCGTGCGCGATGATCGGCACCTTCGAGGCCCAGCCCCCGGGCCGGAAGATCCCCAAGATCCACCCGGTGTCTATCCGCTTCGGCAAGCCCCTCGAATTCTCCCGCTACGCCGGCATGGAGAACGAGAAGGCGATCCTGCGCGCCATCACCGACGAGATCATGTACGCGATCCTCACCCTCTCCGAGCAGGAGTACGTCGACCGGTACGCGGCCGTCGTCAAGGCGGAGGAGGCCGCCGAGAAGGCGGCGCAGGCGAAGCGCAAGTTCCCCCGTATGCCGCTGAGGTGACCGTCGCCGGGCCGATGTCCGCCGAACGGAAACGATCTGCCCACAGCCAATTCCCTGGGATCCCGGCGGCGGGAGCCCTACGGTCGCCCCATGGGACGAGCTGTGGTGATCGGAGCGACGGGACAGATCGGGCGGGTGGCCGTGGAGGCGCTCGCCACGGACGGCTGGGAGGTGACGGCCGTCTCGCGGGGCGGCGGACGGGACGAGTCCTGGCCCGACGGGGTACGGACGGCACGGGCGGACCGCGCGGACGACCTGGCCCTGGCCGACGCGGTCGGCGACGGCTGCGACGTACTGGTGGACATGGTGGCCTACGGGCCGGAGCACGCACGGCAGTTGACGAAGCTGGCCGGCCGCGTCGGATCGGCCGTGGTGATCTCCAGCGTGTCGGTGTACGAGGACGACAAGGGCCGCAACTTCGATACGCAGGAGCAGCCCGACGGGTTCCCGGAGTATCCGGTGCCCGTGTCGGAGGACCAGCGGACCATCGCGCCCGGCGAGACCTCGTACAGCACCCGCAAGGCCGGTCTGGAGCGTGAACTCCTCGCCGCGGCCGACGAGTTGCCCACCACGCTGCTGCGCGCGGGCGCGATCCACGGGCCGCACTGCCGCACCCCGCGCGAGCTGTACTTCGTCAAGCGCAACCTGGACGGCAGGCGGCGACGCGTACTCGCGTACCGCGGGGAGAGCCGGTTCCATCCGGCGAGCGTCCACAACATCGCGGAGCTGGTCCGGCTGGCCGCGCGGAGGCCCGGCGCCCGGGTGCTGAACGCCGTCGATCCCGAGGCGCCCACGGTGGCGGAGATCGCCGTCGCCGTCGACGCGGTGATGGGTGTCGAGACCGAGAGCGTCCTGGTCGACGGACCCGCGCCCGCCGAGACCGTGGGCGACACTCCGTGGTCCGTTCCGCACCCGGTGGTCTGCGACATGGCCGCCGCCGAACGGGAGTTGGGGTACCGGGCGGTGGCGCGGTACGCCCGGACGCTGCCGGACACGGTCGCCTGGATCGAGCGTCAATTGGCGGGCCGGGACTGGCGGGAGGCGTACCCGAAGATGTTCCAGAACTACGGCGACCTCTTCGACTACGCGGCGGAGGACGCCTGGCTGCGGACATGAACGAGGGGCGGCCGGAATCCCGGCCGCCCCTCATCCGCGTACTGCTGCTACTGCTGCCGTCGCTACGGCTTGGGCGTGGCGTGCGGGGTGCACGTCACGTCGGCCGAGCCGACCTTGCCGGTGAGCAGGTAGGTGTCCACCCGGTCGTTGATGCAGGGGTTGGTCAGACCGGTCACCCCGTGCGAGCCCGCGTCCTTCTCGGTGATCAGGCGGGAGCCCTTGAACCGCTTGTGCAGTTCGACGCCACCCTCGTACGGAGTGGCGGCGTCACGCGTGGCCTGGACGATCAGGACGGGCGGCAGACCCTTGCCGGACTTCACGTTGACCGGGGTCTGCTGCTTGGCGGGCCAGGTCGCGCACGGCAGGTTCAGCCAGGCGTTGGCCCACGTCATGAACGGGTAGTTCTTGTGCAGCTTCGTGTTGTCGCGGTCCCACTTCTTCCAGCTGGTGGGCCACTTGGCGTCGGTGCACTCGACGGCCGTGTAGACGGCGTTGCCGTTCTCCGAGGCGATGTTGCCCGCGGTGTCCGACGGGTCGGGGGCCGCGGCGTCGACGAGTGCCTGGGTGTCACCGGCGACGTACTTGCTGAACACGGTCGCGACCGGCACCCACGACGAGTCGTAGTACGGGGCGCTCTGGAAGAAGCCGATGAGCTCGGCCGGGCCGACGACGCCACCGATGGGGTTCTTCTTGGCGGTGGCACGCAGCTTCAGCCACTGCGCCTGGACCTTGGCCCGGGTGTCGCCGAGGTGGAAGGCCGCGTCGTTCTTGGCGACCCAGTCCTGCCAGTCCTTCCAGCGCATCTCGAAGGCGACGTCCTGGTCGAGGTTGGCCTCGTACCAGATCTTCTCGCGCGACGGGTTGACCACGCTGTCCGCGATCATGCGGCGGACGTGGGTCGGGTACATCGTGCCGTACACGGCGGCGATGTACGTGCCGTACGAGACGCCCAGGAAGTTGAGCTTCTTCTCGCCGAGCGCCGCCCGGATGACGTCCAGGTCGCGGACGGTGTTGGGGGTCGTCATCTGCGGCAGCATGTCGCCGCTGCGCTCGGCGCAGCCGTCCGCGTACTCGGCGGCGAGCTTGCGCTGGGCGCGCTTGTCGGCCTCGGAGTCCGGCACCGGGTCCATCTTCGGCGCCTTGACGAACTCCTGCGGGTCGATGCAGGAGATGGGCGCCGAGTGGCCGACACCGCGGGGGTCGAAGCCCACGAAGTCGTATGCCTTCGACGCCTTCACCCACAGCGGGTTCTTGTTGGTGACCCGGGTCGGGAAGCGCAGGCCCGAGCCGCCGGGGCCGCCCGGGTTGTAGACGAGTGCGCCCTGGCGCTCCGCCTTGGTCCCCGTGTTGCCGATGCGGTCCACGGCGAGCTTGATCTTCTTGCCGTTGGGCTTCGCGTAGTCGAGCGGGACGGTGACCCAGCCGCACTGGATGGGCTTCGCGATCCCCCAGTCGGCCGGACAGTCCGTCCAGTCGATGCCTGCCTTGGCCGCGCGAGCGGCGGCGATCTCGGCGCCGCGCGTCTGGCTGTCCTGGCCGTGGCGGCTCTCCGCGCTGGCCGTCGGGGCCGCGACGGCGCCGGCTATCAGCGTCGCTGTGACGAGCGCTCCGGCCGAGCCGAACGCCGTCGCCCTTCTCAAACCCCTCAAGTGAGTCCTCCCCCTACTGTCTACTGTCGTTGTGGTCAGTAGGGGGATCCTTCCGGCTGTGAGGTCCCTGAGAACAGGGGTGAAGTGGCTTCTTTGCCAATCCGATAACCGGAACATCACTGCCCGTTGAGCGGTGCGGATTGTTTCAGGCGAGTGCGCCGAGCGCCTCGTCGAGCATGTGCCGCAGACGCAGTGCGTCGGGCGCGAGCGCGGTCACGAGAGCTCCGGGACCGGCGAGCGGAGTGAGCACCGCGTACTCCCCCAGCAACCGCGCCTCGACCGGCTGCCGCCCGAACTCCGGCCGTACGACGATGAGTTGCCCGAGCGCGCGATGCCCGGCGAGCACGGCTGGGCCGTCCCATCCACCCGGCGCCCCGGGCCCGCAGGAGAGCTCCTGGTCGAGCAGCGGACGCCCGTCGAGCCGGACGGTGAGCCGACTGGAAAGCCGCCCGGGCTCCTCGTTGGCCCGCCCGAGCACCTGCTCCTCGCGCAGCACCAGCCGCGCGCCGGCGGCAAGGTCCACACCGGTGCTCACGCGCAGTTCGCTGCCGTTGGCGGAGATCAACTGCTCGGGCAGCCAGCGCAGTTCACCACCGTCGGCCACCGTGAGGCGTACTTCGTAGCGCGCCTCTCCCTTGGCCTGCCCCGGCAGCGCGATGGTGGCGGCGGCCGACCCGACGTGCAGCCGCGCACCCTCACCGACCTCCGCCTCGACCGTGAAGTGGTCACCGCCCAGGGGCCCGCTCATCGCACCGACCAGCATGACCCGCGCCTCGGAACCACTGGCCCGCGTACGCCGCAGGGCGAGCGGCCCCTGCCCCTCCAGCGTGGGCAGGGCGGTACCGCCCCGCCCGTCGACCCGCGCCCCGATCCGCGCGAGAGCACGCACCCCGGACACGCCTGCGTCTCCGGGGGTCATGCCGTCCACGCGGCGAGCTGCACCCGCACCCACGCGGCGACGTCCTTCACCCCGTCCTCGGCCCGCAACGACTGGAACACCACCGGCAGTTCGGCCCGCTGCGCCTTGGCGTCGGCGGCCATCCGCCCGAGGTCGGAACCGACGTACGGAGCGAGATCGGTCTTGTTGACCACGAGCAGGTCGGCGGTGGTGACCCCAGGGCCACCCTTACGCGGAATGTCGTCCCCGCCCGCGACATCGATGACAAAAATCTGAGCGTCGACAAGCCCTTTGCTGAAGGTCGCGGTGAGGTTGTCGCCCCCCGACTCGACAAGAACAAGATCCAGGGGCCCGACCTCGTCCTCCAGATCCTCCACGGCTTCGAGGTTCGCGGAGATGTCGTCCCGGATCGCCGTGTGCGGACAGGCCCCGGTCTCCACGGCCGTGATCCGCTCGGGCGGCAACACGGCCTCCCTCAACAGGAACTCGGCGTCCTCACGCGTATAGATGTCATTGGTGACAACGGCCAACGCCAGCTCATCCCGCAGAACCCGACAGAGCGCGGCCACGGTAGCGGTCTTCCCGGACCCGACGGGCCCCCCGAGCCCGATCCGCAGGGCCCGCCGCCGCCCGTCGGGCCGGTGGGCGTCGGCGCTTGCGGCCGGGGGGCCGTCATGGGTGTGAAGGTGATCGAGGTGCATGGTGGCGGCTCCATTTCTGTGACTGGGGGAACTCTCTGAGCCCGGGCCGACAATTTCAGCCCGTCCGGCGTTTGAGGACGAGGCCGTTCAGGCCGATAGCGGGGGCCTGGGGGCGCAGCCCCCAGAAAGGGATGGGAATGGGTAGGGGCGGCGGGGGCGAAAGAAGCCCCTAGGAGGCAAACAACCGCACAGCCCAAGCAGCATGCACCTCCGCACTGATCTCCAACACCGGCGCGGAAGCCGCAGGCAACACCCCGACCCCACCCCCCAAGGCCTCCCGCGCCGCCGCACTCGCCTGCCCCGCCACCAGATCAAGTTCAGGAGCCAACCGAGCCAACACCCCGGTCGCATCGAACGGATCAAGACTCAGCAACCGCACCGTCGCACTCGCCGGCCCACTGACACTCTCGTACACAGCGCAGTACGCGGCATCCTCCGCCCCGAGCCCCGCGGCCCGGGCAGCCAGCCCGAGAACGACCGGCTGATGGGCGCCCTTGGGGAACTCCCGTGCCAGCGCGTCGAGTTCGGCGGACGGCCACGTCGCCCGAGCGGCCCGCATCAACTGCCGCCCGAGCTTCCGGGCGGCGACCCGCAGGGCGAGGGACGGCGTACGCGCGTCGGCGGCACCGTCCAGTTCCACCGGATCGATCCCGAGGGCGGCGGCCGCGGCGAGCGAGGCCGACACCAGCCCCGCCGTGTGCAACCGCCCCCGGCAGAACTCCTCCAGACTCGCCGCACCAGTGATCCGCCCGGCCTTGACCGCCGCCTCGGCCCCACCGGAGTGGGCATGCCCCCCGGCGGGAAACCGACCGTCGGCCAGCACAAGCAACGCAGCACGCGACATGACGAGCCTCAGAACGCAGAGTCGGAGTCGAGACCGGAAGGCCAGAGGGTCAGGGGGTCAGAGGGTCAGAGGGTCAGAACAAGAAATACCGTTGAGCCATGGGCAGTTCGGCAGCCGGTGTTGCCTCCACCAGCTCCCCGTCGATCGTGACGGCGAAGCTGTCGGGATCGACGTGAACCCGCGGCCGCGCGTCGTTCTCCCGCATGTCCGCCTTGGTCACCCCACGCGTCGACTCGATCGGCACGAACCGCTTGCCGAGCCCGAGCCGCTCCGGCAGCCCGTCCTCGATCGCGATCGGCGCCACGAAGTTGAACGAGTTGGAGGCGGGCGCCCGCCCGATCGCCCCGAACATCGGCCGGGGCAGAATCGGCTGCGGCGTGGGAATGGACGCGTTGGCGTCGCCCATCTGCGCGTACGCGATCTGCCCGCCCTTGACGACGAGATGCGGCTTGACGCCGAAGAACGCGGGCTCCCACAGCACGAGGTCGGCGAGCTTCCCGGTCTCGACGGAGCCGACCTCACGGGCGAGCCCCTGGGCGAGGGCCGGGTTGATCGTGTACTTGGCGACATAGCGACGTACACGACGGTTGTCCGCGCTGCCGTCCCCGGGCAGCGCGCCCCGCCGCCGCTTCATGACGTGGGCCGTCTGCCAGGTCCGCATGATGACCTCGCCCACGCGCCCCATGGCCTGCGCGTCGGAGGAGATGATCGAGATCGCGCCGAGGTCGTGCAGGATGTCCTCGGCCCCGATGGTGGTGGGCCGGATCCGGGACTCGGCGAAGGCGAGGTCCTCGGGCACGGCCGCGTTGAGGTGGTGGCAGACCATCAGCATGTCGAGGTGTTCCTCGGCGGTGTTGACGGTGTAGGGCCGGGTCGGATTGGTCGAGCTGGGCAGCACATGCCCCTCGGAGACCACGCTCATGATGTCGGGCGCGTGCCCGCCGCCCGCACCTTCCGTGTGGTACGCGTGGATCGTGCGGCCGGCGATCGCGGCGAGCGTGTCGGCCACGAACCCGGCCTCGTTGAGGGTGTCCGTGTGGATGGCGATCTGCGCGCCGGTCCGGTCCGCCACCGTGAGCGCCGCGTCGATGACGGCGGGCGTGGACCCCCAGTCCTCGTGCAGCTTGAGGCCGAGCGCCCCGCCGCGCAGCTGGGAGAGCATCGCCTCCTGGGAGACGGTGTTGCCCTTGCCGAGGAGCCCGAAGTTGAGCGGGTACTCCTCCATCGCCTCCAGCATCCGGGCCAGGTGCCAGGGACCGGGCGTGACGGTGGTCGCCTTGGACCCCTCGGCCGGACCGGTGCCGCCGCCGATGAGCGTCGTGATCCCGGAGGCCAGCGCCTCGTCGGCGATCTGCGGACAGATCAGGTGCACATGGGCGTCGATCGCCCCAGCGGTCAGGATCCGCCCGTTCCCCGCGATGATCTCGGTCTCCGGGCCGATCACCAGGTCCGGGTGCACCCCGTCCATGGTGTCCGGGTTGCCCGCCTTGCCGATGCCGGTGATCCGGCCGTCGCGGATGCCGACGTCGGCCTTGATGATCCCCCAGTGGTCGATGATCACCGCACCCGTGATGACGGTGTCCGGGGTGCCGTCTGCGCGCGTAGCACGCGACTGGCCCATGGACTCGCGGATGACCTTGCCACCGCCGAACACGGCCTCGTCACCGGCACGTCCGGGACCGCCGGAACGATCCTCCTCGATCTCGATCAGCAGATCGGTGTCGGCGAGCCGGATACGGTCACCGACCGTCGGACCGAACAGATCGGCGTACGCGGCACGCGAGATCTCAGGCATCGAGAGCACCTCCGGTCTCGCCGCGCAGGCCGGGCACGACACGGGCGCCGGTGAGCGGAACGAGTTCGACTTCGACGGGGATCCCGGGCTCGAAACGCACGGCCGTGCCGGCGGCGACATTGAGCCGCTTGCCGCGTGCGGCGGCACGGTCGAATTCAAGACCGGGGTTGGCCTCGGCGAAGTGGTAGTGGGAGCCGACTTGGACGGGCCGGTCGGCGGCGTTGAGGACGGTGAGCCGGGTGACCTCAAGGCCTTCGTTGAAGGCGACGGGTCCGTCGGCGAACAGGATCTCTCCGGGAATCATGGCTGCCGCTCCCCCGTCAGACGATCGGGTCGTGGACGGTGACGAGCTTGGTGCCGTCCGGGAAGGTGGCCTCCACCTGGACGTCGTGGATCATCTCGGGGATGCCCTCCATGACGTCCTCGCGCGCGAGGATCTTGCGCCCGGAGGCCATCAGCTCGGCCACGGTGCGTCCGTCCCGGGCCCCTTCGAGGATGTGCGAGGTGATCAGGGCGACGGCCTCGGGGTGGTTGAGCTTCAGCCCCCTGGCCCGGCGCTTCTCGGCCACATCGGCGGCCACATGGATGAGCAGCCTCTCCTGCTCGTGCGGCGTCAGTTGCACGGCGTCCACCTCACAGTCCTCGCTCCGGACCGTGCGGGGTCCGGCTGCCGCAGCCACCACGAAGGATTCGGATGCAGTACGCGACTGCGGTACGCGGCCGGAATGCGCGACTCTGCGCGTCCCGGGCTGCGAAAACCCCTGGTGACATGGTGGTGCAGGCTAGTTGCGCGGGATTTCAGGGACGTTAACCGCCGCGCGGAAATTCGCACGAGGATTACAAGGAATACGAGGATTACGGAGAACGAGCCGACCGGCCGAACGAAACGTCGGCCGGCGCCGCCCGCTCGGACCGTTCGGCGTCAGCGCGGCGGCTCCATACTCATCAGCCCCCGCAGACCGTCCTGGATCACTTCGACGGGCGCCGAGCCGAAGAGCGCCTGCTGGGCGGCGAACCCCTGCGCGGTGGCGATCATGGTCCTGGCGACGTGGTCGGCGGGAATGTCCGCCCGCATCACGCCAGCCTCCTGATAGCCCTCGACGACCTTCACCCAGGCCGCGCGCACGGTGGCGAAGCCCTCACGCAGCACCCGCGACAGCTCGCTGTCACGGAGCGTCTCCGTCCAGACCTGGATCATCAACCGGGGGAAGGAGTCCTCCCCGTCCCACGTCAGCCCGTGCCTCGCCCCACCCCCGAGGCCGAGCACCTGGGTCATGACCCGGCCCACGAGTACGTCGGGCGGCGGGAGCGGAGTCTGCCGCGCGGCCTCTTCGAAGGCTCCGCGAATATCTCCGAGGACCTCGGTGACGATGGCCGCGATCAGCTCGTCCTTGCCGCTGAAGTAGCGGTAGACCGCGCCCGCCGAGAGGTCCACCTCCTTCAGCACGTCCTGCATCGACGTGGCATGGAACCCGTTACGGGCGAAGCAGCGGGCCGCGCCGTCGAGGATCTGACGGCGACGGGCGTCGAGGTGTGCCTGGGATACGCGGGCCATGACCGAAATCTAAAACGAACATTCCTTCTTGACAAGTGGAGACGTCGGCAGGACAGTGGCGGAACAAGAAAAACGAACGATCCTTCTTTTTAGCCGGGACTGCTCGCCACACCCGCACCCCACCCCCCTCCTCCGAGCCGAATCAAGGGAAGAGACCATGTCCGCCACCTCCGCCACGCACACCGGGACCGCGTCACGACGCTCACCGCAGTCGTCACAGTCGCCGCGGCAGGCCCCGCCATCGCAAGGCCGCCGCGTCATCGCTGTCGTCGTACTGGTGCCCGTACTGGTGGCCCTCGCCCTGTGGGCCTTCGCCTGGCCCGCGGCCCGTACCGCGCCGCGCGATCTGCCGCTCGGCGTGGCGGGCCCGGCAGGCGCGGTCACCCAGGTGCAGAAGCAGCTCGAAGAGCACGAGGGTGCCTTCGAGATCCACCGCTACGCCGACGAGGCCGCCGCCCGGGACGCCATCGAGGACCGGACCGTATACGGCGCGGTCGTCGTCACCGCCCAGGGGCCGAAGCTGCTGACCGCCTCGGCCGCGAGCCCGCTCGTGGCCCAGTTGCTCCAGCAGTCCGTGTCCCAGCAGGCGGGCGGCGCCCAGGTGCGGACCGTCGACGTCGTACCGGCCGCCGAGAACGACCCGCGCGGCTCGGCCCTGACGTCGAGCGTGCTGCCGCTGACGCTGGCGGGCATCGCCGCGGGAGCCGTCGTGACCCTGCTCGGGCTGCGCGGGCGGCGCGCGATCGCCGCCCTGATCGGCGCGTCCGCGCTCGTGGGCCTGGTGGCGGCCGCACTCGCCGGCAGCTGGCTCGGCGCGCTCACCGGGAACTGGTGGGCCCAGGCGGCCGCCCTGGGCCTGGCCACACTGGCGGTCGGCGCCGCCGTCGCGGGTCTCGCGGCCCTGCTGGGCACTCCGGGCATCGGACTGGGCGCCTTCGTCGTGATGATGCTCGGCAACCCGTTCTCCGGCGCGGCCACGGCACCCGAGATGCTGCCCGATCCGGTCGGGGCGATCGGCCAGTGGCTCCCACCCGGCGCCGGCGTCTCCCTGCTCCGCTCGATCTCGTTCTTCGACGGAGCCGCCGCCTCCGGCCCGGCCCTCACCTTGGCCTGGTGGGCCGCACTGGGACTCGGCGCGGTCCTCCTCGGCAGCGCGCTCAAACGCCGCAAGGAAACCACGGCACCGACAGCGACCGAGCGCGAGCCCGCCCTGACGAACTGACCCCCGCAGAACCGACCGTGCACCCCTGAAGCAGCGGACAGGGGTGCACGGTCTTACGCGTTTACCTGCTCAGCCTTGCGAGCACGGCTCAGCCCAACCCACCCAGGGGCGCGGGGAACCGCGCAGTCCCCCCACTCATCCGCACCCGGCAGAGATCCGCGACCACCCACCCCCCAACCCGCCTAGGACGCCCCCGGCCCCCGATGCTCCGCCGCGATCCCGAACCGCTGCCGTTCGCGAGGAGCGGAACCCACCTCGCGGACACTCGACACCGCACTGATCACCGGCTCCTCCGCCCCCGCATCGATCGCCGCGTCGAGTTTCTCAAGTCGCTCCAGGTCAGCCGCGGACACGAGAGCGACAAGCGGCTTCCCGTGCCGCGTCACGACGACGCGCTCACCGCCGTACACCACCCGGTTGATCAGGTCGGCGAGCTCAGCCCTGGCTTGCGTCACCGGAATCTCGTAGGCCATGCTCCCTAGCTTACGGGGCATCCGTGGAGTCCATCAGTTCCACTGGGCGCAAGGAAAGACCAGGTCAGACGCCTCTCGGCGGCCGCCTCTCATACAGTCCGTGAGAAATGCGTGAGAGGCGGCAGCCGTCTGTCAGCCCTACTCCTCCGCGTCGGCCGGGCATCGCGTCTTGCCGTCGACGACTGCGTCTTACCCTTGCCTGTGAGGAGGGTGGGCACCACGAGTGGCGGGCCGCCGAGGGCCTCCAGCAGGCGCTCCAGATAGCGGTACGTCGCCCCGGCGTACGGCACCGCGACGACGGCGACGTCCGGCGCAGGCCCCGCAGCTCACGCTCGATCAGATTGGCGGTGCCGATGTCGAGTACGTTCAGCCCGCTGTCGGTGGTCACCTGGTACGCCAGCGTCCCGCCCTCCAGGAGGTCGGAGACGGTGTACACCCGCCGGGGCGGGGCCACCAGGCTCCCGGGGGCGAAGTACCGGTACCGGCGGACAGGCTGTGCGGGCTCGGCAGCACCCGGACCGTGAAGCCGCCGAAGTTCATGTACTCACCGCCGCGTGCCCAGACGACCCGGTCGGCGGGGGCTCCTATGGCGGAGAGCAGATGGGCATGGGTCTGCGTGGCCACCGCGCGGGCCCGGGGAAACCGCTCCAGCACGTGGGGGACGTCGCCCATGTGGTCGTAGTGGCCGTGGGTGACCAGGACCAGGTCGGCGGCGCGCAGGTGCCGGCAGATCGCCGCGCGGTCCACGGACAGCGGTGTCGCGGCATCGAACCGACCGTCCGGGCCGGTGGTGGAGAAGCGTGTCAGCCAGGGGTCGATGAGCACGGTCCGGCCGTCGAAGGTCAGCTCCCAGGCGTTGGTCCCGAACCAGCGCAGGGCCGCCCCGGCTCCCCGGCGGGCCACGCCCGGTGCGATGGCGGCGGACGGCACCCCGGCCACGACCGGCGCCGCAGCCGCCGTCCTGGCCGCTGTCGTGGCCGCTGTCGTGGCCGCTGTCCTGCCCGCTGTCGTGCCGCGGACCAGGGCGCGTCTGCTCGTAACCGTGCTCGTAACGGCACTGCGCGTACGGGCGGCGGGGACCGCCGACCGGGTGTGCTGGCTGGGCATCGGAGCTGACCTCGGTTCTCGGCGGTGATCGACACGAAGCGCGACCCGTCTTTCACCATCCGTCACGATGCCTGCGACGCATCGCGGTGTGTCGCAAAGGGCACAGCCGTTTCCCGCCAATGCCGGTCGAGGCGGGCGCCGGGAAACGGCGGCTCGCCTACGCTTGCGGCCGTGGCTCTCGACCAGGCACATCCGCACGGGCCCCAAGTGCCGTCCTGGCTGGCCGACATGGGCCGGCGAGCCGGTCGGGACAGCGCTCCGGAGCTGGAGCGCTACGCTTTCCCGGAACCGGCCAGGGACCGGGCCTCCGCCGTCATGGTGCTCTTCTCAGCCGGGGACCGTGGCCCGGATCTGCTGTTCCTCCAGCGCTCCGGCGCGCTGCGCGACCACCCCGGCCAAGTGTGTTTCCCCGGCGGGTCGGCCCGCCCGGACGACCGCGACGCGGTGCACACCGCCCTCCGCGAGACGTCGGAGGAGACCGGCCTCGCCCCGGCCGCTGTCCGTGTCGTCACTTCACTGCGCCCGCTGTACGTCGCCTGGAGCGGGTTCTCGGTCACTCCGGTGCTCGGCTGGTGGGACGGCGGCGGCGACCTGGCGGGCGACGGCGACGAGATCGTCTCGGTGCATCGGGTGCCGGTCCGGGATCTCGCCGATCCGGCGGGCCGGCTGCGGCTGCGTTTTCCTGCCGGATACGTAGGGCCCGGCTTTCTGGCCGGGAACCTGTTCGTCTGGGGCTTCACCGCCAGTCTCGTCGCGTGGCTGCTGCGGCTGGCGGGGTGGGAGCGCGCCTGGGACACGGGCCGGGTGGAGGAGCTGTCCGAGGCGAAGCGCCGCTACGGGGGCGGCCTCCCGCACTGAACCGGCCCGGCCGGCCCGGCAAAGCGGTGGCGTCGCTCGGCCAGCGCCCGTGAGGGGCGGTGCCGTGGCGGGGCGTCTCCTCGGGTGCCGAACACTTGGGTACTGGGACTTGTTCGGGCCGGTTGCGTTCAACACCCTGCGGGGAGCACCCCGACACGACCCCTCCGGCACCGTGGCATGTAAGGCGGCCTCGATACGGGCTGGTTGCGTTCGACTCCTGCGGGCAGGGCTCCGACACGTCCCTTCCCGAGCCGGCGTGTCAGTCCGATGCGTCACGCCGGGCCGCGCGGTCGCGCTGGCCCTCGCGGAAACCGTCCACCGGGCCGGAGGAGCCGCTCATCAGAGCCAGGTACTCGCGTGTCTCCACCGCGACGGCCTCCTCCACGGTGCCGCCGAGACCGCCCATGACGGCCGCCTTCAGATGGCGCAGGCAGTCGCCCGGCATCCCGGCCAGCGTGCGGGCGAGTGCGGCGGTCTCCTCACGCAGCCGGTCCCGTGGTACCGCACGCAGGGCCAGGCCCTTCTCGACCGCTTCGGCCGCCGACAGCCAGCGGCCGGTCAGGAGGAGTTCCATCGCGGGCTGCAGACCCATCTTGCGGACCGTGCGATGGGTGGCCCCGGCGCCCGGCATATGGCCGTAGGGCGTATGGACGTCACCGATCCTGGCTTCCTCCGCGATCAGCACCAGATCGCAGGCCGTGACCCACTCGAAGCCGCCAGCGCGGGCCTTGGCCTGCACCATGGCGATGGTCGGCATGGGCAGCCGCTCCAAAGCGAACGCCACCCGGTTCATCCGCGCCAGATAGACGGAGTACAGCTCGGTGTCGCCCTTGTCCCCGGCCAGTACCTCTCCCAGGAACCCCAAGTCGCTGCCGATGCAGAAGGCCTGGTCCCCGGCGCCGGTGAGGACGAGCACCCGGGTCGTACCGTCGTCCGCGACCCGGGCGAAGGCGTCGAGGAGCTCGTTGTGCATCTGCTCGTTGTGGGCGTTGAGCTTCTCGGGCCGGTTGAGGGTGACCCAGGCGATGCCGTCGGAGCGTTCCAGCAGGATCGTCTCGTACGCGCCGGGCTCCAGCCCGGCCGGATCCGCTGACACGGAAGTGGTCATCGGGCGCCTCAGCGGACCAGGTCGGCGGCGAGCGGGTAGTCGGTCATCGGCCGGCCGCGGGCCGTGACGTAGTCCCGTACGAAGACCAGGGAATAGGCGCGGCGGGGCCCGTCGGTGAGATTGGGCCCCGAGCCGTGCAGGGTGTTGATGCTGTGGACCAGGGCACTGCCCGCGGGCACCGGACAGGGCACCGGTTCCTGGTCGGTGAGGGCCTCGACCAGGACCGCGCCCTCCTCCGGACGGACATGCTCCACCCGGCCCAGGCGGTGGCTGCCTTTCACGTAGTGCACGCAGCCGTTCTCCGTCGTGGCGTCGTCCAGAGCCATCCAGATGGTGATGGCGTCCGGCGGGTCCAGGTGCCAGTACCGGTTGTCCTGGTGCAGGACCAGGCGGCTGCGCTCGCCCTTGCCGGCCGGCTTGTAGAAGGAGTGGTCGCGGAAGAGCCGTACCGGCCCGCCGAGCAGTGCCTCCACCCGGCGCACCAGGTCGGGACGGCGTATCTGCTTCTCACAGACCGGGTCGGACTCCCAGATGCCGATCTTCTGAAGCAGCGCCAGGTCGTTCGGCCGGGCCTTTGTTTCGGAAAGGTCGAGAACGCCCTCGGTGGGGACACCTTCCCGATTGAACACGTTCTCCATGGACTGGCGCAGCTCGATCACCTGAGAGGGCGTCAGTACGTCGTCCCATCGCACCACTCCGTCGCGCTCGAAGATCTCGCGTTCGGCCGCCGGGTCGGACGCCACGGTCGTCGCGACGCCCGCCGCGTCGGCCGGTCGGTGCAAAGCCGTCATCAGTACCTCTCCCGAGCGAGTGCGGGGCAGTTGATCTGCTGAGCTCCGCAGCGATGCTGCCACAGAGCCGGCTCCCGGCACAGAAGCCCTTGACGCATCGCCGTGATGCGTTCCCGGCATGGCCGGAGGCTGCGGAACCCGCCCATGCCACGGCAGAGCGGGCGCGACCCGGAAATGGCATTGGACGGCGAAGCGGGCCCATGTTGGGCTGGGGACCACGTTCCCTCCGACCCCCACGATCACCCGCTGACGACCAGACCAGGCCCACCTTGTGACACGCGGGCAAGCACCGCGCAGCACGTTCCCCAGCCACGGAACCCGTGTGCACACAGGCTGCGGGCGGTCAGCCGGGCCGCGCCTGAGGACTGTCCACTCGCAGGAGGCAGACAAGCATGCAAGTTCTTCTCGTGAACGCTCGCCGGTCGTCCTTTTCCGGAGAGTCGATCTCAGCACCGCAGCTGGGGCTGCTGTCCCTGGCGGCCGTGCTGCGGGAGGGTACCTTCCACGACACCGCGGGCACCGACGTCCACTTCATCGACGATCAGCTCTTCGTCCTGGAGAGGCCGCTCGCCACGCCGAACGAACCCCTGCGGGGCTTCACCCCGGACGTCGTCGGCATCCAGGTGCTGACCTCCAGTCTCAAGAACGGCATCAAGCTCGCGTCCGAGGTCAGGCACCACCACCCGCGGGCCCTGACCGTGCTGGGCGGTGTCGGCGCCACGCCGCTGGCCCGGCAGCTGGTCGAGGACGGTGCCGCCGATGTCGTCGTCAAGGGCGAGGGCGAGGTGACCTTCTCGCACCTGGTCCACGAGTTCGGCAACAACGGCCGGAAGAACCTGCGCAAGGTACGCGGCATCGTCTTCCGCGACGACGACGGGGAGGTCGTCGAGACGCCCGCCGCCCCGCAGGTGATGCGCCTGGACAAGCTGCCCAAGCCGGCCAGGGACCTGGCCGACATGGAGCTCTACCGGACGATCTCCCGCGGCCGGGCCGGCAACGTCGTCACGGCCCGCGGCTGTTCGTACGCGTGCGCCTACTGCTACTCCAAGCACCAGTGGGGAGTCGGCCAGCGCCGGCACAGCGCGACGCGCGTCATGGAGGAGATCCGTGAACTCGTCGAGGGGCACGGGTTCGACCGGATCCGGATCGAGGACGACGACTTCGTCGAGGACGTCCCGCGCATGCAGGAGCTGTGCCAGGCCATCGAGGAGTCCGGCCTGCAGGGCAAGTTCGAGTGGGAGGCCAAGGCCCGCCCGGACCTGATCGACGACGAAATGGCGCGCATGCTGCGCAAGTCCGGCTGCTTCCGCCTGCTGGTGGGCGTGGAGACGCTCGACTGGACGCTCCTCAAGCGCCTGGGCCGGCCGGTCAAGGTGGCGGTCACCGAGCGGGCACTGGACTCCCTGGGCAAGTCCGGGATCGGCACGCAGGCCACGATGATCCTCGGTATCCCGGGCGAGACCGACGAGGCGATGCGCTCGACCATCACCTGGCTCCAGGCAAGGCTCGGCGGCAACCCCCACGACATCGTGTCCCCCTGCTTCTTCGTGCCCTTCCACGCCGACCTGGAAAAGGACATGGCGAAGCGCGTGGAGTTCACCGTCGAGACCACCGACACCGACTGCTACACCGGTCACATCCCGGTGACCTCCAGCCCCGGGGCCTCCAGCGACGAGCTGTGGAAGCTCTACGACGACATGACCCCGACCCGCAGTCAGGGCCAGTACAAGCGCATCGCGTTCCTGGCCAACCTGAACACCGTGCAGACGCGCCTGGGCCTGATGGACGGTGGCGCGCCGATGGCCAAGGAGCCCGCAGCCCTGGTCCCGGAGGTCCAGTGACGATGCTCACGACGGGAGCCGAGCGAGCCGTCCCGGCCGCCCCGGAACCCGCCGGTCCGCTGGACGTCCCGGCCTACTCCGGCCCCCGCCCGGTGATGTCCAGCCGGCCGCAGGCGCTGCACGACGGTGCCGGGCGTCCAGTGGCCCGGCTGGGCGCCGCGGGCCGCCTGGTGCAGTTCCGGATGGCGGAGGAGGCCGAGAAGACGGCCCGCCTGCTGCGCGGGACGGACGACGACGCCTGGTTCGGGCTGCTGCGCCGCGCCGCCGAGCGGCTCACCGCGCGGCTGGACACCGGGGAGCTCGACCCGTGGCTGCGGGCGCTGTCCGCAGCGAGTGGCCTGCCTGTGCGGCGGGCGGCGCGCGGGATCCGTACCGTGGCGGACGACCTGGGGAGCATGGAGGAGATCCTCGCCGCGCAGTCCCCGGACGGGACCGTCGCGGCGTACCGGACGGGCGGCGGCAACCCCCGGTGGTCCTGGCGGCCCGCGGGGCGGTCCGTGCACGTGCGGGTGCCCGACAACTTCCCGACCATCAACATCGAGTGGCTCCAGGCGCTGGCCGCCCGCCGCCCGGTGCTGCTGAGCACCTCGGCCCGGGACCCCTTCACCGCCGTACTGCTCACCGAGGCGCTGTACGCCGCCGGGCTGCCGGATCACGCGGTGTCGCTGGTGCACGGCGACGCGCCGGCCCTGCGGCGGCTGGCGGACCAGGTGCTGTGGCCGGGTGAGGAGGTGCCCGCCGACCTGCCGCCGGGGAAGGTCAAGACGTATCACTACGGCCGCAGTCGGGCCGTCGTCGGCGATGCTCCGCCGGAGGACGCCTGGCAGCGGCTGGCCCGGGAGGCGTTCGCCGGCTGCGGGCGGCTGTGCACCAACATCAGCTCCCTTGTCGTCCTCGGCGACGCCGAGGAGGCCGCCGGCCTGCTGGCGCGGGAGTTCGCCGCCCGTCCGGTGCTGCCCCTGGACGACCCGGCGGCGGCGGTGCCCGCCTTCCCGGACCGCGCGGTGCGGGACGCGCTGGCGACGCGGATCGAGCGGGAGATCGCGGCCGGAGCGGTCGACGTCACCGAGGCCGCCACCGGTGTGCCCCTGCGGGTGGATCTCGACGGGACGGCCTATCTGCGCCCCACGGTGCTGCTGCTCGACGCCGGGTCTCCGCTCTTCGGGACGGAACTGCCGTTCCCGTTCACCGCGGTGGCTCATGTTCCCCGGTCGAAGGCCGTCGCCGCCTGCGCGGGGTCGCTGATCGTGTCCGTCCTCGGCGAGGCCGGCGCACTGGTGCGGGCGCTCGCCGAGGAACCGGGCGTCGACAAGGTCTTCGGTGGTGAGGAGTTCGACCGCGGTTACGACCCGTGCGACCCGCATGAGGGCTATCTGGCCGACTTCCTGTTCAAGAAGAAGGCCGTTCTGCCGGGCACCGGCGCATGACCGGCAGCAGGAACAGCACCGGACGAGAGGGATCCGCCATGCGAAGTCCGAGCGAGTCGAAACTCCGTCCGATCACCGATGACGACGTTCGCCGGACCGTTCGCCTCCACTTCGCCCCCCGGGACGGCACCCCCTACTGGCTGGAGCGCGACCGGCGGCAGGGCACCAACGCCCTGGAGAAGGTCCAGAGTCTGCAGGACGCCGTCGCCCTGATCGCGCTGAAGGACGGCGCCGACCAGAGGCACTTCGAGGAGGCCTCGCGGCGGGCCCCGCTGGAGACCTTCGTCCCCCGTTCGGTGCTGGGCACGGGCGGCCCGCTGTGGGCCGCCCAGACCGGCGGCACCACCGGCCCGGCCAAGCACGGCACCTGGGGCGCCCGCTACTGGGCCGACATCCTGGACTTCTCCGACGAGTTCCTGGACCTGCACGGCGTGCCGCGCGACAGCAACTGGCTGTTCATCGGCCCGATGGGGCCGCACACCACCGGCAGACTCGTCGTCGCCTTCGCGGAGCGCCGCGGCGGGATGTGCTTCTCGGTCGACCTCGACCCGCGGATCGTGAAGATCTTCGGCGAGGAGGGCATGACGGCGGCGTACGACCGGTACGTGCGGCACATCTGGGACCAGGTGGCGGAAGTGGTACGGGCGCAGGACATCGGGGTGGTCTTCTGCACCTCACGGCTGCTGGACATGCTGCCCGAGCGGCTGGGCACCGAGGCGCTGTCCGGCGTACGGGCCATCGTGCACGCCGGTACCACCATGGACCCCGACTCCCACCGCCAGCTGCGCGAGGAATTCTTCCCCGGCGTGCCGGTGGTCGGCATGTACGGCACCTCGACCACCGGTATCAGCTGGCAGAAGCCGTTCGAGGCGGCGGACGACCACAGGGTGGTCTACGTGCCCTGCCAGCCGCACATCGCGCTGGACGTCGTCGACGAGCACGGTGCCGAGGTGGCGTTCGGCGAGGAAGGCCGGGTGCGGGTGTGGCGGCTGACCGACGACGCGCTGGTGCCCGGGTTCTGGGAGCGGGACCGGGCACGCCGGGTTCGCCCGTACGGGGTGGCCGCCGAGCTCTATCCCTGGCCCTGGCTGGGTGATCCGTACTCCCCGGAGTTCACCGAGGGCCACCGCGTCGAAGGGGTGTACTGACATGTCCGGTTTCCTGCTGCGCTGCCACTCGGGCTCGGTGGAGTTCGAATCCCTGGGTACGGGCCGCGGCCTGAGCACCCTGGTGCTGCGTCACGGCGCGGACGCGCTGGTCGTGCACGGAGACCGGCTGGTCGAGGAGAGCCCGCCGGAGCACGCCCCGCTCGACGAGCTGCTGGCCTGGACCGCCCGGAGTCACGCCCGCTACTGCGCGGTGCTGGTGCGCAGCGGCCGGGCCACGCTGTGGAGCGACATCGGCGCCACCTGCCCGCTGCACTACGCGCGCGCCGCCGACGACACGCTGCTGATCGCCACCTCGGCCGGAGCGATGCTGCCGCTGCTGCCCTCGCCCCCGGTGCTCGGCAGCGCGGAGCAGGCGCTGCTGCCCGGCGGCCGGTTCGCGGGGGTGACGGCGATCCCGGCGAACAGCGCGGTGACGCTGGTGGTGGACGCGTACGGCACCGAACCGGTCTCCCTGCGGCGGCTGCAGAGGCTGCCGGACAAGCCGGAGATGACCGACCCTCAGAACGCGGTGGACACCGTGCGGGAGGCGCTGCGCACATCGGTGGCGCGGCTGGCCTCCGGTCTGGACGAGGTCGGAGTCATGCTCAGCGGCGGGGTGGACTCCTCCACGGTCGCGGCGCTGGCGGCGCGGGAGACCTCCGGGGCGGACCTGCGTACGTACACCGTGGGCACGCCGTTCGGCGACGAGTTCGAGCAGGCGGCGTGGTTCGCGGAGCGCCTGGGCAGCAAACACCAGGAGCTGCTGTTCGGCCCGGACCAGCTGGCGGAGCTGCTGCCCGGCATGATCCGCGCGATGGAGACCTGGGACCTGCTCACGCTGCAGATCGCCGCGCCGGCCTGCTTCCTGCTCAACCGCACGACCACCGGCGGCCGTCAGGTGCTGCTCTCCGGCTACGGCGCCGACCTGGTGTTCGCCGGGCTCGGCGGCAGCGGCGGCGAGGAGGACATCGAGCGGGCGGTGGTCGCCCAGACCGCCGCGACCTCCCGGAGCAACGAATTCAGCCCCGCCTTCGCCGACGCCCGCGACACCGTCGTCCGCTACCCCTACTGGTCGCGCGACGTGATGGCGGCGGCGCTGGGCATCCGCGGGCGGCTGAAGGCCCGGGGCGGCACGGCGAAGTGGGTGCTGCGCAGCGCCGCAGCCGAGGTCCTGCCGGAGGAGGTCGCCTGGCGGCCCAAGCGCGGCATCCACGAGGGCACCGCCATGAGCCGGATGTTCGCCGCCGCTCTCGGCAGTGACGACCGGCGCACCCAGGCGGAGCGGCTGCAGGCGATCGCGGCCTCCGTCTTCTGCGACGGCGGGCCAGCGGCGCGGGGCGCCGGGACGAAGACCGGGACCAACGACAGGGAGGGATCTGATGAGGGTCTTGCTGGTGTGGCCTCGTAACGAACGTGCCCTCCTCAGCGACCGGCTGAGCCTGTGCGAACCGCTGCCGCTGGAGTACCTCGGCGGCGCGCTGCGCGGCGACCACGACGTGACCATCCATGACCTGCGGCTGGATCCGCCGCTGGAGCAGTACGCGCTCACGCACGAACCACCCGACCTGGTCGGCGTGGCCATCCCGTACACCACCAGCGTGCAGGTCTCCCGGGAGGTGAGCCGGGAGGCGCGGCGGTTGTGGCCCGACGTCCCGATCGTGCTGGGCGGCCACCATCCGACGGTGTCGGCGGAGTGGCTGAACGGTTTCGCCGCCGACTGGATCGTGGCCGGTGAGGGCGGCGCGGCGCTCAGTCATCTGGCGGCCGAACTGGAATCGGGCCGCACTCCCTCGCCGGTGCAGGGGCTCGCCCCGTACGACGCGCGCACCGGCCTGGAACGGGACCGCCGTCCCAAGCCGGCGGCGCTCAACGACCTGCCGATGCCCGACCGTTCACTGCTCGCCCACCACCGCGGGGACTACTTCCACTCCGTCTACCGTCCGGTGTCGCTGATCCGGTTCACCGCCGGCTGTCCGTACACCTGCAAGTTCTGTTCGCTGTGGCGGATGACGGACCGCCGCTACCTGGTGAAGGACATCGACCGGGTCCTCGCCGAGATCGCCGACATCGAAGGCGAGAACCTGTACGTGGTGGACGACGAGGCGTTCATCCAGTCCGGGCGGATGCTGGAGCTGGCGGACGCCATCGACAAGGCCGGGTTCCGCAAGCGGTTCCACATGTACGTACGGACCGACACCGCGCTGCGTCGGCCCGACGTGATGGCGCGCTGGGCCGAGATCGGCCTGGACTCGGTGCTGGTCGGCGCGGAGTCGATGACCGACGAGGAACTGTCGGGCTACCGCAAGGGCACCGACCCCGGCCAGACCCGGCGGGCGCTGGACCTCTTCCACGCCAACGGGGTGAAGGTGCGGGCCAACTTCATCGTCCAGCCCAACTGGCTGGACGAGGACTTCGCCCAGCTCGGCCGTACCGTGGAGGAACTGCAGGTCGACATGCCGAGCTTCTCGGTGCTGACACCGCTGCCGGGTACGGATCTGTACGACGAGAGCCGGGCCGACCTGATCAGCGACGACCCCGAGCTGTTCGACTGCTACCACACCCTGTTCCCCACCCGGCTGCCGCTGGAGAGCTTCTACAACCGGCTCGCCGACCTGCTGGCGGGGGCGAGCGCCCGCGCCACGCCCGGCGTCACCTCCGGCGCCGACCCGTCGGTCTTCTACTACTCCGACGACAGCGCCTTCGACGAGATGCTCCGGGCTGTCCGCGGCGGCGCCAACTGGTCGCTCCCCAGGGAGCCCGATCCGGTCCCGAGCACAGGATGACCGACCGGTGCCCACGCCGAGAACCGTCCGACACCGAGGAGCCGTGACCAGCATGCCCGCCGAACTCGCCAGCCGCGGCCGCAAGGTGTACTTCATCGGCCTCAACGCGTTTCCCTTCCTCCCCCTGGTGGCCGGTCTACTGCGTACCTACGCGGAGCAGGACCAACGGATCGCCGCCGCCTACGACTTCCAGGAACCCGTCTTCCTCGTCGCGCCAGTCCAGGAGATGGCGGACGGCATCACCGAGCCCGACGTCCTGGCCCTGTCCTGTTACGTGTGGAACTTCCGCCGCCAGATGAAGGTGGCGAAGCTGGTCAAGGAGCGTTACCCGAACGTGCTGGTGGTGGCCGGCGGGCCCCATGTCCCCGACCGGCCAGGGGACTTCTTCGCCGAGCACCCGTATGTGGACGTGCTGGCGCACGGCGAGGGCGAGGTGGCGTTCCGGGGGCTCTTGGCGGAGCGCCTGGCCGACCGTCCGGACTACACCGCCGTGCCGGGCGTCTCCGTGCGCCGCGGCGCCGAAGCCGTGGCCGGGCCGAAGGCCAAGCGGCTGCCGCGCCTGATCGACACGCCGAGCCCGTATCTGCTGGGGGTGATGGACGGGGCCGTGGCCACCTGCCGGGAGCGGGGGCTGCGCTTCTACGCCCTGTGGGAGACCAACCGGGGCTGCCCGTACTCCTGTGCCTTCTGCGACTGGGGCTCGGCGACGATGAGCGCGCTGCGGAAGTTCGAGGACGAACGGCTGCAGGACGAGATCGACTGGTTCGCCCGCCACGACGTGGAAGACCTGTTCATCTGTGACGCCAACTTCGGCATCATGCCGCGCGACCTGGAGATCGCGCACGCCCTGGCTGAGGCCCGGGCGGAGATGGGGGCCCCGAAGCAGGTCCGGGTCAACTTCGCCAAGAACTCCAACGACCGGGTCTTCGACATCAGCAAGACCTGGCACGACGCCGACCTGCTGATGGGCACCACACTGTCGATGCAGAGCACCGACATGGACGTCCTGGAGGCCATCGACCGCAAGAACATCGGCCTGGACAACTACCGCAAGCTCCAGCAGCGGTACGCGGCGGAGAACATCCACACCTACACCGAGCTGATCCTGGGCCTGCCCCTGGAGACCGGGCGCTCGTTCCGCGACGGTATTGGCTCGCTGCTGGAGGCGGGCAATCACGAGGACCTGAGGGTCTACGAGCTGTGCATGCTCCCCAACGCGCCGCTCAACACCCCGGAGAAGGTCGCCGGGTACGGGCTGCGCACCGTCCCGAAGCGGATGTACGTGGAGCGCCCCGGCACGCCCGACGACGAGGCCGAGACCGTGAACATGGTGATGGAGACCAACTCCATGCCCCGGGACGCCTGGGTGGAGTGCTTCAGCTTCATCCAGGCGGTGCAGTTCCTGCACAACGGCTGCTACACCCGGTATCTGTCGATCTTCCTCCGCCAGGAGCACGGAATCGGCTACACCCGCTTCTACGAGGGGCTGCAGAACTACTTCAGCGCCCGTCCGGACAGTGTCCTGGGGTCGCTGTACCTGCGGATGCGCAGCCTCTACCACGACTACATCGACATCCCCACCCTGCCGCTGGCCAACCTGGTGGCCAGTCAGCCGGACATGGCCGCCGACCTGGCCCCGTACGGCAGGCGCCGGGGCTGGACCCTCGACAACTGGGGCTGGCTGCGCATCGCCACCGACTTCGACCGGTTCCACGCCGAACTGCGCGAGTTCCTCGCCACGCTGGACCTGCATCCCGACCGTGACGCCCGCCTGGAGGACATGCTCCAATTCCAGCGGGACGTCATGCTGCGCCCGGACTACGCCCCCGAGAAGGGCAAGACCGTCGAGTACGCCCACGACTGGCTCGGCTACTTCGTCGGCCGCCCGCTGGAACCGCGCCGGGTCCGGGTCGCCTACGGCGACCAGAGCTTCGGGGCGAACGGCCGCTACCGGCCGGTGCCCGGTGACCTCAAGGCGTTCACGATGGCGGCGATCGGCACCAGCTATCCGGTGTCGCGCATGGGCCACTACTGCCACCGCTTCGAGTCCGCCGAAGTCACGTCGCTGGCAGAACCGGTAGTCAGCGAACAGTGGTGAGCACCGCCCGGGGCCGCACGCCGTCCACCGCGCGTCGTGCGGCACTGGGCGTACTCGCGGGGGCCTGCGGGCTCTTCGCCCTGCTTCAGCTCGGTGTCGCCACGCTGCTGCCGCAGATCCAGCACGCCTTCGGGGTCTCCGGCACGGACGCGGCGTGGATCGTTTCAGGCCACCTGCTGGTGGGGTGTGTCGCCACTCCGGTGGTGGGACGCCTCGGGGACCTGTACGGCCGGCGTGTGGTGCTGTTCTGGGTACTGGCCGTCGTCGCGGTGTCGGCGACGGTGGCTGCCGTCGCCCAGTCGTTCACCGTCCTGCTCGTCGCACGGCTGGTGCAGGGCATCGCGGCCGGCCTCTTCCCGCTCGCCATCGGCCTGTTGCGGGAGGGATTCCCGGGGCAGTCGCTGGCCGGGCCCTCCGGCGTGCTGTCCGCGGCCTTCGGGACGGGGGGCGGCGTCGGCATCCTGCTGGTCGGCGTGTTCGGCGACGGCGCCGCCGCGTTCCAGGGGCTGTTCGTGACCGCCGGCGTGCTGGCGGTCGTCCTGCTGGTAGTGGGTGCGCTGGTGCTGCCCGAGACCCCGCGCCGCACCGGGACCCGGGTGGACGTGCCCGGACTGCTGCTGCTGAGCGCGGTCAGCGCCTTTCTGCTGCTGGCGCTGACCCACTACGGCCGGGAGGGGCCCGGGTCGGCCCTGGGGGCGGTGCTGCTGGCGGCCGGGGCCGCGGGCTGCGTGGCACTCGTACACGTGGAGCGGCGGTCGCCGCAGCCGGCGATCGACACCCGGCTGCTCGGCCGCCGCCCGATCTGGACCCTCAACGCGGTGAGCCTGCTGACCGGGCTGGTGATGTTCCAGACGGGGATACTCGCGCCGGGGCTCGCCGACGCCCCCCGCTCCACCGGCTACGGGCTGTCCGCCGACGGCGCCACCCTGGTGGTGGTGATGCTGCCGATGCAGGTCGCCGCCGTGACCGGCGGGTTGCTGTCCGGATGGTTGCGGCAGTACGACCGGATGTCGCCGCGGGCCGTGATGATCACGAGCACCGTGCTGTTCGCCGCCTCGCCCGTCGTATTCGCCTTCCTGCCGGGGACCGTTGCCGGTCTCGCGCTGGGCACCGCGCTGACCGGGCTGGCGACCGGACTGCTGGGCGGTGCCATGGCGGAGCTCCTCACACTCGCCTCGCCGAGCGGGTCGACGGCGGTGACGGTCGGGATCAACAGCGTGCTGCGCAACCTCGGGGGCTCCTTCGGAGTACAGGTCAGCTTCATGGTCCTGGCCGTGACGACGACCGCTCCGGGATACCCTGCCGCCGCCTCCTACACGACCGTCTTCGTGGGCGCGGCCGTGCTGGCCGGCGCCGGGATCGCCGCGGCGCTGGCGTTCCCGCGTACCGCCGGGCGGCCGGAGGCAGAGGTTCCGGCCACCTCCGGACGAGTCACCGACCCGATCCGGCCAACCACGTGACCGGACCCCGTGCGGAGACCGGCCGAAGACCGCCCGTCCGTACGGTAAAACGCAGTCACGTGTGACTGGACCGTCGCTCCTGTCCCGGCGGCAGGGGCGGCTCGGCTCACGGGGAGATGTCCTGGATGTTCGATCTGCGGCGTTCGGATGTGGCACTTTTACAGGCGGTCCGCGACCACGGGAGCCTGCACGCGGTGGAACGGGGCGGCCGGATGACGCAGTCGTCCGCGAGCCGCCGTCTGATCAAACTGGAGCGGCGGCTGCGTACCCCGCTGGTGTCGCGCAGCTCCACCGGAACCGAGCTCACCGAGGCCGGCCACGCCCTGCGGCACGCGGGACGGCGGCTGCTGGGCACGATCGACTTCGCCATGGCCACGGCCCACCACCACGCCGACACACAGGAGCGGCTGCCGGTCGTGCAGTTCGCGGTGGGCGCGGAGTGGGCGTACGACATGGGACGCGATCTGACGGATCGTTTCCCCGAAGTGGTGTTCGATGTCGTGCCGGGCGACAGCCACGATGTCTGGCAGCGGTTCGAGCGGTACGCGGTCGACGCCGCCTGCGGCTGGGAGACGACTCGCCGGCCGGGGACGCAGCGCAGCGAGACCCTGGTCCACACCGTCGTCGAGGAACCGCAGTGGGTCGCGCTTCCCAGGGATCACCCGCTCACCGGGCGGGACACGCTCGACCTTCACGACCTCGCCGACGTGGAGTGGGTGGCCACCGTGGGCGGCGACTCCGGTGACGACCAGGGTTGGGCCTTCTCCCTGCTGGCTCCGGCTCCCCGCGTCAGCTTCACGGTCCGTTCGCAGAGCGCGGCCCTGGAACTGGTCGGCCGCGGATACGGCGTCACGCTGGTCTCCCCCGTCGCCGCGGAGCCGGAACACGAACGGAGCCTGGTGCTGCGTCCGTTGCGCCAGAAGCTGGTACGCCGGCTCTCGCTGGCCGTGGATCCGCTCGTCGTCCCGCTGGCGCTCGCCCGTGAGCTGTGCGCCTGGCTGCGGTACGGCTATGTCCAGCGGGCGGCGAAGCACAACCCGGCGTACGCCGCCTCGGCCGCCGCACCGTCGCTCACCAAGGGCGTACGGGGACCGGCGTACACCCGGGCCGATCCCTTACCGTCCTCCGCCACCGGGCTGCTGCCCGTCCTCCTCTCCGAACTCCACTGGGCCGGGCAGGAGCCGGACAACCGTTTCGAGGCGGAACACCTGCATCTGCTGCGGGCCATCGACCGGATCGGCAGCCTCAACCGCGCCGCCGACGCGCTGCTGGTCACCCAGCCCGCGCTGACCCGCCGTATCCACCGGCTGGAGAAGGGCTGCGGCCTGCCACTGGTGTACAGCACGGCACGCGGCACATCACTGTCCGCCGCCGCCCGCCGGCTGCTGGACTGTACCGGGCCGGCCGAGCGCCGGCTCGACGAACTGGTGGGCCGCATGCGACAGGACACGACGCCGCCAGCACCCGGCACACCGGCCGCCCATCGGACCGCCGCCTCCGCCGAGCCGCGCAAGGGGCCGGTCAGCGCGACGGTGGCTTCCGCGACCGGCCGGTGACGCGTCGACTGCCCGCCGGAGGAGCCGGCGCGCTGAGCACCGGCGGCGCGCAGCCCGCCACCCCGGCCGGCCGCTGCCGCGTCAGGGGGCGGCTGTCCGGCCGGAGACCCGCAGAAGGGGTGTGAGAGCCTCAGCGGTCTCCGCCGCCGTCCGGTGGTGCACGGCGGTCATCCCCAGGGCGCGCGCGGCGCGGACATTGCGGCCCAGGTCGTCCACGAACACGCACTCCTCGGGCCGGCGGTCCAACTGCCGCGCGGTGTGCCGGAAGATCTCCGGCTCCGGCTTGCGCATCCCCACCTCGCAGGAGATCACCACCGCGTCGAACAGCTCGTCCCATCCGTCGCGGTCGTAGCGGTGGCCCCACGAGTTGGACAGCAGCGCCACCGGGACCCCGGCGCCGCGCACCCTGCGCAGCAGCCCGGCCATGGCCGGTTCCATGGCGAAATGGGCGAACATGCGCTGCACCAGGCCGTCGGCGGGGGGAGACGTTCCGTCGGTCCGCCGCACCAGCGCGGCCAGCGCGGACTCGAAGGCCGCCACCGGCATGTCACCCCGCTCGACCCGGTGGAACGGGTTGGGCCCACCGCCCGGCTTCGCGTCCGGCCCGAGCAGACGCCCCAGGACCGCGCCGAACTCCCCCGGGTCCACTCCCTCAGCGGCGGCCCACAACGCGATCGCCTCATCGAAGGGCTGCGTCAGCACGCCACCCCAGTCCACGATCACCGCCGAGGCGGACGCGAACCCCGTTTCCCCCGCCATACGACTCCTCCGCCCGCGTAACCGACCACCGCTGTCACCGACCGCGGCCCCCTCACGACTGCGCACGTACGACTGCTTACGCACGAATGCCCACCCTAGAGGCGACGCGAGTGCCGCGACCGGTGTCAACGCCCCGCTGTGCTATGCCATTTGAGGCGTACCCCGAACCGTCCGCGGCCGTTCCGTTGCCGGTCCCCCGGCGGCCCGCTCATAGTCGAGTCACACACAGGGTTCTCACGGCCGCACGTCCGTGCGCGTACCGAAGGGTGGAGCCGATGCGCCTCAGCCAGTCGATCGCAGACCTCGCCGGCGAACTGGAGGAGCGCGGCGTCATCCAGCTCGACGACCTGGTAGCCGAATCAGCCCTCGATCTGATGGGCCGCGGCTGCGATGATCTGATACGGCGGACCGAGGACATGCGCCACAGCACTTTCGGGTGGCAGCTGGAGGCGGAGGGCGAGGGCGGCGGATGGGCCGCGCGCGCCGCCGGGAAGGAATGCCTCCCGGGCAAGGTACGGGTCGTGGGACAAGCCCATGAGCACTCTCCGGAGCTGGCCGCGATCCCCGAGCTGATCAACCTCAACGAGGGCGTCGTCCGGCCGCTGCACGGCCTCGCCGGCGACTTCTACAACACCTTCCTGTGGGCGAAGCCGTCGCGGGTCGGCTCGGAGAAGCCCTGGCACCAGGACGCGCTGTTCCTCAAGGACGAGTTCTACGAGAAGTACGAAGACGTCTACACCATCTGGATCGCGGTGGACGACGCCCGCGAGGACAACGGCTGCCTGCAGTTCCTGCCCGGCTCGCACCGTGGGCGGGTACTGCACCAGCCCGACGGCATCAACCCGGACGACCTCTTCGCCTCGCCGCGTGAACCCACGCTCGACATCGAAAGGCTCTGGCCGGACCTGACCCCGGTGACGCTCCCCCGGCGGGCGGGATCGGCGGTGCTGTTCGGCGGCTTCACCGCACACACCTCGTCCCCCAACCGCACCGAGGACCAGCGCCGTGCGGTCTCGTACGTCTACTCGCTCCCCCGGCGTGACGGGGGCGCCGTGGGCGGCACGCGGTGACCGTACCCGCTCTGGTCCCCATCGACCCGCACGCCCACACGGACACCCTCTGGCGGCTCGCTCGTGACCGCGATCTGGCCGCGCTGGGCAGGGTGGAGACGGCACGGTCCTGGATCGCGGGCCGGCTGGCCTCCCCGGGCCTGGATCCGCGCCGTGACGCCCGGCTCCTCCAGGGCGCGGACGGCGAGGCCGTGGGCGCCCTGTTGCTGAGCAGTTCCTCCGGGGTGGCGGGGTGGACCGCGGAGCTGGTCCTCGGGCCGCGCGGCACCGCCGCCGATGGGGCCGAACTGCTGTCCTTCGCCGAGCGGCGCTGCGGCGAGATCCTGGCCGAGCGGGCCCGGGAGACCGGCGAGGGCGGGGCCGAGGCGCAGGGGCAGGGTGAGAGTGAGGGGGAGCTGTCCTGCTTCGTCTCCGAGGAGGAGAAGGCCGCCCGCACCGCACTGGACACGTGCGGCTTCGGCTCCCCGCACGCCTACTACCGGATGGCGGTCGCGCTGGACGGCCCGCTCCCGCAGGCAGGTGTCCGGCCGGACGCCGTGGTACGCCCGTTGCGGGGCGAGGGCGACCTGCGCACGTTCCACTCGGTGAAGAACAGCGCGTTCTCCGCCGAGGAGGCCGGCAAACGCGAAGACGGGTTCGAGACCTGGCTGCGATGGTGGAAGGCCGACCCCGGGGTCGATCCGTCCCAGTGCGCCCTGCTGGAGGCCGACGGGACCGCCGTGGGTTTCGCCAACATCACCGACCGCATGCTGGACAGCCGCAACGCGGCGTACGTACGGCAGATCGGTGTCGTGCCGCAAGCCCGGCAGCGGGGTCTGGGGAGTCTGCTGCTGCTGTCGGTGATGCACGAGGCGCAGCGTCGCGGCCGCACCGCGATGGCGCTGACCGTCGACACCGCGAACTCCCCCGCGCTCGCCCTCTACCGGCGGCTCGGCTGGCGGGTGGAGTCGCGCTTCGACGACTTCCGGCGCACCGTCGCCCCGGCGCGCGCCGGGGCCCTCCCCGACCGGGGCTGAGGACCCCGCCGGCCTGAGGAGCCGGCCGGCGGACCGGCTCCACGAGGGCGGTCCCGTCAGCTCTTCCCGATGATGCGCCGCATCCGGACCTGCGCCTCACCCGCGGCGAACGCCCTGCGGTGCGACTCCTTGGCCTCGGTGCGGACCCGCTCCAGCCCTTCCACGAAGGGGGCGTTGACCCGTGGCCTGGTGCCCTGCACCGCCTCCGGGGTGTAGCCGGCAAGGGTACGGGCCAGTTCCAGCGCACGGTCCAGCGTCTTGTCCGCGGGCTGTACCTCGTGCAGCAGCCCGTCGGCCAGCGCCCGGTCGGCGGGCCACTCCTCGCAGGTGTAGAGCATGCGCTGCATGACGGTGGCGCCGACTGTGTAACGCAGCATGAACCCGCCGAAGTTGCAGGCGATGCCCACCCGCAGCTCCGGCATCACCAGCCGCGCGTTCTCGCTGGCCACCCGGTAGTCGCAGCTCAGGGCGATCTGCAGACCGACCCCGATGGCATAACCGTCGATCGCCGCGACCACCGGCTTGGAGATCCCCGCGATCGTCCCGTACAGATCGGTGAGGTCGTCGATCCAGCCGTTCACCTCGTCGCCGCCGGTGAACGCCGAGACCTCGTTGAAGTCGCCTCCCACGCCGAAAGAGCGCCCCGCGCCGCCGTACAGCACGACGCACCGCACCTTGTGGTCCGCGTCGATGTCACGCATCAGCGCGGTGAGCTCGCGCATCCGGGCGCGGCTGAAGGGGTTCTGCTCGTGCGCGCCCGTGAACTCGGCGAGGAGGACTCCGTCGTCGTTCTTCGAACACGCTATGGACTCTTGATTCACCGCAGGACTCTTTCCACTAGGCCGGCCCAAATGCTCTTCGGTCACGGTCGACATTTCCCCATTGGCCGAATTCATGCAATGCCGAATCCGGGCAACTGCCCTACTGAAGAGCGAATAGAGAGCCGGCGGAGAGATATCGATGGGAAATCGAACTCGCTGAAGGGAGCGACAATTTGGCGCCACTCACCATCGTCCTGGGCACCGGCCGTTGCGGGTCGACGATGCTGTCGGATGTAGTGAACGAACACCGGAAGGTGCTGAGCCTCAGCGAGTTCTTCGCCTGTCTGGACCCTTTGGGCTTCACGGGCGGCGAGTTGGACGGTTTGGAGTTCTGGAAGTTGTTCGGCGCTCCGCGGCTGAAGCCCAACACGCTGATGCGCAGGGGCGTGATGGTCCCGGAGTACCGGTACCCGCTCGGCAGCGGCCGCTACGCCGCCGGGGAAGTACCCGCGATCAGCGTGTTTACCCTGCCTCTGCTCACCGACGACCCGGACGCCCTCCACAGCATCAGGGACGAGGTGATCCGGTGGCCGACGGGAGCGGGCCGTTCAAGGTCCACGATCCGGCGCACGCACAGCGCCTCCCGGAAGAGCTGCGGGCGTTCACTCCGGACACCCTGGACGCCGCAGCGCTGGCGCACGCCGACATTCACCTCGAACGGTTCGGGAGGATGCGGTCGCGGAGCACCGGCGCGATCAGGCACCTCTCCGCGCTGCCCCCGGAGCGGCCGCTGCACATCTCCTACGACCGGATCGTGGCCGACCCGCTCCCGGAACTCACCCGGTTCGGCCGGTTCGCCGACACCCCGGAGCCGGAGGCCTGGGCGACGCGGGTGGCCGGACGGGTGGACACGGCACGAACCGGCGCGTCGGGCCGGCTCTCCACCGAGCAGGCCGGGGAACTCCACGAGGCGTGCGCCCCCGGCACCCGTCGCCTCGCCGAGTTCCTGGGAGAGCGCCCCCCGGTCTGACGCCGACTGGCCGTACCTGCTGCTGCAACAGCGCGCCGGCGACGACGGATGCCGCTTCCGCGATCAGTCTGTCGTCGTAATCGGCGTCCTCTTTGTAGCCGTTCGACATGATCGCCACAACGATCGGGGCGCTGTCGGAGGGCCACACCACGGCCATGTCGTTGCGGATGCCGTACGTGCCTCCGGCTCCGGCCCTGTTACCGACCCCCATGTCCTTGGGCATCCCGGCCTTGATGAGCTCGGCGCCGGTGGCGCTGGACCGCAGCCACTTCGTGAGCTGCGCGCGTTCGGCCTTGCCGAGTACGTCTTCGAGGACGTACGCGCGCAGGTCGTTGGCCAGCGCCCGCGGCGTGCTTGTGTCACGCGTGGCGCCCCGGGACCACTGGTTCAGCTGCGTCTCGCGGCGCTCTATCCGGGGGACGTCGTCGCCGATCTCTTCGAGTGCGGCGTCCAGGCCCTGCGGACCACCCAGTTGTCCGAGGAGCAGGTTGGCCGCGGTGCTGTCGCCGGAGCGGACCGCCGCGTCACACAGCGCGCCCAGGCTCATCCCGGGTCCCGACGTGCTCTTCGGTCAGCGGAGAGCGGGCGACCAGATCGTCCTGGGAGTACTTGACGACCCGGTCCATCCCGCCCAGGGAGTACTTGGGAGCTCTCCGCTCGCTGCGGCATCTTCGAGCGGCAGTACGGGAGATCAGGAGAGCGCGGCGGTGAGGTCCAGCGGCTGCAGGTGCCGGGGGGTGAGGACACGCGAGCCGGGTGCGGACACCCTGGACAGTTCTTCGGCAGCCGAGAATTGGACCGAGCCACGAGAAGGCCAGGCTCGTCGGTAAGGGGGCCATGTCGTCGTGGTGGCTGGGGATCAGCAGCAGCGGGTTCCCCGTGGCCGTCAGGAACCGCTCGACGTAACGGTGGACCGCCGAGTGCGAACTCATCGGGACCAGTGCGACGTCTGGCCGGATCCCGGCCAGTTCGCGCTCGACGAACTTGCTCGCGCCCATGAGCAGGATCCTCGGCCCGCCGTCGACGGACACCTGCTGGGCAAGGGTGTCGCCCTCAACGAGGTCGCCGAGCACGGTCGGCCGACGCGGCGGCGCCACCCTCCGGCCCGGCGCGAAGTAGCCGTGGTCGGCGGGCTGGCTGTGCAGGCTGCGGAAGACCTCCACCGTGTACCCGTCGAATTGCAGGTACTCGCCTCCCTTGACCTGGATGACATCGTCGATGCGCGCCCGCGGCGTCCCCGTGGACATGAGCAGATAACGGACCGTCTCGTCGCGGACGGTAAGGACGCTACGGCCGCCGCCGATGACGATCTCCCAACCGGAGACGCCGAGCCAGCGCAGCTCCACAGGGGTGGAGTACGGACCGCCGCGCCGGACTGCCGGCCAGGCGCCGACGGCTCCGGCCACCGTCGCACCCCCGATGCCGCCAGGACTCCCTTGAGTACCGTACGTCGCCCGGCCAATGTTCCATCCGCGTTTCCTGTGATCCCTTCGAGCGAGGGGGACATTACGACAGGTGATGACAAAGGAGTCGTTTTTGAGTCAGTGGTGCCCCCTGGCAAGGAAATGGCCGGAGCGCACGGGGGGCGACGCTCCGGCCGGAGCCGACCCTGTGGCCGACCAGGGATCATTCAATTCCACGAGCCTCTTCCACGACTCTTGAACCAGTCTCACCCACCGTTTCGCAGAAGACGTTTCGTCACTCGTGTATCCGGGAAGCCTCGCAGGCCCCACTCCCCTCGGTCGCCGTCACCTCATGCCGGGGTACTGACGCGCAGAACCTGTTCGTCCTGACGCAGGATGGCCTGCATCACGCTCGTCATCCTCTCTCCCGGGCTGATCCCGATCTGCTCCCGCAGGATGTCCTTCGCCCGGTGGAAGACCTGGATCGCGTCGGCCTGGCGGCCCTCTGCGTAGTAGGCCTTCATGAGGCTGACGTACAGGTCCTCGCGGAAGGGGTCGCGGTCGACCAGTTCCGACAGCTGCGCGATCGCCTCGTTGTAGCGTCCGAGACCGACGTCGATCAGGGCGCGCACTTCGACCGCCGCCGCCCGCTCCTCTTCCAAAGTCTCCCCCTTCAGACGCAGTCGGCTGGAGGTGACGTCGGCGAAGGCCGGTCCCTTCCACAGGGCCAGCGCGGCGTCGAGCTGCTCAGACGCCTCCCTGTGCTTTCCGCGCGCGTGCAGATCCCGGACGCTTCGCACCGTTTCCCGGAAGACGAACAGGTCGATGGACTCCGGCGGCACCCGTAACTCGTAGCCACGGTCGTGCGAGCCGAGGGCGTCGCGGGTGAGCCCCGCCTCCGACAGGGCCGTGCGGATCATCCAGGCCGAGGTCTGCAGCTGTCCCGAGACGGTCAGGGGCGGCTCCCCGTCCCATGAGTCCTCGATGATCGCTTCCTTGGACATGACCTGCCCGGGTCTCAGCGCCAAGGAAGTGAGGAAACGCCGCTGCCGCTGCCCCCGGATGGGTATCGGCCCGGTGGCTCTCACGAGAGTCACCGGACCGAGAATCCGGATCGTCACGTCATTCCAGGTGTTCATGGCGGATCCCCCTTGTTGAAGAACCACGCCCTCGCCCGAGAGGGTGGACGTGGCATCGGTGTATTCCGTGCTGGCAACCGTGTGCGCTTGGTCGCGCCTTGCACTTCAGCCTGGAGCCCCTGTGGGAGCACAGGCCGTGTCGACGGAAGTCAGAGGACCGGCAGTTGCGGCACTGCCGTCGGATCAGGGGGCGAAGCCAGTTCTGGAGCGTGGTCGTGAGCCCGTGCCGGTCTTCCCTGAAGACCGGCACACTCGGCGAGTCACCCTCCTCGATTTCTTCACAACGAAGTCCCCCGTACCGCTGTATAATTTCAGGAAAGCATGGATTCTCGGAGTGTCATCCGGCGAGGTTCTCGAGGAACTTCGCCGCGATCGGACCCGCGTCGGAACCGCCCGATCCGCCGTCCTCCAGCAGGACCGACCAGGCGAGGTTCCGGTCACCCTGGTAGCCGATCATCCAGGCGTGCGTGCGCGGAGGGGTCTCGGTGCCGAACTCGGCCGTGCCCGTCTTCGCGTGCGGCTCACCGGGGGTGCCCTTGAGTGCCGAGCCGGCCCCTTCGGTGACGGTCGCACGCATCATGTCGCGCAGTGCGTCGACGACACCGGTGTCCAGCTTGGCGGGGGCCTCGTACCGGCTCTTCACGGCGTCGGGCACCAGGACGGGCTGCTTGAAGACGCCCTCCTTCACCGTTGCCGCGATCGACGCCATCACCAGGGGCGACGCCTGTACCCGGGCCTGCCCGATGGTGGACGCGGTCTTGTCGTTGTCGCTGGTGGCGACCGGGACGCTGCCGTCGTACGTCGTGGTGCCCACGTCCCAGGTGTCGCCGATGCCGAACGCCTCCGCGGTGTCGTGCAGGGTGGACGCGGACAACTTGCTGCGGGAGTTGACGAAGAAGGTGTTGCAGGAGTGGGCGAAGTTGTCCCGGAAGGTCGACCCCTCGGGCAGCACGAACTGGTCCTGGTTCTCGAAGCGTTGACCGTTGACGTGGGCGAACTTCGGGCAGTCTCCCCGGTCCGACGGCTGCATCCCCTGCTTCAGCAGGGCGGCGGCGGTCACCACCTTGAAGGTGGAGCCGGGCGGGTAGCGGCCCTCCAGCGCACGGTTCATGCCGGAGGGCATGTTCGCGGCGGCCAGGATGTCGCCGTTGGAGGGGTCGATGGCGACGATCGCCGCGTTCTTCTTCACTCCGCTCAGGGCTTCGGCGGCGGCCTCCTGGACCTGCGGATCGATGGTTGTCTTCACCGGCTTGCCCTGGCTTTCCTTGGGTCCGGTGAGCTTCTTCACCACCTGGCCGGACTGGCGGTTCACAACCACGACCGACTTCGACGGGCCCGAGCCACCCGTGAGCTGCTTGTCGTAGCGCGCCTGAAGGCCCGACGCCCCCTTGCCGGTCTTGTCGTCGACCACACCGACGAGGGAGGCGGACTGCAGCTCGTCGCCATTCTCGTCGAGGATGGCGGCCCGGTCCCGCGACTTCAGGGCGAGCGTCTGCCCCGGAACAATCTTCGGGTGAACCATCTCGGTGTGGAATTCAACCTTCCATTTGTCGCGACTCTCGACGACTTTCGCCTTCGAGCCCCACGTATAGTCACCCACCCCCGGAAGGGCCATCTTCACGGTAAACGAAACATCCACCTCCCCTTCCGCTTTCCTCTCGCCGGTACCGGCGCTGATCTCGGTCTTCGACGGCTTGAGGTTGGTCATGACGGATTTGATCAACGACTCGGCATTGTCCGGAGTGTCCGTCAGCCGGCCGGCCGCCTGGGCGTCGCCCGCTTCCCAGGCGGCGAGGAACTTCTCCAATTCCCCTGTCGCGGCCACCACTTGAGGGTCCTCCGAGTCTTCGTCGGCAACCAGGCTGGAGTAACCCCAATAGCCGACCCCCACGGTGACGGCCAGCGCGGCGACCCCCGAAACCATCATCCGGCCAGAGGATCGGCGCCTGCGGCGCGGCGGGTAATCGCCATAGCTGTCGGAACGCGTCATGGGACCCAGGTTACGCTTTCCCGCTCTCGTACCACTCCTCGTATGCGGCGTTCAAGACAACCCAGGAGTGAAGAAAATGGAACAACGGGCAAAGGTGATGAACGGCCGAAGCCGCAGGTAAAGAGCCACTAAAGAGGGTCATTAAAGGGACACTCTCCGGCCAAGCACATGAGGCAACGCAGGGGCAAATCGGTCGATTTCGGCACGAAAATTGGACTAGACCACTGGAATAATCTTCTCCGGAGCGGCTCTCTTCCTGGACTGCGCTGGCCGAATGGAATCGTTTCGGCGGGGCGATTCGGACAGCCAAGAAAATCAGGCCACGCGACCGGTTTTGTTTTGCCTGGACTTCGTCGGCGCGTCCCCACTCGTTGTCCCCTCTCCGGACAGTCCTCGGGTACGTCCGGGAGAGGACGTCAAGAGCGAGCCCGGTCAAGGTTGCCGAGAACCACCCACCGCTGACCGAACCTGGAGACCACCCATGTCCCGTGTATCGACCGGCCCCAGCAGCAAACCGACCGCCGCGCACGCCCTACTGTCGCGGCTGCGCGACCACGGCGTGGAGAAGGTGTTCGGGGTAGTCGGCCGAGAGGCCGCGTCGATTCTCTTCGACGAGGTCGAGGGGGTCGACTTCGTCCTCACCCGGCACGAGTTCACCGCCGGCGTCGCCGCGGACGTCCTCGCCCGCATCACCGGCCGCCCCCAGGCGTGCTGGGCCACCCTTGGCCCCGGCATGACCAACCTCTCCACCGGCATCGCCACATCCGTCCTGGACCGTTCGCCGGTCATCGCCCTGGCCGCCCAGTCCGAGTCCCACGACATCTTCCCGAACGACACCCACCAGTGCCTGGACTCCGTGGCGATCATCGCCCCGATGTCCAAGTACGCCACGGAGCTCCAGCGCCCGCACGAGATCACGGATCTCGTGGACTCCGCCGTGAGCGCCGCCATGACCGAGCCGGTGGGCCCGTCCTTCATCTCCCTGCCCGTCGACCTGCTCGGCTCCTCCGAGGGCATCGACACCTCCGTGCCGCTCCCGCCGGCGAACACCCCGGCCAAGCCGACCGGTGCGGTCGCGGACGGCTGGCAGGAGGCCGCCGACCGGGCCGCTGCGCTGCTGGCGGAGGCCGAGCACCCCGTTCTGGTGGTCGGCGCCGCCGCGATACGTTCCGGAGCGGTGCCCGCCATCCGCGCCCTCGCCGAGCGGCTGAACGTGCCCGTCATCACGACGTACATCGCCAAGGGCGTCCTGCCGCACGACCACGAGCTGAACTACGGGGCCGTCACCGGCTACATGGACGGCATCCTCGGGTTCCCCGCCCTCGACACCCTGTTCGCCCCCGTGGACCTCATCCTCACCCTCGGCTACGACTATGCCGAGGACCTGCGGCCGTCCATGTGGCAGCCGGGCATCGAGAAGAAGACCGTCCGCGTCTCGCCCACCGTGAACCCGGTCCCGCGCGTGTACCGGCCCACCGTCGACGTCGTCACCGACGTGCTCGCCTTCGTCGAACACCTCGACACGGCGACGACCTCCGTCGCGGCCAAGGACCGGCACGACATCTCCCCGCTGCGCGAGCGCATCGCGGAGTTCCTCGCGGACCCGACGGCCTACGAGGACGGCATGCGCGTACACCAGGTCATCGACTCCATGAACACGGTCATGGAGGAGGCCGCCCGCAGCGGTGAGGGCACGATCGTCTCCGACATCGGCTTCTTCCGGCACTACGGCGTCCTGTTCGCCCGCGCCGACCAGCCGTTCGGCTTCCTCACCTCGGCCGGCTGCTCCAGCTTCGGCTACGGCATCCCCGCCGCGATGGGCGCCCAGCTGGCCCGCCCGGACCAGCCCACCTTCCTCATCGCCGGCGACGGCGGCTTCCACTCCAACAGCGCCGACCTGGAGACGATCGCCCGGCTGAACCTGCCGATCGTGACGGTGGTCGTCAACAACGACACCAACGGCCTGATCGAGCTCTACCAGAACATGGGTCACCACCGCAGCCATGACCCGGCGGTGAAGTTCACCGGCGTCGACTTCGTCGCCCTCGCCGAGGCCAACGGCGTGGACGCGACCCGGGCGACCGACCGGCAGGAGCTGCTGGCCGCGCTGCGCAAGGGCGCCGAGCTGGGCCGCCCCTTCCTGATCGAAGTCCCCATCGCCTACGACTTCCAGCCGGGCGGCTTCGGCGCCCTGAGTATCTGATCATGAAGGCACCGGCTCTTCCGGCTGCCTTCGGTTTCCTGGCCTCCGCCCGTCCGGGCGGGGGCCGGGTCCCCGACGCGGTCTTCGCGACCCGGGGCAGCCGCACCGACATGGACACACCCCTGCGCGCCCAGTCCCTCACCGCGACGCTGGTGCACGCTCCCGGGGTCAGGCCCGACGCCGCGCAGGCACAGGACACGGACACCGCCGTGCTCCTCGCCGGCGAGTTCTACAACCGCGCCGCCCTGCGCTCCGTCCTGCCCCCGGGCACCGAACCGGACAGCGACGCGCAGCTGCTTCTGCAACTGCTCCACCGCTACGGCCTGCACGCCTTCCGGCTGCTCAACGGACGCTTCGCCGCCATGGTCAGCCTCGGACACCGTGTCCTGCTGGCCACCGACCATGCTGGCTCGGTGCCGCTGTACACCTGCGCGGCCCCGGGCGAGGTCAGAGCGTCCACCGAGGCCAAGACGCTGGCCGCACACCGTGATCCGCGGGGCTTCCCGCTCGCGGACGCCCGGCGCGTGGCGGGCCTGACGGGCATCTACCAGGTTCCGGCGGGGGCCGTGATGGACATCGACCTCGCCTCCGGCAAGGCAACGACCCACCGCACCTGGACACCACCCCTGGCGCGACGGATCATGCCGGAGGACGAGGCGGTGGCGGCCGTCCGTACGGCCCTCGACCAGGCCGTCGCCGCACGCGTCCCGTCCGGCAGCACTCCTCTGGTGGTGCTGTCCGGCGGCATCGACTCCTCCGGGGTCGCGGCCTGCGCCCACCGGGCGGCCGGGACGCTGGACACGGTGTCCATGGGCACCGACACGTCCAACGAGTTCGCCCAGGCCCGGGCGGTCGTCGACCACCTCCGCACCGGGCACCAAGAGGTCATGATTCCCACCGCCGACCTGCTGGCGCAGCTCCCGTACGCCGTGTGGGCGGCCGAGTCGATGGACCCGGACATCATCGAGTACCTGCTCCCGCTCGTGGCGCTCTACCGCGCGCTCGACGGCTCCGCGCGCCGGATTCTCACCGGGTACGGCGCGGACATCCCCCTCGCGGGCATGCACCGCGAGGACCGGCTGCCGAACCTGGACACCGCCGTGGCATACGACATGGCGACCTTCGACGGCCTCAACGAGATGTCCCCCGTGCTGTCCGCGCTCGGCGGCCACTGGACCACCCACCCCTACTGGGACCGGGACCTGCTCGACCTGCTCGTCTCGCTGGAGGCCGGGCTCAAGCGCCGGCACGGGCAGGACAAGTGGGTGCTGCGCGCCGCGCTGGCCGACGCGCTGCCCGAGGAGACCACCAGGCGGCCCAAGCTCGGAGTCCACGAGGGCTCGGGCACCACGTCGTCGTTCTCCCGAATGCTCACGGAGCACGGTGTGGCGGAACAGGCGATCCCGGAGGCGAAGCGGCAGGTGGTGAGGAAGCTGTTCGGCCTCACCGTCGCGGACGGCCGCCACCCCTCGGAGGTGAGCACCGATGAGGTGGCACAGTCTGTGGCCGACCGGTTCGCGCAGGGTGCGGCATGACCCCGTACGTCGGCAATGCCCCGTCCTCGCCCGTCGTCGATTCCCAGGAAGGGAGCTGAAACCGTGGAGCGCATCGATTCACACGTTTCACCTCGCTACGCGCAGATCCCCACGTTCATGCGCCTGCCGCACGATCAGGATCCCCGTGGTTACGACGTCGTGGTCATCGGCGCCCCCTACGACGGAGGCACGAGCTACCGTCCCGGCGCCCGGTTCGGCCCGCGGGCCATCCGCAACGAGTCGGGCCTCATCCACGGCGTCGGCATCGACCGCGGCATCGGCACCTTCGACCTGATCAACTGTGTCGACGCCGGGGACATGAATCTGACCCCGTTCGACATGAACATCGCGATCGAGACGGCGCAGCGGCACCTGTCGACGCTGTTGAAGGGCAACGCCGCCTTCCTGATGCTCGGCGGCGACCACTCCATGACCGTGGCGGCCCTGCGTGCGGTGGCCGAGCAGCACGGCCCGGTCGCCGTCGTGCACCTGGACGCGCACTCCGACACCAACCCGGCTTTCTACGGCGGCCAGTACCACCATGGCACGCCCTTCCGGCACGCGATCGACGAGAAACTCGTCGATCCCTCCGCGATGGTGCAGATCGGCATCCGCGGACACAACCCGAAGCCGGACTCGCTCGACTACGCCCGCGGCCACGGCGTACGCGTGGTGACCGCCGACATGTTCGGGGAACTGGGGGTGCGCAAAACAATCGATCTCATCCGTGAGCGGGTCGAACACCGGCCGGTGTACGTGTCGGTCGACGTCGACGTGGTCGATCCCGCTTTCGCTCCCGGTACGGGCACGCCCGCGCCGGGAGGGCTCAGTTCGCGCGAGGTCCTCGCCCTGCTGCGGTGCGTCGGGGACCTCAAGCCGGTCGGCTTCGACGTGATGGAGGTGTCGCCCCTCTACGACCACGGCGGGATCACCTCGGTCCTGGCCACGGAGATCGGAGCGGAACTTCTCTACCAGTACGCCCGCGCCCACCACACCCAGTTGTGAAGGAGACATCGCGCCATGACTTCTCCCATAGTCGACTGCACCCCGTACCGCGACCGACTGCTCGCTCTGGCCGCGGAGCTCCCGGACGTACCACGAGCGGACCTGTACGGATTTCTCCAGAAGGCGAAGGAGCTGTCCGAGCGGCTGCCGGATGAACTGGCCACCGCCCTGGACACGTTCAACGCCGAGGGCAGCGACGACGGCTACCTGCTGCTGCGCGGCCTGCCGGTCGACGAGGACGAACTGCCCGCCACGCCCACCTCCACACCGGCCCCGGTGGACCGCCGGCTGCTGGTGATGGAGGCGCTGCTCGCGCTGGCCGGCCGGCGGCTCGGTCTGCACACGGGGTACAAGGAGCTGCGCTCCGGCACGGTCTACCACGACGTGTATCCGTCGCCGGGCGCCCACCACCTCTCCTCGGAGACCTCCGAGACCCTGCTGGAGTTCCACACGGAGATGGCGTACCACATCCTGCAGCCGAACTACGTCATGCTCGCCTGCGCCCGCGCGGACCACGAGCGCCGGGCCGAGACCCTCGTCGGGTCGATCCGCAAGGCGCTGCCGCTGATCGACGAGGAGTCGAGGACGCGGCTGTTCGACCGCAAGGTGCCCTGCTGCGTCGACGTGGCCTTCCGCGGCGGTGTGCCCGACCCGGGCGCCATCGCCAACGTCAAGCCGCTGTACAACGACGAGAACGACCCGTACCTGGGGTATGACCGGGAGCTGCTGGCACCCGAGGACCCGAAGGACAGGGAGGCCGTCGCCGTCCTGTCCAAGGCCCTGGACGAGGTGACGGAGGCGGTGAAGCTCACCCCCGGTGACGTGCTGATCATCGACAACTTCCGCACCACGCACGCCCGTACGCCGTTCACCCCGCGCTGGGACGGCGAGGACCGCTGGCTGCACCGCGTGTACATCCGCACCGACCGCAACGGCCAGCTGTCCGGCGGCGAGCGCGCGGGCGACGTCATCGCCTTCACGCCGCGCCGGTAGCCGCCGCAGCATCCGGCCCGCTGTCCTCTCGCCGTGCCCGGTGAAGAGGACAGCGGGCCGTCATGCATGAATATGCTGGATAATTGGAAGTAATGCAGTCGGACGACAGGCGCGGCCGTCGCCTCGCCATCCCGTGACAGGAGACGCTGACATGCCCGACCCCACACCACAGACCCCGCAGGGATTCGTCGTGCACACGGCGCCGGTGGGACTTGCCGACGACGGCCGGGACGACCTCACCGTGCTCGCCTCCACCGTTCCGGCCACCGTGAGCGCGGTCTTCACCCGCTCCCGGTTCACCGGCCCGAGCGTGGTGCTGAGCAGGGAGGCGGCCGCCGACGGCCGGGCGCGCGGGGTGGTGGTGCTGGCCCGCAACGCGAACGTCGCGACCGGACGGGAGGGCGAGGACAACGCGCGCGAGGTGCGGGAGTCCGTAGCCCGCGCCCTCGGCGTGGACGAGAACGAACTCCTCATCGCCTCCACCGGGGTGATCGGCCGTCAGTACCCGATGCAGAGCATCCGGGAGCACCTCAAGACGCTGTCATGGCCCTTCCCCGAAGGTGGCTTCGACCGTGCGGCCCGCGCCATCATGACGACCGACACCCGGCCCAAGGAGGTCCGGGTGAGTGTCGGCGGGGCGACCCTCGTGGGCATCGCCAAGGGCGTCGGCATGCTGGAGCCCGACATGGCGACGCTGCTGACGTTCTTCGCCACGGACGCCCGGCTCGACCCGGCCGAGCAGGACCGCCTCTTCAGGCGGGTCATGGACCGCACCTTCAACGCGGTGAGCATCGACACCGACACCTCCACCAGCGACACGGCGGTGCTGTTCGCCAACGGGCTGGCCGGGGACGTCGACGCCGCGGAGTTCGAGCAGGCGCTGTACACCGCCGCGCTGGCCCTGGTGAAGGACATCGCGAGCGACGGCGAAGGGGCGAGCAAGCTCATCGAGGTCCGCGTCACCGGCGCCCGCGACGACGCCCAGGCCAAGCGGGTCGGCAAGACCGTCGTCAACTCCCCTCTGGTGAAGACCGCCGTGCACGGCAGCGACCCCAACTGGGGCCGCGTGGCCATGGCGATCGGCAAGTGCTCCGAGGACACCGACATCGACCAGGAGAAGACCGCGATCCGCTTCGGAGACGTCGAGGTCTACCCGCCGCGTGCCGGCGCCGGGGACGCCGGGGGCGATGACGCGCTGCGCGCCGCCGTCGCCGAGCACCTCCGGGGCGACGAGGTGGTCATCGCCATCGACCTCGCCATCGCCGACGGTGCCTTCACGGTGTACGGCTGCGACCTCACCGAGGGCTACGTGCGGCTCAACTCGGAGTACACCACCTGACGCCGGCCGCACGGGGCGGCGGACACCGCCACCCCGTGCGCACCCTGCGCCCCGGATATACCGACCGGCCTTCGGCTATGCGCGCGCCACGCCACACCTCCTGCGCCGCCCGGCATCGCCCGCAAGATGTGACGGACGGCATCGCGACGAGGGCTGGAGGGCCATGGAGACCACTCGGTCGACGACCGCGGACGAGGGCTTCGACACCGCTGTACGGGGTGTGTTCCATCCGACCGACGCCGCCGGCGGCACGCTCCGGCTCGTCCGCACGGACGACTTCGACTCGCTGGATCCCGGCAACACCTACTACGCCTACACCTGGAACTTCCTGCGGCTCATCGGCCGGACCCTGGTCACCTTCGACACCGCCCCGGGCCAGGCGGGCCAGCGGCTCGTGCCCGACCTGGCCGAGTCGCTGGGGGAACCGTCCGAGGGCGGCCGGGTATGGACGTACCGGCTGCGCGAGGGGCTCCGCTTCGAGGACGGCAGTCCCGTCACCTCCGGCGACGTCAAGTACGCGATCGCCCGGAGCAACTACGGCACCGATGTGCTGGGCGCCGGGCCGACCTACTTCCGTCATCTGCTGGGCACGGACTACGGCGGCCCGTGGCGGGAGCCGGACACGGACGGCCCGGTGACGCTGGAGACCCCTGACGAGCGCACCCTGGTCTTCAGGCTGCGGGAGCCGTTCGCCGGCCTCGACCTGCTGGCGACGATGCCGAGCACGACTCCGGTGCCGCGCCGGCTGGACACGGGCGCCGGCTACCGGCTGAAGCCGGTGGCGACCGGACCGTACCGGGTCGCCTCCTACACCCGCGGCCGGCTGGCGGTCCTGGAGCCCAATCCGCACTGGGACCCGGCCGGCGACCCGATACGCGTCCGGCGGGCCCGGCGCATCGAGGTCCACCTCGGCAAGGAACCGCACGAGGTGGACCGCATGCTGCTGGCCGGGGAAGCGCACATCGACCTGGCCGGATTCGGAGTGCAGCCCTCGACGCAGGAGCGCATTCTCGCGGACCCGGAGCTGCGCGCCCACGCCGACAACCCTCTTTCCGGGTTCACCTGGATCTACTGCCTGTCGAGCCGGATCCCGCCGTTCGACAACATCCACTGCCGGCGTGCCGTGCAGTTCGCCACCGACAAGGCCGCGATGCAGGAGGCGTACGGCGGTCCGGTGGGCGGGGACATCGCGACCAACATCCTGCCGCCGACGCTCGACGGCTACCGGCCCTTCGACCGCTACCCGGTCGGCCCGGACGACACCGGGGACCTGGACGCCGCCCGCGCGGAGCTCAAGGCGGCCGGGATGCCGGACGGCTTCCGGACGAAGATCGCCGCCCGGAAGGACCGGCTCAAGGAGTACCGGGCCGCCGAGGCGCTGTCGGCCGGACTGGCCAGGGTCGGCATCGAGGCCGAGGTCCTGGACTTCCCCTCGGGCGACTACTTCGACCGCTACGGCGGCTGCCCGGAGTACCTGCGCGAGCACGGGATCGGGATCATCATGTTCGGCTGGGGCGCCGACTTCCCCGACGGCTACGGCTTCCTGCAGCAGATCGTCGACGGGCGGGCGATCAAGGAACGCGGCAACCAGAACATGGGCGAACTCGACGACCAGGAGATCAACGCGCTGCTCGACGAGGGAGCCACGTCCGGCGACCCGGTGCGGCGCGCGGAGATCTGGCACCGCGTCGACCGGCTGACGATGGACCACGCGGTGATCGTGCCGTACCTGTATCCGCGCTCCCTGCTCTACCGGCACCCGGACGCCCGCAACGTCTACGTCACGGGCTCGTTCGGGATGTACGACTACGTGGCGCTCGGGGCGAAGTGAGTACGGGGTCCGTCCCGGTGGCCGCCACCACAGCGGTCACCGGGACGGACCCCGGCCCCTGGGACGTGCGCGGCAGGCTCCGGCCCATGTCAGCCCGACAGGCGGGCGCCGGCCGGTGTGCCCTGCCGGGCGGTCCAGTGGCCGTGCGGCAGCGGGCGGTCAACGCTGCGGCAGGCGACCGCCGCATCGTGGAACTCCGCTTCGTACAGCGCCAGTTGACGCAGGAACCGGCGAGTGGGGCCGGTCAGACTCGTACCCCGTGGGCTGCGCAGCAGCAGTCGCGCGCCGACGGCCTGCTCCAGCCGGTGGATGCGACGGGTCAGCGCCGACTGGCTGATGGACAGCGCGGCCGCGGCCCGGTTGATGCTGCCGTGCCGGGCCACTGCCTGCAGCAGGTGGAGGTCCTCGGTGTCCAGCTTCCGGACTTCGGTCGGTTCCGGCGCCGGCTCCGTCCCGGAGTCCGCCCCCGGGACGCTCCCGGCACGGGGGCGGTGGCCGGTCTGCTCGGCGTACCAGTGCGCCCACCAGCCTTCGTGCAGCAGATCCCGGTGGTGCTCGACGAAGCGCCGCAGGTGGCTGTCGGCGATCAGCGCGGCCAGCCGCCCGGCCAGCGCCCGTGGCACGATCGTGGGGTCGACGAGCAGGCTCGTGGTCCGGCGCGGACGCTCCACGAGGGAGCGGCGGACGAGGGACGGGGCGAGCACCGCCGGGTGGGTGGGGGAACCCAGCCCTATGGCGTCCCCACGGCGCAGGATGCCCCGGGCGACCGAGGCGCCGGTGACGTGCAGCCGGGCCGGCGCCGGCACACCGGCCGCCTGGAAGACCCGTGCCACCAGGATCTCGGAGCCGGGCCCGGTCTCGGACACCCAGGTCTCGTCCCGCAGGTCGACGAGCGAGACCTCGTCCCGGCCCGCCAGCGGGTGGTCCCGCGGCAGGATGACCCACATCGGGTCGTCGAGAACGTCGTACGTGCGCGTCGCCCGTTCGAGCGAGTGGATCGGCGAGTCCAGGCTCCAGGTGTACGCCGCATCGACGTGGTAACCGGCCAGCTGCGCGGCGACCTGCTGCGGTGCCTCATGACGGACCGACAGCAGCAGGCCCAGCGATGCAGCGGCGTCCTCGACCACCTCCTCCAGCAACGGTTCCGTAGAGGCGATGGACAGCACGTCCGGAGCGTCGACGGCTTCGGAGCCGTGACCGAAGATGTGCGTCCGCGCGGCGAGATCGATCTGGTGGAAGAACCGGCGCCCGGCGATCAGCATGCGCGAGCCCGCGGAGGTCAGCCGGGCGGAGTGGCGGCTGCGCAGGGTCAGCGGGAGGCCGGCGGCCCTGTCCAGCCGGTCGAGCCGGCGCTCCACGGTGCCGTGCCGGGTTCCGGCGCCCCGGGCCACCTCCGCGAGGTCTCCGCACTGTCCCACTGCGTCAAGTAACGAAAGATCGCGTCGACTGAAAGGCGACAGTAATTCCGGCCGACCGGCAACAGACGTCAGTTCTGACCCGAGAGACAATTTCGGTTCCCTTTTCCGTCAAGGACTGCACCGCTTAATTGTCCGCAATGGATTCTTAATTGCTTCGGGAATCGATCATAGGCAGTTCCCCTCTTCGGATTCTCCTCGCCGCGGGGTGCCGAGAGAGCCCGGAGACGGGGTCGATAGACGCGTGCGCCGCCCCGATCGGGGCGGCGCACGGGCAGGGAACGGTTCGGGCCTGGCGCGGGACGCTCAAGCCTGGTCGGTCGGCCGGATGAAGATCTCGTGGACCGTCACGTGCGGTGGTGCGGTCACGGCGTAGCGGACCGCCTCGGCGATATCGGCGCTCTGCAGTTTCCGGATCTTGCCGATCCGCTCCTCGTAGGCCGCCTTCGTCGGGGCGTGGGTGATGTGGCCGCGCAGTTCGGTGTCGGTCGTGCCCGGCTCGATGACGACCACGCGCACGCCGCGCTCGGTGACCTCCTGGCGCAGCGTCTCGCTGAAGGCGCCCACGGCGAACTTGGTGGCCTGGTAGACGGCGGCGTTGCGGGCGATCACGCGCCCGGCGATCGAGGACATCTGCACCACCGTGCCCCGGCTGCGCAGCAGGTGCGGCAGCGCCGCCCGGGTCATGTGCATCAGCCCCAGGACGTTCGTGTCGATCATGCGGGACCAGTCCGTGGTGTCGGCGTCCTCGACGGGACCCAGCAGCATCACGCCGGCATTGTTCACCAGGATGTCGAGTCCGCCCAGGGCCTCCACGGTGGAGCGGACGGCGTCGTCCACGGCCTGCTCGTCGGTGACGTCCAGTTCGAGAACGTGGACCTTTGCGCCCGCGGACGCCAGTTCGTCCCTGAGCGCGCGCAGCCGGTCGACGCGGCGCGCGGCAACGGCCACGGCGGCGCCCTCGGCCGCCAGGGCCCGGGCCGTGGCCTCGCCGATTCCCGAGCTCGCGCCCGTGACCAGCGCGACTTTCCCCTGCAGTGCGGATGGCATCATTTCCCCCACATTCTGTGCGGCGGTTGCATGTACAGATTTCCGGAAAACGGCGAAGGCCGATGGAACGGAGAGAAGCACAGGACCGATGTGTCGCTCCCGCGAGACGCTATCAGCGCCGCATTGCCCGGTGAATTCCTTTCGGCGTCCCTGGTTATGACTGTCTCCGTCGGCTTATGCGCGCCGCGCCGACGGCACGGGCGTGCCCTTCCGGGCTGCGGCAGATTGGCTGCACGACATGGCGCGATCCGTGTGCAACGACGGGCGGTGGATGATGAACGAGGCAGAGCCTCAGGAGAAGCAGGCGGCACCGGCGTACCCGATGCCCCGCGTCTCACCCGTGGATCCCCCACCGCAGCTCTCCGAGTTGCGGGCCGGGAAGGCCGCGAGCCGGGTGACCCTGTGGGACGGCAGCCAGGTGTGGCTGGTGACCTCGTACGCCGGTGTCCGGGCCGTCCTGGGCGACCGCCGCTTCACCGCGGTCACCAGCGCACCCGGCTTCCCCATGATGACCCGCACCTCCCAACTGGTGCGCGCCAAGCCCGAGTCGGCGTCCTTCATCCGCATGGACGACCCGGACCACTCCCGGCTGCGCTCCACGCTCACCCGCGACTTCCTGGCCCGCCGCGCCGAGACCCTGCGGCCGGCGGTGCGAGCGCTGCTGGACGAGATCCTCGCGAAGCTCGTGGCCGGAGAACGGCCCGTCGACCTCGTCGCCGGCCTGACCATCCCGGTGCCGTCACGGGTCATCACCCTGCTGTTCGGGGCCGGTGAGGACCGCCGGGAGTTCATCGAGAGCCGCAGCGCCGTCCTGATCGACCGCGGCTACACCCCCGACCAGGTCGCGGCCGCCCGCGACGAGCTGGACGGCTATCTGCGCGAGCTCGTCGAGGAGCGGCTGGCGGATCCCGGCACCGACCTGATCAGCCGTCTGGTGCTCGACCAGGTACGGCCGGGCAATCTGACGGTCGACGAACTGGTCCCGATGTGCCGACTGCTGCTGGTGGCAGGCCATGGCACGACCACCAGCCAGGCCAGCCTCAGTCTGCTCAGCGTGCTCACCGACCCGGAGCTGGCCGACGCGCTGACCAAGGACGCGAGCCTGCTGCCCAAGGCGGTCGACGAACTTCTGCGCTTCCACTCCATCGTGCAGAACGGCCTGGCCCGGGCAGCCATCGAGGACGTACAGCTCGACGACGTACTCATCAAGGCCGGCGAGGGCGTGGTGCTGTCGCTGTCGGCGGGCAACCGGGACGAGCGGGTCTTCCCCGATCCGGATCTGCTGGACCCGCAGCGCGACGCCCGCCGCCACCTCGCCTTCGGCCATGGCATGCACCAGTGCCTGGGCCAGTGGCTCGCCCGGGTCGAACTCGAGGAGATCCTCGCCGCCGTCCTGCGGTGGATGCCCGGCGCCCGGCCGGCCGTACCGTTCGAGGAGTTGGACTTCCGCCACGAGGTGTCCAGTTACGGCCTCGGCGCCCTCCCCGTGACCTGGTGAGCGCCGTGAACCGGCTCACCGTCACAGTCGACCCGGCCGCCTGTTGCGCCATGGGACGCTGCGCGGCCACGGCACCCGAACTCTTCGAGCAGGACCCCGACTCGGGAACCGTGGTCCTGCTCGACGCCGCTCCCCCGCCCGAACTGCACGAATCGGCCCGGTTGTCCGCCGAGCTGTGCCCGTGCGGGGCCATCACGGTCACCGAGGGCTGAGAGCGTGCGTCCTCACGGCGCACTCCCCCGTACAGCGGCCGACAAGGAGCGATGATGATCGAAGCTGCCGGTTCCGTCCAGTCCTCCGCCCAGGCGGCGCTCGCCGCCGATGACTCCCCGATGGGCGAAGTGGCCCGGTGGGCGATAGGGCTACTGAAGGCGCCCGACCTCGCCCCGGACGAGGCCCTGGCCACACGCTTCGTGCCCGCCTTCCACGCCCGGCTCACGGAGGGCTTCTCCCCGATCCTTCAGGAGTGGCGGGCGAAGGGGCCGTTCACGATCCAGGCGTACCAGCCGGTCGCCCACAAGGGCTGGGTCGTGCTGTCGGGGCCGACGGGCGAGCGCTACACGCTGTCGCTGACCCTCGACTCCGACGGGCTGATCCGCGTCCTCGCCCTCCAGCCCGAGACCGTGATCCCCGAGGCGCACACCTGGGACGACCTGGAGGACGCGCTGCGCACACCCGGAGTCGAGCACTCCGTCCTCGCCGCGCGGCTCACGCCCGCCGGCCCCGTCGTCCTGCACGAGTCGGCCTCCGACCGGCTGATGCCCACCGGGTCGGCGTACAAGCTCTACGTGATGCGGGCTCTCCTCCGGGCGATCGAGAGCGGCGACCTGAGCTGGGACGACGAGGTCACCGTCACTCCCGAGCTGCGCAGCCTGCCCACGGGCGACATGCAGGAGCTGCCGGACGGGACCCGGGTCTCGGTGCGCGAGACGGCGCACAAGATGATCGCGATGAGCGACAACACGGCCGCTGATCTGATCGCGGTCCGGCTGGGCCGGGACGCCGTGGAGCGGAGCCTGGTCGACTCCGGGCACCACGACCCGTCCGTGATGCGCCCGTTCCTGGCCAGTCACGAGGTCTTCGAACTCGGCTGGGGCGCCCCGGAGCGGCGCGCGGAGTGGACGCGGCGGGACGAAGCCGGGCGCCGCGAGCTGCTGCGCGAGATCGCTGGGCCGTTGACCGTGCGCAGCTCCGACCTGGGCGAGACGGTGCACCAGCTGGGCCTCGACTGGCACATGAACGCGTACGACGTGCTCCGCGTCCTCGAGAGACTCGTGCACGACAGCGAGCGGGACGTCACCGGCACGGCCGAACGGATCCTGACGGCTTATCCGGGCATCCCCGTCGACCGCTCCCAGTGGACCAGGGTGTACTTCAAGGCTGGCTCCTGCCCCGGCGTCATGCTGTTCTGCTGGCTGCTCCAGGACCCGGCCGGCACCTCGTACGTCCTGGTACTGCGGCAGGCTGCCGACGAGCAGAAGCTCATCGGCGACGGCCTGATCCTGCGCGGCCTCGGCGCGCGGGTCATCGAATCCGGCCTCCTGGAGTCCGGCACGGGCGACAGCGGACGAGCCGAGGAGACGGTCGGGGAGTCCGACGGGGAAGCCGCCCGGTGAGTGTCAGGGACCGGCTCCTCGCCTGTCTCGTCGCGATGCTGTGGGGCCTGAACTTCCTCGCCGTGCGCATCGGTCTCGACCACTATCCGCCGGTCTTCCTCTCCGCGATGCGCTTCCTCGTCCTGGCCGTGCCCGTGGCCCTGTTCGTGCCCCGGCCCAAGGCGCCGCTGCGCTGGCTGGTGGTCTACGGACTGGGCTTCGGGGTACTGCAGTTCGGACTGCTCTTCCTCGCCATCGACATCGGTATGCCGTCCGGGCAGGCCTCGGTGGTGGTGCAGGCGTCGGCGCCCTTCACCATGTTGCTCGGTCTGCTGCTGGGAGAGCGGATCTCCCGGCGGCAGCTGGGTGGCATCGTCCTCGCCGTACTCGGCATGACCGCGATCGCGGTGGAGCGGGCCCGGGGCGCCACGCTGCTGCCGTTGCTGCTGACTCTGCTGGCGGCGTTCGGCTGGGCACTGGGCAACGTCGCCAGCCGACAGGCCCGCCCCGACCATCCGGTGCGCTTCGCGCTGTGGATGTCCGTCCTGCCGCCGGTGCCGCTGCTGGCCCTGTCGGCCGTCATGGAGGGCCCCGCCACCGGGTGGCGCGCGTTCGGCGAGTCGTTCGGCACCGACGGCCTGCCCGGCCTGCTGGCGCTGCTGTACATCGCGCTCGCGGGCTCCGTGGTCGGCTCCGGGATCTGGACGACCCTGCTGAAGCGGTACGAGGCGGGGACCGTGGCGCCGTTCTCCATGCTCGTGCCGGTCGTCGCCGTCGCGGCCGCGTGGCTCGTGCTCGACGAACGCCTCACCGCCCGGTCGGCCGTGGCCAGCCTGGCGGTCGTCGTCGGTGTGCTGGTGGGGGCAACGGAGGGACGACGGGCAGGGACGCCGGGAAGGGCTCCGGCGGGCCGCGCGCGACTGGTGCGGCGCCGCCTGCCGGAGCCGGAGACACCGGCCGGTCCGGATCAGTCCGACGGACCGACGGAGCTGCGCCAGAACACCCAGCGGTCGTAGGGCTCGAAGCCCATCGCGGCATTGACGGCGATCATCGGGTGGTTGTCCTCGGCGTTCGCCGTCTCCAGCAGCCGTACGGCGGGCTCGTGCCGCAGGACGTGCTCCAGGTTGGCCAGTTTGAGGAGCAGGCCCAATCCGTGGCCGCGGTGCTCGCGGTGCACCACCGTCATGCCCTGCAGTGCGTACGCGGGGTTGCCGGTGGTCTTCGACACACTGGTGTAGCCGGCGAGGCGGCCACTCGCCTCGTGGACGACCCCGGTGTGGTGGGCCCGCCGCCCCCGGCCGACGCGCATGGTCTCGAACTGCCGGGCGTAGCTGACCCTGACCTCCTGCTCGGCCTGGTCCACGGGCGCATCGCCCAGCGACAGTTCGAGCTCCGACACCGGCACCGCGTACTCGTCCGGGGTGATGGTGCCCCAGGTGACGAGGGAGTATCCGGCGGGCGTGGCGGGGACGCCGTCGGCCAGCGGGTCGTGCCGGTCCAGGTCGAGCCACTGGTGCACGCCCGCCGGAACGTCCGAGCGGGTCGCGCCCGTCGCGGCGGCGAAGGCGGCCGGACCCGGGTCCTGCGGTGGACCGGACGGGAGGCTTTCGACGACGGTCGCGGTGAGCGCGGACCGCCCGTGCTTACGGGCCAGTTGCCGCGCGTGGCCGTGCAGCGCCCGGCCGATGCCCCGGCGGCGCAGTCCGGGATGGACGAGCAACTGGTCCACCCGCGCTGTCGGCGTGCCGTCGGGCAGGGCCAGCCGCAGCGCGCCGACCACCCGGCCCGCGCTGCGCACGACCCAGTCGTCCAGGGTGGTGGCAGGCGGGGCGCAGCGCAGCGAGCCCACCATGTCGACGTTGCACGGGGGCGCGGACAACGGGCCGGCTTCGGCCAAGTCGGCCAGCAGGTCGAGCCACTGACCGACCGTCTCGTCGTCGTTCGCGGCGAGTGGGACGAACTCCAGGTCGCGCGGGGTGTCGTTCATATGAGGTCCCTTACGAGTCGTTGCCGGTCGGTGCGCCGGAGGCGAGGCCCATCCCCTGGATGTCGTACAGGCCGAACGCCGGATGGACGTAGACGTTGGTGACCCACGGGTTGCGGAAGTGCAGGGTCTTGTCGTGAACGAGGGGAAGCAGCACGGCGTGCTCCATCACCCGGCGCTCCACGGCCCGCCACCGGCGTGCGCGCGCCTCGGGGTCGGTGGTGTGCAGAGTCTCGTCGATCAGATCGTTGACCAGCGGGTCGTCGAGTTCGGGGAGGTTCCAGTTGCCGCCGTTGTGCTTGATGTGGCGGCCGTCCACGAGCGGAGCGAGGAAGCCGTACTCGGTCGGGAAGTCGGCGCCCCAGTCGGTGACGATCAGGCCGAGCTCATGCCTGCGCACCGTCTGCGGATGTCCGGCCCCAAGGCTGAAGTACGTGGCCACGTCCAGTTCCTTCACGGTCAGCCGGATGCCGACCCTGGCCACCGACTCGGCGAGCGCGTCGGCGACCAGCCGGAACTTGCCGCGCTGGGTTCCGATCGTCGCCTCGAAGCCGTCCGGGAGACCCGCCGCCTTCAGTTCGGCCCGCGCCGCGTCCAGGTCGCCGCGCAGGTCCGGGCCCGTCGGATACAGGTCCAGGTCCTGGTGCGCCGGCAGCCGCGGCGGGAACAGCGCCGTGGTCAGGTCGCCGCCGGTGACGGGACCGCCGCGCGCCTGTTGGAGCAGGATCTTGTCCGCCGCGTAGTGCACGGCCCGGCGTGCGTGGACGTCGTCGAACGGCGGGATGTGCGGCTGGACCGAGACGAAGTGCAGGAAGCTCGTGCGGGGGTTGTCCGTGTGCGAGCGCAGCACGTCGTCCGCCGTGAGCCGGCGCTGGGCCTCGTGCTGCAGGCCCCGGCCCTCCAGATTGATGTCGAAGTCCCCGCCGATCAGCCGGGCGTCGAGTTCGTCGATGTCCAGCCCGATGGTCAGCTCCACCCGGTCGGGCAGCGCGGGCCGGATCGGGTCCGTGGCCCGGTCCCAGTGCGGGTTGCGCTCCAGGTGGAGGAACGCCCCCGGCCGGTGTTGGGCGACGCGGTACGGGCCGCTGGAGCGCGGGGCGCTGCCGTAGTCGGCGCCCGTGTCGGCGTGCCGCGGCACCGGCGCCGCACAGGGCTGGGCCATCAGGTGGTCGAAGTCGGAGAACGGCCGGTTCAGGTGGAAGACGACCGTGTGCTCGTCGGGCGTGCGCACCGACCGCAGCGGTTCCGCGGTGCGGTACGGGCCGGGATACGGCCGGGTGGGATCGTCCAGCAGCGGTACGAGATAGGTGGGGCCGCCGGGAAGCACGTCCTGGGCGAACACTCGCTGCACGGCGTGGCGCACGTCGGCCGCGGTGATCGGGCTGCCGTTGTCGTAGCGCAGACCCGGGCGCAGCCGGTACGTCCAGGTCCGGCCGCCGTCGCTCACCTGCCCGGGGCCCTCGGCCAGGTCGGGGACCGGGACGAGCCCGGCGGGCCCCGAGTCGGTCGGGTAGGCCATGAGCGTGCGGTTGAGCAGCCGCTGCAGCAGCCACACCCACACGTAGTAGGTACGCGCCGGGTCGAGCGAGTCCACGTCGGCCGAGGAGACCAGACGCAGGGTTCCGCCGCGCCGGTCCGAGGGGTTCACCATCGCGCCCACGGCGGCGTTCCAGCCGGCGCCGGCCGGCGCCGGGGCGAGTCGTCGTGCTGCGGCGGTCATCGTGCGGTCCTCTCCCGGTCCGTGTCGGTGCGGGGCAGGCGGAGCAGGAACGAGTGCTCCTGGCTCGCCAGGCAGCCGCGGGCAAGCTTCGCCTCGACACTGCCGATCCCGGCGTGCAGGACGGACACGCCCTCCTGGGCAGCGGCCTCGAGCACGCGGTAGTACAGGACGTCGTAGTAGAGCGGCAGCTTGCCCTGGGCGTCGTAGTCGAATCCGGCGCGGTGGCCGAACCATTCCTCCCGGCCCCGGGACCGGGAGCGCAGGACCATGCCGAAGCCGATGACGTTGTTGTCCTTGCGGGCGACGGAGACCATGACGTCGTCGCCCATGACCTCGGCGATCCAGCTCAGCAGCCCCGCCGAGTGCTCGGGGCTCGCCGGATTGCCGTACTTGCGCAGCAGGTTGCAGTCCAGCTCGCCCAGCCGGGGCACCAGGTCCTGTGTGAGCGGCTCGATCCGCACCTCCACCTTCGCCTCGTCCAGGGCCCGGCGCTCCAGCCGCACCCGGCGGCGCCGGTGCTTGCTCATCTCGGCGAGGAACTGGTCCCAGCCGCCGGGCGGAATCGGCAGCCAGGCGTAGTGCGCCGACGGGTGTGACCGGTAGCCGCGGTGCCGCAGCAGTTCCACGAGGCCGGTGTCGCGCTCGTCGACGTGCGGGAAGCACACGGAGGCCGCGCCGCGGTCCTCGGCAAGCTGCTCGGCCTCGGTCACCAGCGCCTCGACGTCCGACGGCAGCGCCTCGGGCGCGGCCAGCGGACGGGTGCGGCCGAGGTGGCGGCCGCCGCACACCAGCGACGGCAGCAGCGACGCCGGATCGCCGCCGGCCACGTCGACCAGGCAAGCCTCCACGTCGGGCGTCCTGTCCTCGAGCGCCCGGGCGAGCATCGCGTCCGGCCGGGCGAGCAGCCACGGCACCGAGTCGTCCGCCCACGCGGTCACCAGGGCCGCGACGGGCATGTCCGCCCGGCGGCGGACGAGGAAGTCCATCGTGGTGCCGGAGTTGCGCTCCTGGACCGCCAGCCAGCGGGGCGTCTGGAAGAAGTCCTCGGGGCCGACCAGATCCGGCCAGCCGGACCCGGGCAGCCCGGCGGCATCGGCCACCCGCACCACGTCCGCCCCGCCCCGCACGCTCTGCCCGGTCACGTCGCCGCTCACGGCTGCTCGTCCTCGTCCTCCTCGACCACGAAGTCGAGGTAGGAGGCCGCTTTGTCTGCGAGGGCCTGGGCCTCCAGCCGGTCCGGTCCGTTGCAGTAGGTGAAGCCGACGCAGGAGGAGTTGTCCATCCGCTGCAGCAGCTTGTCTCCCTTTTCCACGTGCAGCAGTACCTGGCAGCCGGGCACCGCGGAGGCGGCCTCGATGCCGTCGATGCGCTTGAGGGTGCCGCGCCGCTCGGGGTAGATCATGCGCACGGCGGCGCCTCCGTTGTGGACGACGGGCTCGATCGGCGGGACTTCGCCGATCGCGAGCAGCCAGGCGTCCAGGATCGGGCTGCGTCCGGTGACGTCCGTGACCAGCATGGTCATGCAGCTGGACGGGGTCCGCGGATTGGCTTCGATGACGCGCCACCCGGACTCGGTGCGCCGCACCTCGGTGTGGCACGGCCCGTGCCGGTAGCCGATCGCCTCCAGGGTTTCGCGGACGACGGAGTACAGCGCCTCGCGCTCGTCGTCGGACAGCGGCACGGGGAAGGTGTGCCCGCACTCGATGTACGCCGGATCCCCGAACAGGTCCTTGGAGGTGACGCCGAAGACATGGGTGTATCCGTCCACCGTCATCGTTTCGACGCTGACCTCGACGCCCTCGACGTACGTCTCCAGCAGGACGTCCCCGGACCGCGGCTGGCCGCGCAGGCTGTGGCGTATCCCCGACAGCTCCTGCCACGCCTCGACGAGCTGCGCCATGTCGTCGACGCGCCGGACTCCGTAACTGATGGCCTCCGCGGGCGGTTTGGCGATCATCGGGAAGCCCAGCCGACGGGCCGCCTCGTCGAGCCCGTCCCGGCTGCTCACCAGCACGTGCGGAATGTTGTACGGCACGTCGCCGAGCGAGACCCGCAGCCGGTCCTTGACGTTGGCGGTCTCCACGGCGGCGGGGTCGGGGCCGGGCAGTCCGAGCCGCTGGGCCGCCTGCGCGGCGATCACCGTGTGGTAGTCGGAGAACGACGTCAGGCCGTCCACCAGGGGCCGGCCGTCGTCACCGGTCACCACCGACAGCACCGCCTCCAGATCAGTGGTGTCCACGTCGATCACCCGGTCGACCGCCGCGGCGAGCGGGTGGGAGTCCCAGTCGTGCCCGTGGGTGTACCAGGACCGGTCACCGACGAGCAGCCATACCTCCAGTCCGTGCTCACGCGCCTGGTGCAGGCCCAGGACGAAGGGGTGGTTCTGCATGTGCTCGACGATCGCGACGCGTCTGCTCGCGAACTTGGCATAGTCGGCCAGGGGTGTGGACATCGAACAGCCTCCGTCATTCCGCCGTGCAGTCGACCGGACTCGGGAACACAGGACCAGTTGAACCCGACGGTCACGTCCGGGGCACGGTTCGGGCGGTGGCGTGCATAGGCGGTGGGCCAGTCGCATAGGAACGCCGCGCACACCGGCCGTTCAGTTCCTCGGCATCTCGACGAGGGACAGCAGACCGCCGAGCACGGCGAAGAGGGCGAGGAACAGTGCGGTGGCCGTGCCGCCGACGCCGGCGTCCTCGACCACGTGGCCACCGATGAGCCACCATGCCGCCACACCGGCCAGGACGAGCAGATGGTTGCCCCGCTCCCCCAGCAGCCGCATGCCCGCCCACAGCAGCAGCGGCATCGACAGCAGGCCCATGAGCCCCGCCAGCAGGCTTTCGAGCCATCCGGCGCCCATCGCACTCTCATCGGCCGCGGCCGAGTCGTCCGCCCACTGCAGCAGGGAGTTCCACATCCAGTAGCAGACAACGGCCGCAAGCGCCGATACGAGCACGCCCTTCACACAGCGGACGATCCTGGCCTTCATCATGTCCTCACCGTTTCACCGAACCGGGACAGGGGCCTGAGTACACGTACTCAGGCCCCTGTCGTTCATTGCGAGTTGGCGAATCAGTTGCCCGCGAGCGTGTGCTCCAGGGAGTCGGCGAACACCCTGGCGCCGGCGACCTTCGGATGGAAGGACTTCATGGACGGCGCCACGTTGCCCGGCAGCCAGTCCACATCGCGGTTGTCCGCCTTCGAGTGGCCGGACAGGACGACGCCGTGGATCGTCTCGGGGTCACCGCAGATCGCCTTGCCGGCGAACTCGTCGCGCGGATCGGAGAAGACGGCGTTCGCGTTGTACCGGCTGTTGGCGTCGGCGACCGCGCCCTTCATCTCGGTGGCCACGTTGTCAGCCATCTCGTTCAGCCACGGGGCCTCCTCGGTGCCGATGCCGGGGATGCACTGCCCGTTGCCGTCCAGGATTTTCGGATAGCCCATGAGCACGATCTTCGCGTTCGGCGCCCGCTTGTGGATCTCGTTGAGCGTGGTGACCAGGCGCGGTCTGACCGTGTCGCGTGCCCACGTCGGTGCCCACTGGTCGAGCGCACCGGTTTCCCCGCTGACCTCCTCCCCGGTGTCCGGGTCCTCGTTCCCCAGAGAGTCGTTGTTGCACACCGTCAGGGCCGTGATGCAGTGCCGGAAGATGTCGGTGAACCGCATGTCGTTCCCGCCGACCGACAGCGTGACCAGGGTCGTGTTCTGGTCGAGATAGCCCTTGTCCAGCTGCGCCGGTTCACCGTACTGAGTGTTGCGCAGGATCTGGAAGTAGCGGGCACCGCCGCATGCGATGAACTGGAAGTCCATGTCGGAGTCGTGGTCGTCCGCCATGGCCCCGATCGACTTCGACCTGCCCGGCAGCGTGGCCTGACGCGCCCAGGCGTACTTCGAGCGGTGGCACTTGTTCTCGGCGTCCGGCTGGGTCGAGTCGTAGAAGTCGGACTCGGGGTAGTAGTCGTCGCCGCCGTTCGTCGACGCGCCCTCACCCGAGGAGTAGGAGTCGCCCATGGCCACGATCTGGTTCGCCGGCTTGTTGGCCAGTGGCTGGAACCCGACCGCGTCCCACGCGACGTCCTCCGTGCCCTTGCCGTCCTCCGTCACGTTCGACAGGGACACCTTGGGCGTTCCGGTGAAGTTGAACACGCCCAGGGACACCCACTGGTTCTTCGACACCCGCTGCGGCTTCACGCGCTTGGGGCTGGTGGAGTCCGTACCGCCCACCGTGTAGGCGGCCTGGCGGGTGTGCGCGCCGTGGTCGGGCAGGTGCGCATAGACGCGCATCCAGCCGCGCTCCGACTTGTTGAGCGTCCAGGTACCGGTGGTCTTCAGACGGTTCGCGTCGGTCGACCCGTTCTTGTTGGTGTGCGAGAACCAGAAGTGGTTGTCGTAGCCCGCACCGATCTGGTGCAGGTCCATCCGGGCCGAGGCGGAGCCGAACTCGAAGTCGAACGAACCGGCGGACGAGATCGACCCGCATGAGCGGGTACTGGAACCGGTCGGGACGATGCCGTCGGCAAGGTCTTCGACCACGTACGTTCCGGAGGGCAGGTTGGCCGAGCACTCCGGCGGGTACGAGTTCGCGTCCGCCTGCTCGGGGTAGGTGTCGTTGAATCGGTGGATCGGGTTGCCGCACTCGGCGCTGACCGTGCAGTTCTTCCACGTGACCGGCTTGTTGAACCAGCACTTCAGATACAGCGGGTCCGACTCGTTCGGGTCGCCCGGCAGCAGGCACGGGCCCCGGCCGGTGTCATTCGTCGCGCCCGTGCCGATCTTCGACGGGTTGCAGTCGTTGCTGCTGTCGCAGAACAGGCCGATCGGGGGCTTGGCCGCCGTGCGGTCGGCGACGGAGTTCCACCAGGCGGCACGGTAACCGGCCTGGAAGTTACCGGGAGCGAACATCGCCGAGATGGGCCGTGCCGCCCAGCCGATGACCTTCTCCTCGTACGGCCAGTGCTGCGGTTGTGCGGCGTGGCTGTAGTCGTCGGCGCCTGTGGCGTCCTCAAGGAACGGAGTGCGGTTCTCCTTCCACAGCGGGTTCGCCGGGTTGTTCGTCCAGCCGACACCCCACCTGCCGGAAGTGCTGCCGGCCGTCGATTTGGGGTAGTAGCCACTGTTGTAGGCCCATAGGGCGTAGAACCAGTTCTCGATGTACTTCGGGTGGCCGTCGTTGACGACCAGTCCGTCACCGCGGGTCTGGTTCCACTTCTCGATCAGGATGTTCACGCCGGCCGCGATGTTCGCCGCGTAGTCGAGCGCGACCGCCTCCTGCTGCGTCTGAGTCATCGTCGGCTGGCCCTTGCCCGGAAGCCGCATGCCGTCGGTGACCTGCGTGACACCGTAGCCGCAGTCCGACTCGGACCAGTCGATCGCCCACGGGTCGTTCTGCGAGCCGTCGGAGGAGTACTTGACGCCGTAGAAGTTGCCGATCAGCGGGTTCGCCGAGACACCCGGCACAGCGAACCGGGTCGCCTGCCACATGTTCGACTCCTGTGCGGTGATGCCGAGCATCACCTGGGACGGGACGTGCCAGTCCGCACCGCTGCCGCCGCTCATGCTGCTCAACGGGAACAGGGACTGCGGCGAGTACGCGGCCATGCCCGTGTTCTTCCAGTTCGCCGGCCTGCTCGCGTGGGTGTTGAGCTTGCCGACGACAGTCTGGTTGACGGCCCACTCGATCTGTCGCGGCGTCGGCTGGAACGCCTGCTTCTTCGGGTCGTTGCGCGGGACCGAACACGTGCGGTCCGCGTCGACGGGCGACGCCAGCGTCGATGCCCTGCCGGACTTCTCGGGCCCGGCCAGGGCCGGGCTCGCCGCGGTCGCAGCACGCTGGGCGCTGTCGCTGCCGATCCGCTCGCCCGGCATGGCGTCCAAAACCGCTTTCTTCCCCGTGTCCAGGGCCTTCAGCGTGATCCTGGCGGCACGCGGGGAGAAGGAGTCCTCCTGCGAGATCCGCGAGTCCTTGCCGTCCGCCCACGCCGTGGTCAGCGCGGCCGCGCCGCGGCTGGAGATGCGGGCGTCCTTGTCGATCCCGCCCGGGTTGCGGACCGCGCCGGGCAGGGCGCCGCTGTTCTCGGCCTCACCGGTGACGTACACCGCTCCGCCGGGCGTACGGGCGAGGTCGAAGTCGGTGAGCGTACCGTGGGCGAGCTCGGCCGCCTTAGCCTTGCTGTTCGCCGAACTCACCGTCTGGGCGGTGATACGGGAGACGGCGGCTCGGTCGTCGGCCGCGGACCGCTGCTTCCCGCCGGGAAGGCGGTCGATGAAGGTGACGCCGCCGTCGCTGTCCGGCTTGAGCTGGAACGGTACGGCGTGGGTGCGGGCCACCGTCTTCACCGCGGTCCCGTTGATCCGCACGATCCGATTGGCGCGCGCGGCAACGATCCTGCCGTTCACCGGGACCGCCGAGGTGACCTGGCCGGCCACCGTCGTCTTCTCGGCCTTGCCCGTGCGGGCGTCGGTCGTGATCAGCCGGGTCTCGTTCTTCTTTGACGTGAGTTCGTCGGTGAACTGGGAGAACACGACCTCCTCACCTGTGCCGCAGCCCGGCGAGAAGTAGCCGAGCGTGGCCTGGAACGGCAGCTTGCGCACCTCGCCGTTGGTCAGGTTCACGAGAGCGGTAAACGCGCCGCGACTCATCAGCTCGGGCTTGTTGGTGAACGTACGCGGCGCGTACGCGACGGCCGCGTACCTGCCGGACTCGGTCACACAGGCGTTGCCGATCCAGGCGTCCGTCTCAAAGCCGGGCTCGGACAGCGAGGCTGCGGTCTTCCACCGGTAGCCGTCCCTCTCGGCGGCCACCATCAGGTGGAAACCCGTACCGTCGCCCGATGTCGTGAACGCATGGTCCGATGACGACCGGTAGCTCTTGCCCAACACCTCGGCGCGCTTCTTCGCGGGAACCGAGCGGGGCTCGGCTCCCGGACCGGATTCCTCAGCCGAGCGCGCGGTCTGCGAGGACCATCCGTTCGCTGCCCCTGGCGGTACTGCGTCCGCGTAGGCTTGCGTAGTACCGACACCGCAGGCCACCGCGACTGCGACGACCGCGGCCACGGGAACACGCGCATGTCTTAACATGTTGCGTCCGCTACGTCTCAACGTCCTCTCCCTCTGCCGGAGATCACGCCCGGATCAGGGCGTGCGACCGCACCCGGGAACCGGCTCCCACCGACAGATGAGGGCCGACTGTCCGGGGCGGAGACCTAGAAGCGGGAGATCGAAACGACCTCGACCGCAGGTGGTTCGGTGCGCAGGTGAGTCACTGTTTCCACCGTCCCGCACGGCATCGTGCGGTCGTCACGGCGCTCGACGGTCCCGCCGCCCCGACAACCACGCCGTCCCCGACAACGTCAGGGCCGTTCTCTGCTTCTGCACGGCTGTTGCCCCCCACCCGCACCGTCAGCCCACAACCCCCTTGCTGGAAAAGCCGGATGGCTCCCATCCCCTGTGGGGCGGGAGCCATCCTGTCACCGGGCGCTCTTCTGCCTATCTCCTCCCTTCCGCATCACCTGCCTCGGCCGACCGAACTCCCGGTCGGGGCCTACTCGGCACGTGCGGCATCGCCATGCATGGATATGGATAGGGAGCGGTCGAGCCCGGCTCACTTCTGCAAGACGGCCTTCATCACGTCCCGCGCGATGGGGGCGCCCAGGCTGCCGCCGGAGATGTCTTCACGTGAAATGTCCATGTCCGTGGGGTCGATGAAGACGGCCACGGCTACGGACGTGCCATCGGACTTCTCGCCGTACGAGACGAACCAGCCGTAGGGAACCTGCTCGTTCACATCCACGCCGCGCTGCGCTGTTCCGGTCTTGCCGCCCACCGTGATGCCGTCGATCAGGGCCTTCTGGGCGCTGCCCTCTTTGGCGGTGTGCTCCATCATTTCCTGGACCTTCTGGGCCGTGGAGGCGGAGACGGCCTGGCTCATGACCTGAGGTTCGTTCTTCTCCAAGGTGCTCAGATCAGGGGACCGCACCTCGTCGACGATGTAAGGCTGCATCAGCTTGCCGTCGTTGGCCAGAGCGGCAGTCACCATGGCCATCTGCATCGGAGTGCTGGTGAGGCTGCCCTGGCCCATGCCGGTCAGTGCGGTACCGGGCTTGTCCAGGTTCTGGGGGTACAGGCTCTTGATGGCCCGCAAGTCACCGAAGTCGTCCGAGTAGACATCTTTGTTGAGTCCGAACTTCTCAGCCGTCTCACGCATCTTGTCCGGCCCCAACTTCGCCGCCGCGTCGAGAAAGACGTTGTTGCAGGAGTACTGCATGGCGGTCTTCAATGACGCCTTGTTGCAGACGGCGTCCCCTGCCTCGCTGCCGACCTTGTTGGTCGACTGTGGCAAGGGGTACGGCGACACCGCGTCCGAGGCGGCGTCGACATCCGTCACCGCGCCGTGTTCCAAAGCTGCCGCCGCAGTGAGAATCTTGAAGGTAGAGCCGGGCGGGAAGGTTTCGCGCAGCGCGCGATTGGCCAGCGGCTTACTCTTGTTGGCATCGAGCGCCCGGAACCTGTCGCTTTCCTTGAGGGTGTTGCCGGCAAATGACGAAGGATCGTAGGACGGAGTCGAGACAAGGGCGAGAACCTTCCCCGTCCGCGGGTCGAGTGCCACGACCGAGCCGCGGGCGCCAAGGCTTGTGAGTCCCTTGTATCCGGCTTCCTGCGCCTTGGGATCGATCGTCGTGATCACGTCTGCGCCGCGCCGTTCCTTTCCGGCGATGACGTCCGTGAAGCGCTGGAACGCGAGCCGATCGTCCTCGCCGCTGAACACGCTGTCGTACGTATTCTCCAGCAAGGACATGCCCACGGCCTGTGAGGCGTATCCAGTGACCGGTACGTACATGGGGCCGTTCTTGTACGTTCGCTTGTACTTGAAGTCCGCACCGCCGACCTCCGTCGAGCCTGTGATCGGTGTGCCGCCCACGATGATGTCGCCACGTGGCGTCGCGAACTGCTTGATCTGTACTCGTCGGTTCTTCTCGTCGGTGTCGAGCTTGTCAGCCTCCACGTACTGGAGCCAGTTGGCTCGAAGCAACAGCGCAAGCATCAGCAGCCCGCAGAAGACGGCTGTGCGCCTCAGTGGCCTGTTCACACAGCACCCTCTCCAGCGGCCGAAAGGTGCACGGCCAACTGGCAGGGGGGCGCTCCTACTTGGGATCGCAACAGGGCTAATCGGGCATGGGATGGAATGGAAAGAACCATGCCAGCACCTTACGACGTGGTGCGCGCCGCCGTCTGGGCAAGCTGGTCGCCGAGTTGGCCGGGCCGTGGGTGGCCGGGCAGGAGTCCCACCTACGCGAACGCCGGGGCCATGACCGGCAGCGCGCCGCCGGAGCGGGCCCGGACCACCAACTCGTCTTCACCGACCGGGTCGTCGTCACCATGGTCATCCTGCGCTTCCAGCTTACGCATGCCGCCCTCGCCCTGCTCTACAAGGTGGACCACTCCACGATCACCCGCGCCGTCCACGAGATCCGCCCGCGGCTTCGCCGTACCAGACTGCCCCGACCTGCGCCTTCGCACCCTGGCCGATGTCTTCGCCGACGCCGCCTCCCACGGCGTGGAACTGCGGATCGACGCCACCGAGGTCCGGGTCCGACGCCCACAGGCGAACAAGCCCGGCCGCCGGGCGTTCGTCTCCGGAAAGATGCGGCAGAACACCAAGAAGGCCACCGTCAGGCGGCCGGGCCGGAAGACCCCCGCCCACAGGGTCCGGCCCGTCACGCCACCTGGGATACGGGGCGGTGCTACGGGAACTGGTGGAGAACTTCCCGCTGCGCAAGGGAGAGTTGTGGCACCCGGCTCGTACCGGCTCGATCACGAAGGCGCGTGCCCGGATCGGTCAGGCGCCGTTGCGGTGGCTGTTCGACCGGGTCGCGGGGGTGCGGGGTACACGGGCGACGTCGGGGTGTTCTGGTGTGAGCTGCGGGTGATGCCGATGGACGGGACCTGCTTTCGACGTGCCCGACTCCAGCGCGAACGCGGCAGCCTACAGCCGTCCCTCCAACGGTTCGCGGCCCGCTCCGTATCCGCATGGTCGCGCCGGGCGAGTGCGGGATCCGGTCGCCGGCCGGCGCGGTCTTCGACTCCTTCGCCGTGGGCGAGCGGACCCTGGCCCGCCGCCTGCTGCCGCACTTCGCCCCCGGCATGCTGATGACCCGGCCCCACCAAGGCATCGCAGACGCCCGCCCGCTGCACCCCCTGCCACCGCCGATCACCGACCCGGACGCCATCGCCCACCTCGACATACGACGACGCGACCGCCTCGGCGGCACCCTCCACGAGTACCAGCATGCGGCCTGACCTGCACGGACGAGGTTCTCGGCAGGGACAGGGCCACGTGAGCGCGTCGTTCACGAAGCGCGTCCATGTCCACCGAACCCCGAGGACCTGCGCGCCGCCTCCGATCACCTCACGGTTCTGCTCGGCTTCGAGGACGACGCGGCTGCCTGAACACACCGGATGGTCGTGAGAGAAACCTGCTTCACGATCAGCGTAAACACGGTCTGGCCTGCTGTGATCTGTGGATCAGCAGAATCTGCTCCCCATCATCACGTCATGTACGTCCTGTACATTTCCTACAGACCCCCTCCCGGAGGAGCATGTGCCATGACCCGACCGTCCGCCCGCCATGTCCTGCCCGAGTTCACCGAACGCACGAGTTCGGGGAGTCGGACCATGGACCCGTACTCGAAGCTGCTGGAAGAGCGGATCGTGTTCCTCGGGACGCCGATCGACGACGTCTCGGCCAACGACGTGATGGCGCAGTTCATGCACCTTGAGTACCAGGCGCCCGACAGGGACATCTCGCTCTACATCAATTCGCCCGGCGGCTCGTTCAGTGCGATGACGGCCGTCTACGACACGATGCAGTTCGTCAGCTGCGAGGTGGAGACCATCTGCCTGGGGCAGGCGGCGTCGGCCGCGGCGGTGCTGCTCGCGGCCGGCACACCGGGCAAGCGGCACGCACTGCCGGGCGCCCGTGTGCTGATCCACCAGCCGTCGTTCTCCGAGCCCGTCCAGGGACAGGCGTCCGACCTGGCCATTCAGGCCGACGAGTTGACGCGTACCCGTGAGCAGCTGGAGGAGATGCTCGCCCGGCACACGGGGCAGAGCCGGGAGCGGATCGGCGCCGACATCGAGCGGGACAAGATCCTGGACGCGCGGGCGGCACTGGAGTACGGACTGATCGACCGGATCGTCGCGAGCCGGAAGTCCACCCAGAGCGCACGCGGCGCGAGGTGAGCGGCCGATGCTCCCGCCCGAGTTGCCGCCGCTGCCGGCCCTGACCCGCGCCGAGGCCGAGCTGATCGACCGTTACCTCGAAGTGGTCGACCTGCTCGGCCGGATCAACCCGGCCCACTCCGGGGACACCTACCGGGGACTGCGGGCGGCCCAGGCCCTGGTGGGCAAGGCCACCGCACTGCGTGACGCGCTGGCCCTGATGCACCAACGCGGCGAGCACGAGGTGCACGCGCCGACCCTGGCGCGGGCGCTGCGCGTCCTCGACGGTGAGCGCCGAGCGGGCCGGATCGCGCTACCGCCGCGCTCCGACAGCTGACGTACCGCCACGGACCCGGCGTCACGCAGGCATCTGACGAGACGTCCGGGTCAGGGTTCAAACGGACCGAAAGGCGTACCACCGGACAGCGTAGGCAGAGCTGCTTCCACAGGCCCGTGGAAGTTGCTCGACCTGCGTAGCCTCCGTGCGGAATGAGACGTTCCGGTGCTGGTACGAGGGTCGTCGACCCCCTCGACGCCCTCCCGTGGGAATGGCTGTCCACCCGAACGGGTGAGTGGTGAGTAAGCCCACAAATCGCCGATTCCGCTCGGCTTTTGGGACATCAGTGCGTCAAGATCCCTTCCGACGACAAGCCCCCGCCACAAGCGGCGGGGCGATCCGGGCGGACGCCGAGTCCTGCCGCCGCCCGGATGACCGGTCGACAGAAGTGGATCGGCAGGAGTGGAGGACCCAGGCACGACGGGTCGCCGGAACGGTCACGCCATGACCGGGCCGAGCAGCCCTTGGGGTGAAGCCGCGTAAGCGGCCGGGCAACTTCGCCAGCCCGAATCCGACAGGTCATCCTTCACAGGCGGCTGACGAAGGGTTGCGCATGACTGCGCTCAATCGTGTCCCGTCGCTGTTCACCAGGGCCGGTACCGCATCGGCTCTCACGATCGCCGCTGTCGGCGGCGGCCTCGTGGCCCCCGGATTCACGTCCGGCGCGGAAGCGGCCACACCTGCGACGAAGGCACTTCAGGTAGCGGCCTCCAAGAAGGGCTCCCCTTACAAGTACGGGGCCGTGGGGCCCAAGCGCTTCGACTGTTCCGGCCTCACGCTCTACTCGTTCAAGAAGGCGGGCAAGTCCCTGCCGCGTACGGCCGCCGCGCAGTACAACAAGACGAACCATGTCTCCGCTTCGAACCGCAAGCAGGGAGACCTGGTCTTCTTCCACTCGGGCCGGAACGTGTACCACGTCGGCATCTACGCCGGGAAGGGACGGATCTGGCACTCCCCGAAGACCGGGGAAGTGGTGAAGCTCCAGAAGATCTGGACGAAGAGCGTCTGGTACGGCCGGGTCAGGTGACCCGCCCGGGAGGTGGCCGCGGTGATCGCCGCGGCCACCTCCTGGGGCCCGGAACGTGATATTCGCGGCTGAGTGGTTACTCCTACACTCATGGGCGAACTGCATCACCACGAGGAGCGCGACGAGACCCGGCTCGAACGCGCCGACCGCAACTTCAACGAACTGCTCCAGGAACTGCGGGTCACGCAGACCGGGGTGCAGATCCTCTTCGCCTTCCTGCTCACCCTCGCGTTCACCCCGCGCTTCCCCTCCCTGGACACCTTCCAGCGCGTCACGTACGTCGTCACGCTGCTGCTCTCGGTACTGGCCGCCGCCCTCTTCACCGCCCCGGCCGCGCTCCACCGCCGACTGTTCCAGCAGGGCGCCAAGCCGCAGGTCGTGAACGCCTCATCGCATCTGGCCCAGATCGGCCTCGGCGTGCTCGCACTCGCCCTCTCCGGTTCGGTCCTGCTCGTCGTGGACGTGGCGACGAGCCGGGCGGGCGGGATCGCGGCCGGCGCGACCACCCTGGTCGTCTGCGCGGGGCTGTGGGCGCTCCTCCCCCACCTGATCCAGGGCTCCGCCGACAAGGACTAGCGGGCGCCTTCACGCCACCGGTGGGGCACGGCCCTCAGTCGGCTGTCACGGGCTGCACCGGTGCCGTCCAGGGCAGCATGATCGAGACCGTCTTGCCGCCCTCCCTGGTGGGCCGGACCGTCAGCTTGCCGCCGCACTCGACCGTCAGCCAGCGGACGATCACCATGCCGCGGCCGTTGTCCTGCTGGACGGCCGCGGGCAGACGTTTCGGGAAGCGCGGGTGGCTGTCGGTCACACCGATGCGCAGCCGTTCGTCGCGGTCGAGTTCGATGTCCACCGTGAAGGTGGGTGACTGCCCGAACGTGTGTTGTACGGCGTTGGTGGCGAGCTCCGAGACGATGAGCCGGACCGTGTCGGCCGTCTCCGTGTCGGATGGAAGTCCCCATTCGGCCAGCACGTCGGTGACGTACGTGCGGGCGGCGTAGACCGAGGCGGGATCGCTCGGCAGAGTGACGGATGCTTCCTGGTGGTCTGCCATGGCGAGGTCGTCCCTTTCCCACGGGACCGGAGTCCGACACGAAGCGGATGACTTCGAGTACGGTCCCGGACTGGTGCTTGCGCCAGAGTGCCACTACCTCGGCGTTCGTGGTGCCGATCCACCGAGATATGCATATATCTGTCGCTCGAAGCGGTGAACTCTGCGACGGCCGACCGTATTTGGGCGGGCGGCCGGTTTGTCCTCTACGGTCGGCGTGACGCCGGACGATATAGCGCCGGCGCGACGGTCGGAAGGAGACGGCCATGCAGTACGGTCCCGCTGTGCGCCGCCGGAAACTCGGTGCCGAACTGCGTGCCCTGCGTGCCCGAGCGGGCCTCAAGAGCGGCGAGGCGGCCCGGCTCGTCGGCTGGCACCAGTCGAAGGTGAGCCGGATCGAGACCGGCCGCAGCGGGGTGAAGCCGACGGACGTGGAACTGCTCCTCGACGCCTACGAGGTCCGGGACGCGGAGCTGCGCGAGCTGCTCGTGGTACTGGCTGGCTCCGACGACAACGGCCGGCACCACTGGTGGCACGCCTACCGGGGTCTTCTGTCGTCCGCCTACAGCGACTTCATCAGCCTGGAGTCGCAGGCCGGCGTGATGCGCACGCTGGAGAACTCCGTCGTGCCGGGGCTGCTGCAGACGCCGGAGTACGCCCGCGAGGTGACCCGGGCGGCCATGGGCGGGGCGCCGGACGGCGAGGTCGACGCGCTGGTGGAGGTGCGCCTCGCCCGCCAGGACGTGCTGCGTTCGAATCCACCGCTCCGGCTGAGTGCGGTTCTCGACGAGGCGGCCCTACGACGAACGGTCGGCGGACCGGCGGTCATGGCACGGCAGTTGGAGCACCTCGGAGAGGCCGCGCAACTCCCTCACGTGCGGATTCAAGTGCTGCCGTTCGGAGTTGGAGCTCACGTGGGCGTCACAGGGCCCTTTGTTATTTTTTCGTTTCCGAGCACTTCTGATCTGGATGTGGTTGTTCTCGACCACTTGACGAGTAGCCTCTATCTCGAACGGAAAGAAGACCTTCAGGCCTACAGCGAGGCCTTCGACTCCCTTCAGGTCCACGCCCTTTCGCCCGAGGAAACGTTGGATTTCATCGCCGGTGTAGCTCACGGCGCATAAGGAGGCACCATGCCCGCCCCCCTGCCTCGGTCCGTACCTTCGAGCATCCGTCTGCACGGTGTGCGGTGGCAGCGCAGCAGTCGCAGCACGGGAATGAACAACTGCGTCGAGACGGCCCGTCCGGGCCCCGGACCGTGGGCCGGACTGCTCGCGGTGCGCGACTCGAAGAACACGTCGGGACCCGCCCTGCTCTTCGCCCCCGCAGCCTGGGAGGGATTTATCGCCGCGCTTCGATGATCAGGCGTACGGCACGGTCCAGTTGCCCGTCGGTGAGGTCCGCGCGGGCGGTGAGCCGCAGCCGTGAGATGCCGTCCGGCACCGACGGGGGACGGAAGCAGCCGACGGCGAGACCGGCCTCGCGGCAGTCCGCGGCCCAGCGCACGGCCCGCTCCGGGGAGGGTGCGCGCACGGAGACGACGGCGGCGTCCGGTCGTACGGCTTCGAGGCCCTCGGCCGTCAGCCGTTCGTGCAGGGTGGTCGCCACCGCACGCGCGCGTGCGGCCCGTTCCGGCTCCCGCCGCAGCAGACGCAGCGCGGCGAGAGCCGCGCCCGCCGCCGCCGGGGCCAGACCGGTGTCGAAGATGAAGGTACGGGCCGCGTTGACCAGATGGTCGATGACGTGGGCCGGTCCGAGGACCGCGCCGCCCTGGCTGCCGAGCGACTTCGACAGTGTGACGGTGGTGACCACGTCCGGTGCGCCCGCGAGGCCCACCGCGTGCGGCGCACCCCGGCCGCCGTCGCCGAGTACGCCGAGACCGTGCGCGTCGTCCACGAGCAGGGCGGCGCCGGCCTCCCGGCAGGCGGCGGCGAGTCCTTTGAGCGGGGCCGCGTCGCCGTCGACCGAGAAGACCGTGTCGGAGACGACGACCGCGACTCCGGCGTGCGTGCCCAGCGCCTTGCGCACGGCGTCGGGGTCGGCGTGCGCGACGACCTGGGTGGTGCCGCGCGCGAGACGGCAGCCGTCGATCAAGGAGGCGTGGTTGCCCGCGTCGGAGACGACGAGGGAGCCGTGCGGGGCCAGCGCGGTGACGGCGGCGAGGTTGGCCGCGTATCCAGAGGAGAAGACCAGCGCGGACTCGAACCCGCAGAATTCGGCCAGTTCTCGTTCGAGTTCCGCGTGCAGCTCCGTGGAGCCGGAGACGAGCCGGGAGCCGGTCGCTCCGGCGCCCCAGGTCCGCGCGGCGCTCGCGGCCGCCTCGGTGACCTCGGGGTGCCTGGCCAGGCCCAGATAGTCGTTGCCCGCGAGATCGAGGAGCGGGGAGTCGGCGGGGCGGGGGCGCAGGGTGCGGACGAGTCCGGCCCGGCGGCGTGCCCGCGCCTGCTCGTCGATCCACTCGAAGGGCGATACCGACATATGTCCTCCGGGCCATGAGGTGAGGGTGTCCCATGGGGCGCCGACACATGACATTTCGCCCGGGCCGTCCCCACCTGCCTTTTGTAGGCAACGCACAGACCCTAGCCGGACCACCAGCCGCCCATGATGTGGCAATACCCACACGACCGAACGGTCTCCGTTGTCCGGTCCCTCCTTGGCCCGGCGCGGTCGGATAGGCCAGGATCGGACCTCATGGACCTGCTGAACACGCTGGTGGACAAGGGGCTTCGGCGAGAGCTGCCGACCCGCGAAGAGGCGCTGGCCGTACTGGCGACCTCCGACGACGAACTCCTCGATGTGGTGGCCGCGGCCGGCAAGGTGCGCCGGCAGTGGTTCGGCCGACGGGTGAAACTCAACTACCTGGTCAACCTGAAGTCGGGCCTGTGCCCGGAGGACTGCTCGTACTGCTCGCAGCGGCTCGGCTCCAAGGCCGGGATCCTGAAGTACACGTGGCTGAAACCCGACCAGGCCTCCGAGGCCGCGGCGGCCGGGCTCGCGGGCGGCGCCAAGCGGGTCTGCCTGGTGGCGAGCGGTCGCGGTCCCACCGACCGTGACGTGGACCGGGTCTCGGACACCATCAAGGCGATCAAGGACCAGAACGAGGGCGTCGAGGTGTGCGCCTGCCTCGGGCTGCTGTCCGACGGCCAGGCGGAGCGGCTGCGCGAGGCGGGCGCGGACGCCTACAACCACAACCTGAACACGTCCGAGGCGACGTACGGGGACATCACGACCACCCACACGTACGCCGACCGCGTCGACACGGTCCAGAAGGCGCACGCCGCGGGCCTGTCCGCCTGCTCGGGGCTGATCGCGGGCATGGGCGAGAGCGACGAGGACCTCGTCGACGTCGTCTACTCGCTGCGCGCACTGGACCCGGACTCGGTGCCGGTCAACTTCCTGATCCCGGTCGAGGGCACCCCGCTCGCCAAGGAGTGGAACCTCACGCCGCAGCGCTGTCTGCGGATCCTCGCGATGGTCCGGTTCGTCTGCCCGGACGTCGAGGTGCGGATCGCGGGCGGTCGCGAGGTCCATCTGCGCACGATGCAGCCCCTCGCCCTGAACCTGGCCAACTCGATCTTCCTCGGCGACTACCTGACCACCGAGGGCCAGGCCGGCAAGGCCGACCTGGAGATGATCGCGGACGCCGGGTTCGAGGTGGAGGGCACCGGCCAGGTGACTCTTCCGGAGCACCGGGTCACCGCGGGCGGCGGCTGCGGTTCCCATGCCGAGGCCGACTGCGGCTCGCACGCGGACGGCGGCTGCGGCTCCCACGAGGGCGGCGGCTGCGGTCCCTGCGGCTCGGCCGCCGAGGAGCAGGCCCCCGCGGCGGCGCGGGTTCCCGAGACGGCCCGGGCCTCCGAGGCGCGTACGGACCTGGTCGCGGTACGCCGCCGGGGTGCCGGAACGGACCTCGCGCCCAATGCCTGACCCGCACGTGTCCGGCCTCTCGGTGTCCGGCCTCTCCGTGCCCGAGCTGCTGGAGCTCGACCGGCGGCACGTCTGGCATCCGTACGGGCCGATGCCCGGGCGGCAGGAACCGCTCGTCGTGGAGTCGGCGAGCGGGGTTCGGTTGCGGCTGGCCGGCACGGGCACCGAGCTGATCGACGGCATGTCGTCCTGGTGGTCGGCGATCCACGGCTACAACCACCCCGCGCTCAACGAGGCGGCCCGCGACCAGCTCGGCCGGATGAGCCACGTGATGTTCGGCGGGCTCACGCACGAGCCCGCCGTACGGCTGGCGAAGCGCCTTGTCGACATGTCACCCGAGGGGCTTGAGCATGTCTTCCTGGCCGACTCCGGCTCGGTGTCGGTCGAGGTCGCGGTCAAGATGTGCCTCCAGCACTGGTGTTCCCTCGGCCGTCCCGACAAGCAGCGCCTGCTCACCTGGCGCGGCGGCTACCACGGCGACACCTGGCAGCCCATGTCGGTGTGCGACCCCGAGGGCGGGATGCACGAGCTGTGGCAGGGCGTGCTCCAGCGCCAGGTGTTCGCGGACCCGCCGCCGGTCGCGTACGAGGAGTCGTACGCGGACCAGCTGCGTGAGCTGATCGAGCGGCACGCGGACGAGCTGGCCGCGGTGATCGTGGAGCCGGTGGTGCAGGGCGCGGGCGGGATGCGGTTCCACTCCCCCGCGTATCTGCGGGTGCTGCGCGAGGCGTGCGACGCGCATGACGTGCTGCTCGTGTTCGACGAGATCGCGACGGGCTTCGGCCGTACGGGCACCCTGTTCGCGGCCGAGCACGCGGGGGTGACACCCGACGTGATGTGCGTGGGCAAGGCGCTGACCGGCGGCTATCTGACGATGGCGGCCACGCTCTGCACCGCGCGGGTCGCCGACGGGATCTCGCAAGGTGAGGTGCCGGTCCTCGCCCACGGGCCGACCTTCATGGGCAACCCGCTCGCCGCCGCCGTGGCCTGCGCCTCGATCGACCTGCTGCTCGGCCAGGACTGGCAGACCGAGGTCAAGCGCGTCGAGACGGGGCTGCGCGAGGGGCTGGCTCCGGCGGCGGAGCTGCCGGGGGTGCGGGACGTACGCGTGCTCGGTGCCATCGGGGTCGTGCAGCTCGACCACGAGATCGACATGGCGGCGGCGACCCGGGCGGCGGTCCGCGAGGGCGTATGGCTGCGCCCGTTCCGGGACCTCGTGTACACGATGCCGCCGTATGTCACCGGGGACGCGGATCTGGCGCGGATCACGGCCGCGGTGTGCGCGGCCGCCAGGGAGGGCTGACATGTCTTCGGTACTGGTGATCACGGGGACGGGCACGGAGGTCGGCAAGACGGTGACGACCGCGGCCGTCGCCGCGGCGGCTCTCGCGGCCGGGCGGTCCGTGGCCGTGCTCAAGCCCGCCCAGACCGGTGTGCTGCCGGGCGAGCGCGGGGACGCCGACGAGGTGGCCCGGCTCGCGGGCGCGGTGACGTCCGTCGAACTCGCCCGCTATCCCGAGCCGTTGGCTCCCGCCACGGCGGCCCGGCGGTCCGGCCTCGCGCCGGTGCGGCCGGCCGAAGTGGCGGAGGCGGCGGGCAAGTTGGCCGCCGAGCACGACCTCGTACTGGTCGAGGGTGCGGGCGGCCTGCTCGTACGGTTCGACGACGAGGGCGGCACACTCGCGGACGTGGCGCGGCTACTGGACGCGCCCGTCCTGGTGGTCGCCTCCGCCGGGCTCGGCACGCTGAACACGACGGAGCTGACGGCCCGTGAACTACGCGGCCGGCGGCTCGACCTGCTGGGTGTGGTGCTGGGCAGCTGGCCGAACGAGCCGGACCTCGCGTCACGTTGCAACCTCGCGGATCTGCCGGTGGTCGCCGAGGCGCCGCTGCTGGGCGCCCTTCCCGAGGGCTGCGGCGGACTCCCCGTCGCCGACTTCCGCGCGGCGGCGGGCAGTTGGCTCGCGCCACGGCTGAGGGGAACGTGGGACGCGGAGGCTTTCGCAGCTGGACACGCCCCGTAAGAGGCGCGGGGCTGTGTCATTCCGCGGCTCCGCCGCGTGGGCGCGACCAGCCACGGACGGCCCGCGGCCGCACAACGGCATGCCCGCGGCACGCTCACTCCTCCGACGCCAGCAACCTCACCAGTTCGATCCGCGACCGGATCCCGAGGCGGTTGAACACCCCGCGCAGGTGATGGTCGATCGTGCGCGGACTGAGCAACAGCCGGGACGCGATCTCCCGGTTGGTCGCACCGTCGGCGGCCATCCGGGCCACCGTCAGCTGCTGAGCGGTGAGCAGAGTGGCCAAGTCGCGGGCCCCGCCCGGAGGTTGGGCGGGCTCGCCCAAGGTACGGAGTTCGCCCCGGGCCTGCGCGGCGCAGTGCGGCGCACCGAAGTGCTCGAACGCTTCGAGCGCGCTGTGCAGCCGGTCCCGCGCCTCGGTGCGGTTGCGCAGCCGTCGTAGGGCGCCGCCGAACAGCAGCTCCGTACGGGCGCGTTCGAAGTCGCGGGTGCCGCCGGCGTGCAGGTCGAGGGCGGTCCGGTAGTGCTCGACGGCCTCCGGCCCGGTGGCCAGCAGGGCCCGGCAACGGGCGCTGAGGGCAAGGTCGTCGGGGCTGCGGACGGCGCTCGCCCAGCGGTCGTAGTCGGCGTGGGCGGCCCGCGCGACCCGGGTGTCGCCGGTGCGCACGGCGGCTTCCACGTAGTGCGGGGTGGCGAGGTGGCGTACGGCCCGGTGCCCGTGACCGGGGCCGAAGCCGGCGAGGGCGCGCAGCCGGGACGCGGACGCCGCGTAACGGCCGGTGCTGAGGTCGAGGAAGGCGAGCGCCCACAGGGCGAGGGCGGCGGCCAGGCCGAGACCACGTTCCAGTGCGTAGGTACGGGCCGCTTCGGCGCGGGCCCGGCAGACGTCCTCGTCGCCGGTGACGGCGGCGAACATGGCGAGGGCGGCCTGGAGATGACAGGCCCCGTTGTCCTGCCCGGTGGCGTACGCCTGGCGCAGGGCGTCCAGGGTGGCGGCGCCCGCGGCCCGTGGGCGGCCCGTCCAGAACTCGGCGTACGCCCGGAACTCCATGGCCTGCGGGACGGTCATGGACTCGCCCCTGGCCCGGGCGGAAGCGGCGGCGCGTACGGCCGCGGAGGCGGCGAGGGTGTGGTCGCCGAGGAGCAGGGCGGCGATGGCGGAGTGGATCAGCGAGGTGGGGTCGCCGCCGGGCCCGCAGCGCCCGGCGGCGGCTTTCAGGAGGTCGCGGGCGTCCTCGTACCGCCCTTCGAACGCTGCGGCCAGTCCCCCGAGCGTGCCCGGTGGCACGATCCCGTACCGGTCGGCGACGGCCGCGGCCTCCAGGCATCGGCGCAGGTCGCCGGTGTAGACGGCGGCTTCGGTGGCACGTGCCATCAGGTGCGCGGCCACGTCCGGAGCGGCGGGCACGACAGGGCGTACGCCTCGAATGCCGCCCACGCCCTCGATCAGCGCGCTGCCGACCGCGCGGTCGCCGTCGGCGCGGTCACGGTCGGCCCGGTCACTGTCGGTGCGATCGCCGTTGGCGCCTCGGTCCGGCTCGACGCCGAGCGCCCGCTCCCCCGGCCCCATGACGCGTACCGCCTCCGCGCCGCGTACCGCCTCCGAGAGCAGCGCGTCGAAGGACTCCGTGGCGTTCCCCGCGCGTAGAGCGAGCAGTCCGCTCAGCCCGTCGACGTCGCCGTGGGCGGCGAGGCGGCGGGCCCGGTCGGCGTCGCCGGAGCGCCAGGCGTCGGCGGCGGCCCGGGCCAGCAGGCGGGGGCGTTCCCGCGGGTCGGGGGTCAGTACGGCGGCCCGTTCGAGGAGGGCGCAGGCCAGCGCGTGTTCGCCCGCGGCCCGGGCCTCGTGCGCCGCTGCGCGCAGCTCACCCGCGAGCCGTCGGCTGGGCCCGAGTGCGGCGGCGGCGCGGTGCCAGGACCGGCGGGGTGCCTCGCCCTCGCCGCGCAGGACACGGGCGAGCAGCCGGTGGGTCTCGCGCCGGTCCAGGGCCGACGCGGTCTCGTAGGCGGCGATACGGGTCCAGGGGTCCCGGAACACGACTCCGGCGGAGGTCGGTTGGGCGAATCCGGCCGCCTCGGCGTCGTCGAGGGGCCCGGTGTCCAGCCGGGCCGCGTTCACCGCGCGCTGGAAGGCGTGCGTGGCGAGGGGATATTGGTCGGCGGCGGCGATCAGCAGGAGCCGCCGGGTGTCCGGCGGGAGGGTCCTGATCTCGCGCCGCTGGGACCGCAGGAGGCCGGGGGCGACGGCGACGGGCTCGGCGGGAAGCGGTTCCAGACCGGCCAGTTGGTGCTCGCTCAGGGCGGCGGCGAGTTCCACGGCCGCGTGCGGATCGCCGTGCACGGCACGCAGCACCCGGACCCGGACGCCTTCGGACATCGGGGTTCGCGGGTGCGTTCGCGGCGTGCCGCCCGGTTGTTCCGGGGCGTTCGTCAGGGGCGGTGGCGAATGCTGCGGGAGAGGCGGGGGGTTCACCGAGGTCACCACACCTCTCACGTTACTGGCGAGTTAAGTGGTGCGTAAAGACCGGCGATTTCACCGATGCGGCGCGCGTAGACCCGACCTGACACTCCTGACGAACCCACCCGCATCAGGAGGCACCATGACCCGCCGCACACGCACTGCCGGCACGGTCTTCGCAGCGGTCCTCGCGTCGCTGCTTCTGTCCCTGTCCCTGCCCGCGTCCCCGGCGAACGCCGCCGCCCGCAATCCCGTCGTCTTCGTGCACGGCCTGAGCAGTTCGTCGAGCAGCTGGGACGACTGGACCGCCGACTTCAAGGCCGACGGCTACACCAGTTCCGAGCTGTTCGCCTGGTCCTACGACTGGGGCAAGTCGAACGCCACGACCGCCCAGCAGCTGTCCACCAAGATCCAGAGCGTGCTCTCCCAGACCGGCGCGTCCAAGGTCGACCTGGTCGTGCACTCGATGGGCGCGCTCAACTCCCGCTACTACCTCAAGAACCTCGGCGGGACCTCGTACGTCGACGACTTCGTCTCCACGGCCGGGACCAACCACGGGACCACGACCGCCGGCTGGTGCAGCTGGATCTACACCTCCTGCGCGGAGATGTACACCGGCAGTTCGTTCCTGACCTCGCTCAACTCGGGCGACGAGACACCGGGCAGCGTCTCCTACGCCAGTTACTGGTCGAACTGCGACGCCGCCCTGACCCCCGACACCACCGCGATCCTCAGCGGTGCCACGAACGTCGAGGTCGGGTGCGTCTCGCACGACGAGATGAACAACGACCACGGCGTCTACGAGCAGGTGCGCGACTTCATCGCCTGACCCGCCCGTCGCGGCCCGTCACGGCCCGCCCTGTGGTCCCCGCACGGCCGGGGCCACGGGGCGGCACCGCGCCCACCGAATCAGGACGACCCGCGAACGGGTGAGCGAGCCCGTCCCGGGGGACAATCGCGGTAGGCCCCGACCTTCTATGGGAGGTCCCTCATGCGACCGCGCGGCTCCAGCACCACCAGGACGGGCCGGCCTGCCCCGGCCCCGGTTCACCATCCGCTGTTCGCCCGCTTCTACGCCAAGTGCAGCGTGGCGGCGGAGCCGGCCATCGGCGTCCACCGCGAGGAGCTGCTCGCCGGGCTCTCCGGCCGGGTCATCGAGATCGGCGCGGGCAACGGACTGAACTTCGCCCACTATCCGAGCACGGTCTCGGAGGTCGTCGCCATCGAACCGGAGCGCCGCCTGCGGACGTTGGCGGTGACCGCGGCCCTGCGCTCCGACGTGCCGGTCGACGTGGTCCCGGGCGTCGCGGAGGCGCTCCCGGTCAAGAGTGAGGCCTTCGACGCGGCGGTCGTGAGTCTGGTCCTGTGCAGCGTACGAGACCTGCCGCGGGCCCTCGCCGAGATCCGCCGCGTTCTGCGCCCGGGCGGTGAGCTGCGGTTCTTCGAGCACGGGAGGGGCGGCGGCCGTGCGATGAACGCCGGTCAGCGCGTCCTGGACCGGACGGTGTGGCCGCTGTTCTTCGGCGGCTGTCATGTGAGCCGTGACCCCGTGGCCGCGATCAGGGACGCGGGGTACGAACTGGGCCCGTACCGTCGGCTGCTGGTGCCCGAGAAGGGGCCGCGGACGCCGAGTTCGTACTGCGTGCTGGGGACCGCGCGCCGGCCCGCGGTCGAGAGCTCGCCCGGTTCCTGAGACCGGGACGACCGCCCGGCCTCAGGAGCCCGGCTCAGGAGTCCGAGGGTTCACAGACTCCACTGGCGCAGTTCGCGTGCGATGTCGTCCACCGTGGCCCCGCCCATCTTGACCAGGCGGGCCAGCTCACGGACCTGCTCGGGCGAGGTGACGACCTTCAGGCCGCTGGCGACGAGGTAGGCGTACGCGACGGCCATGGCGAACATCGCGTTGGAGCGTTCGAGTGCCGGGACGTGCAGCAGGAGCTGGAGCAGCGCGGCGGCACGGGTGTGCGGGGTGTCGTAGACGGGGACGCCGAATATCTCGGCCTCGTGGCGGCTGACGGCGGCCACCAAGGCTCCGAAGTCGGTGACCTGGGGGTCGCCCGGTGTCTTGTGCTCGGCGACCATGAGGAGCCAGGCGAGGTCGACTCTGATGTTCAGGGGTTCGTTCAAGGGCTCAGCGACGGCCTTCTCGCTCCGCGCCGAACTCCTCGACGAAGACGGACTCGTACTGCTTCATGAAGTCGGCGGCGGCCTCGACGAAGGTGTGGCCGGCTTCTCCGGTGTCCTGTCTGACCAGTTCCTCTATGTAGCGGTTGACGCTCATTCCGCGGGCCAGGGCGCGTTCGCGCGCGGCGCGGGCGGTTCCCTCGTCCACGCGCACGTTCAGCTGGGTCTTAGCCATACCTCGAAGCTAGCGCCGATGTGCTAGCAGAGGCAAGAGGGCCCGAATCACCCCTCCCCTAAGGGTGCCCCTTACATGAATCCCAGGGGCACCGACCTGCGGCGGAGAACGACCGGCACCTCGGGGGGATACCGAGTGTGCCGCGCATCACACTAGGCTCGCCCGCGGACACCGGAGTCCCACCTAGGAGGCGGCCTTGTCCACAGCAGCTGCGGAGCACGCCCTCGGGCGCACGGACGCCGAGGGGATCGCGGCCCGCGCCCGCGGCCTCACCAAGGCGTACGGATCGGGCGAGACGACCGTGCTCGCCCTCGACTCGGTCGACGTGGACATCGCGCGCGGCCGCTTCACCGCGGTCATGGGCCCCTCGGGCTCCGGGAAGTCCACACTGATGCACCTCCTGGCGGGTCTTGACACCGTTTCGGCCGGACAGGTGTGGCTGGGAGACACAGAAATCACCGGGTTGAAGGACCGGGAGCTGACCCAGCTGCGCCGCGACCGGATCGGCTTCATGTTCCAGTCGTTCAACCTGATCCCCACCCTGAACGCGGCCGAGAACATCACGCTGCCCATGGACATCGCGGGCAAGAAGGCCGACGAGAAGTGGCTGAACCAGGTCATCGACCAGCTCGGCCTGCGCGACCGGCTCAAGCACCGGCCGGCGCAGCTCTCCGGCGGGCAGCAGCAGCGCGTCGCCTGTGCCCGCGCCCTCGCCTCGCGCCCCGAGCTGATCTTCGCGGACGAGCCGACGGGCAACCTCGACTCGCGGGCCGGACTCGAGGTGCTCGGCTTCCTGCGGGACGCGGTCGACGAGCTGGGCCAGACCGTCGTCATGGTCACGCACGATCCGGGCGCCGCCGCCCACGCCGACCTGGTCCTCTTCCTCGGGGACGGACGGATCGTGGACGAGATGGCGCGGCCCACGGCGGACGCGGTGCTGGAACGCATGAAGAGGTTCGACACCATTCGCGGGGCGGTCGAGGGCGACGGCGCCGCCGGCCAGGGCATCGCTCCCGACCAGGGCATCGCCCCCGACAAGGACTGAGGCAGGCTGTCGTGCTGAAGGCGACACTCCGGAGTTTCCTCGCGCACAAGGGCCGGCTGATGCTCTCGGCGCTGGCCGTCGTCCTGTCCGTGGCGTTCGTCGCGGGCAGCCTGATCTTCTCGGACACGGTCACGCGCACCTTCGACCGGCTGTTCGCGTCCACGTCGGCCGACGTGACCGTGACCCCGAAGGAGGATCTCGACTCGCAGATCCCCTCCGGGGCCACCGCGACCGTGCCCACGAGCCTGGTGGCCCGCATCGACAAGGTCGACGGGGTCGCCCGGGCGCGTCCGGACGTGGGCGTCGAGAACATCACCGTCGTCGACAGCGAGAACGAGTCGGTGGGCCCGACCACCGGCGCGCCCACCATCGCGGGCGACTGGTACGTCACCGAGCGCAGCCCCGTGAAGCTGACTTCGGGGCACGCCCCTCGCGGGCCCGACGAGGCACTCCTCGACGCGGACACGGCCGACAAGAAGCACGTCGGCATCGGTGACACGCTGACCGTCATCGCGCAGCCCGGGTCGTTCAAGGTGAAGATCGTCGGTATCGCGACCTTCACCACCACCAACCCGGGTGCCGCGCTGGTCTTCCTCGACCCGGCGGTCGCGCAGACCAAGCTGCTGGGCCGGACGGGTGTCGCGACCAGCATCTCGGTGGACGCGGCGGAAGGGGTGAGCGACACACAGCTCAAGCAGCGCATCGCCGCCGCGATCGGCTCGGGCACCTACGAGTTGGAGACCGCCGACGAGCAGGCCGAGACCGCCGCCGCCCAACTGGGCGGATTCCTCGACGTGATCAAGTACGTGATGCTCGGTTTCGCCGGTATCGCGGTACTGGTCGGGGTCTTCCTGATCGTCAACACCTTCTCCATGCTGATCGCCCAACGCACCCGTGAACTCGGCCTGTTGCGCGCGCTCGGCGCCGACCGGCGGCAGGTGCGCCGGTCCGTGCTCCTGGAGGCGACGCTGCTGGGCCTGGTCGGCTCGACGCTCGGCCTGGCCGCGGGCATCGGGCTCGCGATCGGGCTGATCGAGCTCATGAGTTTGTTCGGTATGAACCTGAAGACCGCCGAGATGGTCATCGGCTGGCCGACACCCGTCTCGGCGTACGTCGTCGGGGTGGGCGTCACCTTCGTCGCGGCGTATCTGCCGGCCCGCCGGGCGGCCGGCGTGTCGCCGATGGCCGCGCTGGCGGACGCCGAGATCGCCGGTGTGGGACGGCCGTTGCGGGTACGGGCCGTGGTGGGGCTGATCGTCGGCGCGCTGGGCGCCGCCGCGCTCGTGGGGTGTGTGACGGCCACGGAGACCGGCTCCGCCGCCTCCCTGCTGGGCCTCGGGGTCGTCCTCACCCTCATCGCGACGGTCATCGCCGGGCCCTTGCTCGTCCGGCCGGTGATCCGCGTCCTCGGCGGTTTCTTCCCCGCCGTGTTCGGCTCGATCGGCCGGATGAGCCAGCGCAACGCGCTGCGCAACCCGCGCCGCACCGGCGCCACCGCGGCCGCCCTGATGGTGGGCCTCGCGCTGGTCGGCGGCATGTCCGTGGCGAGCGCCTCGATGTCCAAGTCCTTCGACGACCAGATCGACAAGACGCTGGGCGCCGACTTCGTGGTGCAGAACGCCAACTTCCTGCCGTTCCCGCAGGAGATCACCGAGAAGGTGCAGGACACGGCGGGCGCGGGACTCGTCGTACGGCAGCGGTTCGCGCCGGTCGCCGTCCGGCTGCCGGACGGCAAGCGCGTCGAGACGACCGCCGCGGGCTACGAGTCGCAGCTCGACGAGGTCGCCCGCATCACGTACGCGGAGGGTGACACGGCCGCCGCGCTCGCGGACGGCAGCATCGCCATGGACGCGGGTTTCGCCAAGGACCACGACGTACGCCTCGGCAGCACGATCCCCGTCGAGTTCCCCGCCGGGCAGAAGGCCGAACTGAAGGTGGCGGCGCTGACCGACCAGGACGCCGCCGAGGGCTTCGGCACGCAGGGCGGGCTGTTCCTCGGCCTCGGCACGATCGAGAAGTACGTGCCCGGCGGGCAGGACTCCGCGCTGTACGTGAACGCGGCCTCGGGCACCTCCGCCGACACCCTGCGCGCGAACCTCGACAAGACGCTGGACCCGTATCCGCAGGTGCAGGTGCGTGACCTGGCCGACTACAAGAAGCTGATCCACGATCAGATCGCCGTGCTGCTCTACCTGGTGTACGCGCTGCTCGGCCTCGCGATCGTCATCGCGGTGCTCGGAGTGGTCAACACCCTTGCCCTGTCGGTCGTGGAGCGCACCCGGGAGATCGGGCTGCTGCGCGCGATCGGGCTCGCCCGGCGGCAGTTGCGGCGGATGATCCGGCTGGAGTCGGTGGTGATCGCCGTGTTCGGCGCGGTCCTCGGGCTCGCGCTCGGGCTCGTGTGGGGCGTGTGCGTGCAGCAGGTCCTCGCCCTGCAGGGGATGAAGGCGCTCGCGATCCCGTGGACGACCCTCGTCGCGGTCGTGGTGGGCTCGGCCGTCGTGGGCATCGTGGCGGCGCTGCTGCCGGCGTTGCGGGCGTCCCGCATGAACGTGCTGGCGGCCATCGCGCACGAGTGATTGACTCGCGGAGCCTGCTCCACGCGCATGGCGCGATGTACTCGGCGTACTCAAGTCCCTTACCGGTGAGGAGAGTTCATGGTCCGCTCGTTCCGTTTCGGCGTCAATCTGATGAGCCTTGCACCCGCCGACGAATGGCGCGCGAAGTGCCGTCGGGCCGAGGAACTCGGCTACGACGTGATCCTGGCCCCGGACCACCTCGGCATGCCCGCGCCCTTCCCGGCGCTGGTCGCCGCCGCCGAGGCGACCGAGCGGCCGCGCCTGGGCACGTTCGTGCTCAACGCCGGCTTCTGGAACCCGGCGTTGCTGGCCCGCGAGGTGGCCACGACGGACGCGCTGACGGGCGGCCGCCTGGAACTCGGGCTCGGCACCGGCTACGTACAGGCGGAGCACGAGACGGCGGGCCTCCCCTGGGGTTCACCTGGTGAGCGTGTGGACCATCTCCGGCGTACGGTCGAGGAGTTGGGACGGATCCTCGACTCGGAGGGCCAGCAGCCGCGGCCCGTGCAAGAACGTGTGCCGCTGCTGATCGGCGGCAACGGCGACCGGATGCTGCGGCTGACCGCCGAGCACGCGGACATCGCGGCGTTCACCGCGGCGCGTACCCGGGACGGCGGTGCGCTGGAGCCGCTCGCGGCGGAGGAACTCGGCGAACGGGTCGCCCTGTACCGGAAGTTGGCGGCCGGGCGCGCGGAGCCGGCCGAGCTGAACCTGCTGATCCAGATCGTCACCGTCACCGACGATCCCGGTGCCGCGATCCAGCCGTGGCTGTCCCACATCCCCCACCTGACCGAACAGCAGGTCCTGGAGATGCCGATCGTCCTCGTGGGGACGCTGGACGACATCGTCGAGCGGGTGCGGGCCCAGCGGGACCGGTTCGGGTTCTCGTATCTGACCGTTCTGGAGCCGAACATGGAGGCGTTCGCCCCCGTGGTCGCACGGCTGCGCGAGGCCTAGGCCGACAGAACTCGACGGGACCCGACAGGACCTGACAGTTCAGGACTGCTCGATCGCCGGAAACTGTCAGTGGGTGCCTCTACTCTTTCGCGGACAGTCACAGCGGGGTGGGCCGATTCGGGCCGCCGGTCGCGCTGTGCCGGGTTCCGAACGGCGAAAGAGGCAGAGAAGACCTATGGGTTGGCTGGCAGTTGGCGACACCTACGAGATCGCTCTGGTGGAAGGCCGGGTAGTGGCCCGGTCCGCGTCCGAGGCGTCCGGGGAAGGGCAGTTGAGAACGCTGCCGGGAGAGTTACGGGACCACCCCGAAGTGATCGAGCTGCAGCGGTTCGCCGAGTGGCTGGACCGGCACGCGGCGGAGTGCGCGGCGCGGGTCGACAACTGGATGGTGTCCTCGCTGCCGGTGCCGACCGGCCTGCTGGCCCGGGTCTGGCCCGACGAGGCGTGGCAGTCGGCACTGCGTGACCTGGTCGTGGTCGGCGAGAGCCCGGACGAGGTCGGTTTTCTGCGGGACGCCGACGACTCGGGTGAGCTTCGGGTGGTGAACCTGGACGGCGAGACCGTCCGCCTCTCCCCCCGCACGGTGACCATGCCCCACCCGGTCCTGCTCCCGGAGCTCGACGAACTCCGGGTGTTCGCCGCCGAGTTGGGCGTGGTCCAGGGTGTCGAACAGATCCACCGCGCGACCTGGCACAAGCCGGGTGACATCGGCGGTGACGCGGAGACGGTCACCGAGTTCTCCGGCGCCGAGTACAGCTCCTGGTTCCATCTCTCCGCCCGCGCCGATTCGCTCGGCTACAAGGTCGCCGACGGCCGCGTGACCGGCCGGATCCGGGACGCCGGGCGGGTCTTCACCGCGTCGGTCGACATCGGCAACCCGTACTACGACGAAGAGGGCCGGACCGGCGATCTGAGCTGGCGCAACGGATGGGACCGACTCCGGCTGTCCGAGGTCGGCCCCGTGGCGTGGTCCGAGGGCATGCGCATGGCCGCCGCCCTGCACGCCGGCCGCACCGTGGCCGCGGACCACGCCGCGTGACCGACACGGCGGCACGGACGGCGGCACACCTCGGGGCCACGGTCGTGGCCGGGGCACCGCACATGACAGAGACCAACGGGCGCACACGGACGAGCGGGGCCCCGGGGACCGGCCGCACGGCCACGAAAGGCACGGAATCATGAGCGACACGGTGGCCAAGGACGCACCGGCCAACGGCTCGGCGGCCCGGGGCGGGGCAACGGCGGAGGCGGAGGAGCTCCTGCGAGCCGGCGCGGTACTGCCCCCGGGAACGACCGGGAGCGGTGACCGGGCCGTGCCCATGTTCACGCAGGCCTACCGGCATCCGGGGCTGGACGACCGGATCGTCGTACGGCTGGTCGCCGCCGAACAGGGAGAGGGCTTGGGCACCGGCTTTCTCGGCCTCCGACCCGAGGGCGAGCCGACGGAGGTCGGCCTCGGCCAGCCGCGGGCACTGGGCTTCCCGGAATGGGTGCTGGTTCATCACCCCTCGGACGGCCACCTGGCCATGTCCCTGGTCGAGGAGATGAACAAGGTGGCGCGGACGGCGAAATCCAGGCCGAAGAAGGCGCGGGCCACCTACGAGTCGATCGGCGAACGGCTCGCGGGCTCCGTACCGCACTTCCTGCCGACCTTCTACGAGCAGGCGGGCCGGGTGTTCCTGGCCGCCGACGAGACGGCGTACGCGTCCCAGATGTTCGTCAACGCGCGCAAGGCCGAGACGGCGCACGCGCTGCCGTTCGACGAGGAGCGCATGGACGCGGTGTTCCTGGAGTTCGCCCTCGCCGAGGCCGTGCCGACGAAGATGCTCTCCAGCTACGCCAAGGGGCTGTCGTCCCGGGTCCCGGCCGCGACGGCGTTCCGGCACGTTCGCGGACTCTTCGTGCGCCTGGCCGCGAACGGGCTGCCTCCGTCGGGGCCGGGCGCGGCTGAGCTGCGCAGACTCGCGAAGGCTGTCGCGGGCAGGAACGCGCTCGCGGAGGAGATCGCCTATCTGCGCGAGATGCTGACGCTGCCCGGCACCGTCAAGGCTCCGGTCGGCTGGTGGAAGACACACCGGCCGGCGCTGCTGGAGCTGACCCGGCGGGAACCCGCCTTCCGCGGCACCCTGCTGGAGCTGCTGCCCTCGAAGTGGGAGCGGGAGGAACTGCCCCAGTGGCTGGACCTGTTGGAGAAGTCCGGTGCCACGGCGGGGCTCTGCGAGGCGACCCTGCCCGCGGAGGTGCGTCCCGCCGACGGTACGGCCGGCTGGACCCGCAGATTCCTGGAGCTGTGCCGGGCCGGCCATCGCCTCACTCCGGCAGGGCTGTATCCGCTCGTCGACCGCATGGCGGACACGCTGCGTACCGAACTGGAGTCCTCCGGTGGCCAGTTGCCGCCCCCTCTCGGCGATGTGAACCTCCTCGACCAACTGCTGTCCCTAGGCGTTCCGGTGGCGGAACCCGAGGAGCGTCACGGCCTCGACCTGGTGTCGTGGGCCGCCTGTGACCAGCGGCGCGATCTGGTCGCCCTGGCAGCCGACCACCGCTTCCACTCGGCGTTCCACCACGGCTGCCCCACGTACAAGAGGTCGGGCCACGCGGAGACGGTCGTCACCCTGGCCGGGTCTCCCGGTGGACGACCGCTGCTCGCCGAATGGGTCGGCGAGGTCTGCCGGGAGTACGTCACGGCGGAACTGCCCGCGTTCAGCAGCTACTCCGGCGGCGTTTTCGAGACGCTGAGCTGGCTGCCGGGAGAGGCACTGGCGGTTGCCGAGAAGGCGGTTCGAGAAGCGCTGAGCACCGGCATCGCCCCGGCGCTAGCCCGCGCCCTGCGGTCCGGGCTCCTCGACGAACTGGGCTGGCCCGCCTGGGAAGAAGCGCTCGAAGCACACGAATCGGGGAATCTGCAGCGGGATGTCCTCGTCACCGACGCCTGGCCGCACCTCATCGTGCTGGCCGGCATGCAACTCCGGGTGATCGGTGCGGAGGGTACGGCGCTCGCGCACGAGCTGTGCGTCCCCGAACAGGCGACGCGCTACCGCAGGGATGTCGACTTCCACTACGTGGACGGCGAGTTGTTCGTCTGGTGGCGTCCGGTCGACGTACACGGCAGGCAGGGCTACTGGCACCACACCCACTCCCAGTGGGTGACGGTCGAGGGGTCCGGCTACTCCCGCACCAGCAGTGTGGACGGGCGCGACGGCCTGGGCGGGAACATGACCCCCGTCTCGCTCCCGCTTCCCGGTGGCGGCCGGACCACCGGTCACGGAGTGCTGCGCCGCGGGGACACGGTCGTTCCAGAGGCGCGGCAGGTGATCAGCGACGGCACGTCGTACTGGGTGTGGTCCATGGTGGGCACCGACTACAACCACAAGACGTGGCACGCGTACGACCCGGTCGGCGACACGCTCGGCGAACCCGGACAACCGGACTGGTTCGGCGAGGGCCTGCGCGCCGCCCCGCGGGGAAGCACCTTCGAGGCGGGCTGGCTGCTGCCCGCCCCCTCCGTCCCGCCGGGTCCGATGTGCTCCCCGGTGGACGGGGTGCTCGGCTGGCGGGTGGTGACACTGCCCGACGGCTCGCGGCGGGGCGAGGACCTGGCCGGGCGCTCGGTCGTCGTGCCGCCCGGCAGGGATCGCAGCCGCAGCCCGCGATGGGTGCTGGAGTTCCCCGGCGCCGACCGGCCGCTGGCCGTGATCCAGGAGTACGACGGGATCAGGCTGGTCGACGGGAACGGCTCGGTGACGGCCAAGATCCCGCAGGACCACACCGCCGGAACCTTCACCGCGGGAACTCCGCTCCTGCCGCCCCTGCGCTACTGGCACCTGCTCCAGCCACGCGACCCACAGGGCTCCGCGGCGCTCCGCCGGGTCGACGAGGACACGGCGGCGGCGCTGCTGGCGGGCGCCGTCACCCAGCGGCCTGGGGACGCCGAGGGCCAGAACGGTCCGGGGAGGGAACGGGCCGACGCTGACGGCCGGGACGGGCTGCCCGGACTGATCCGCACGCTGCTGCCGGAGGTCGGCCACGAGGCGCTGCTCGCAGGCATCGCCGGAGTGGTGCGGTTCGCCGCCGAGCAGCAACGTGTCCTCGACGCGGCGCGCACCCGGCTCGACACGGCGGTCACGGGCGGCGTCCGGGAGGAGCGCCGACCCGAGCTCGGCGACGGCGTACTCACCGCGGCACTGCAGGGCCTCGGCCTGAACGGCCGCCGGTACCTGGTGGGGGGCACGACGTACTACTACCACCAACCGTCCGGCACGATCGTCCGGCTGCTGCGCCTCCTCGGGGAGGCACGGCGCGGTCTCAACGAACCGGCCCCGGCGGGCAGTCCGCACCCCGCCCTGCCCGAGCAGGGGGCCCTGAGCGACATGGAATGGCTGGCCCTGCCCGTGCTGCCGTCCCTGTTGGCTCTGCGGTGCGGCTCGACGGCCACCACCGAGGATCACGGAAAGGTGCTGGACACCTTCCTCGCCGAACTGGACGCCCAGGAACTCTCGGTGCTGGACCCCGACCACTGGCGGCTTGTCCGGCTGCGTCTGGACCGGGGTCTGTTCCGGGGGCCCGGTTCCCTGCGAAGCAATGTGGCGACGGTGCTGCAGTTGGACGGCGGCGCGTTCCTCGTGTTTGTCAACGAATGGAGCCGAAGCGACGCCGAGGGCGAGCTGTTCAGGGCGGTCTTCCACGATCCGGCCGGCCGGTTCGAGGCACCCGCTCCGTACACGCTGCTGTCCGACGAGCCCTTCGCCCTGGAGCCGGCACGTGCGCCCGGCTGGTTCACGGCCTTCCGGTCAGAGCTCGCCGCACGCGGTCCGGCGCCCTGGTACCCGGCCGCCGCCGAGGAGTTCGCCCGGCTCACCGGTATCTCACCGACCATGGCCCGGCTGACGATCGCGGGAGTACCTCTGACCGACGACGCGAAGAAGCCCGTACCCGCCGAGACGCTGAAGACCATCGGGGTGAAGTCGGCCGACGTCGCCGTGGCCAGAGAGGCCGTGGGGTGCCGGGACGCCGGCGTCTGGCAGGCGGTCACGGCGGCGCTGCTGCCCGCCGAGCCGTCCGCGCTGTGGACGGACGGCCCGGACGTGGTCGCGGCGGCGGAGGTCTGGAACCGGCGGGTGGGCCGGCGTGCGCCCCTCTCCGAGGAGGTGCTGCACGACGCGGTCCGCACCGTGGAGACCACGCGGTGGTGGAAACCGTCCGACGCGCTGCGCGGGTTCCTCGACGGAGCGTCCGAACCGCGGTTGAACCACGACCTGACCTGGACGACCAGAGGCCACTACCTGGGCACCGTCGAGAACACGCCCGGCTTCGGCACAGGCACCCTGAACGGTTCGCTGGCCCTGGCCGCATGGCTCGCCCACCGACTCCCGTCCGGCGACCCGCTCCGCGCCCTCCTCCCGGGCGTGCTGAGCGCGGTACGCGCCCGGCTGGCCCACCCGGGTCTGCTGATCGACCTCGGCAGACGGGTCGATCTGGAAGCCTTCCGCCGGGGTGCCGGGAAGCCCGCGGAGACCGGTGACGGCTTCGTGCGCCACGGCGCGGTCGTGCTGAGCACCACGGTCCCCGACCCCGTCGCCGCCGTCCGCCCGGCGCTGCTGGACGCCGCCGGGAACGACCCCCACCTGGCGGCGGTGGTCCCGGGTGAACGGCCGACCGCCGAGGACATCGCCCTGCGGCTGGTCCACGAACGGCGGTTCGCGGAGCTGCTCGCCGATCCCGGGGAGCCAGTGGCGGGCCGGCGCGACGCGGACGGTCTGTGGTGGCCGCAGGATCCCACCCGGTCCGTGCCCGACCTCGTCGGTGAGGTGGCAAAGCGGTACGGCATCGGCGAGGACGCCGCCGTCATCTACCTGATGCTCCTCGCCATGCCTGATCCCACCGACCACCACACCGCCCGCTGGACCGGCTGGACGACACAGCGGGGCGGAACGGCCCGCCTCCGTGCCGCCCGCGCCGAACTCGCCGCCACCGACCTCGTACTCGAAGGCAGCCGCACCCGGGCGGGACGCTCACTGTTCCTGCCCGGCGGCTGGATCCCGCTCGCGAAGCCGTACGTTCCGCTGGAGCGGTGGAAGGTGCCGATGTACGACCTGCTCCACGGCGAGGAGGCCGTCCTCGGCGTCGTCGTACCCACCAGGCCCGTCACCGATCTCTACCGGCTGGCCTGGCGGCGGATTCTGGACGGGGACGAACCCCGGCTGGAGGAACTGGAGGTACCACGGCCGCGACCGCAGAAGGGTCGCCGCTGATCCCTGGGGCAGAGGCGGGATGGGCCGGGGGCGCCGGGGGACGGGGCAGGGCGGTCGTGGCACTGCTCACGACCGCCTCGCCTCCGTCGGCCGGGTACGACTCTGGGGCTGGGTCTGCGGCCGGGAGCGGCTCCGGTCGGGTCTCCGGTCGGGTCTCCGGTCGGGTCTCCGGTCGGGTCTCCGGTCGGGCACGGCTCCGGTCGGGGGCTGCTCCCCCGGGTCTCCGGTCGGGCACGGCTCCGGCCGGGAGCGGCTCCCTCGGGCCTCCGAGCAGGTACGGCTCCGGTCGCTTCGCCCGTCGGACCGTGCACCCGTACGCCGTTCGTCTGCCCGGCCGCTCACGACGACGGTCCGAGTCGTCCTCACCGTCCCGCACCGCGTCCTTCTGTTCCCTCTCGTCCCTCTCGCTCGCCCGTCGGGTGGACGGGCGCCCTCATGGAGCACACCGATGACCCGTTCCGGCACGACCGCCCAACTCCCTCCGGTCGCACCGGAGGTGTTCGCCTCCGCGGTGGAGAGTCTCACCACCCGGCTCCGCGGCAGACTGGACGCGGCCGTCGAGGGCCTGGCGGCCGTACCCGTCACCGTCGAGGGCGGGACGTTCGGCGTCCGCTGCGGCGAGGATGCCCTGGTGACCCTGGCGCCGGACCCGTCCGGCACGGTCACCGACACCGAACAGACCCGTTGCACCTGCCTGTTGGCACCGCGCTGTCTGCATCGGGCGGCGGTACTGGGCGCCTGCCCGGTCGCCGTCACGGAAACCGCGCGGCCCGTGGACATCGCCCCGTCCGTGCTCTCCGGGCTCGGCACAGGCGCTGAACCCACCGACGCTGTTCCGCCGACCGAGCCGGACCGTTCCGCGGAACGGAACCGTTCCGCCGGGCCGGACCGAGTCGCCCGAGCGGCCCGTGTCGTGGAACCGGACCGGTCCACCGACGGGATCCGCCCCACCGAGCAGGTTCGCCCCGCCGAGGGGGCCGGCCCCACCGGACGGATCCACCCCGCCGAGCCGAACCGGCTCGCGGACCCCCGCCCCGAGCCCGCCCACACCCCGGCCGACGCCCCCGCAGGTCCCTCGGCCACCCAGATCGGTGCCGCCGCCGCTCTCTGGTCGGCGGCGGCAGCCGTGCTCTCGGCCGGAACGGCCGGTACGGGAGCGGTACTTCAGGCAGAGCTGCTCCGCGCGGCCCACACGGCGCGTCTGACGGGCCTCCACCGCGTGGAGGCCGCGGCCGTCAGTGTGGTGCGCTGTCTGCGCACGGCGCGCGACCCGTACAGCCCGGGCAGACTCGCCGAGTTGGTGACCGCCCTGCGTGAACTCCTCCTCGTGGCACACCTGTTGAAGGCCGGCGACCCCGAGCCCGCCCTGATCGGCGCCGTCCGACGCAACCACCGCCCCGACGGGTCACTGCGGCTCTACGGCGTCTGCCGCGAACCGGTGATCGGCGCCGACGACCTCGGCGGAGTGGTCACGCACCTCCTCGACGACGACGGCCGCTGGTACACGCTCCGCGACGTCCAGCCCGGCGGCCCGGCACGGGCCCGACGGGCCGGTACCGCCCTGGTCGCCATCCGGAGCTTCCTGAGCGACCACTCCCGGGTGTCGCGCGGCGGCCTGATCATCTCGGGAGCGACCGTCTCCCCGGAGGGGCGCCTGCTGGCGGAAAGAGGTGTCCGTGCCACCTTCGCCGCCGGACGGCCCTGGACCGAGGCCGCGCCGGCGACGGTGTTCGCCCGCCCGCTCGCCGAGTCCGCCGCCGTGCGGTTCCCGGCGTCGCTCGTGGGTGACCCCGGAGGTGCCGGCGACCACGAAGGGGCTGGTGAACCCGGAGGGACCGGGTACGCCCGTCCCTTGATCGGCTGCGATGTGGAGATCGCCGAGACAGACGGCGAGGATCTCCTGGTCCGTGAACTGCCTTGTGGAGGAAGCGCGTTCGCGGACGGCCGGCCCGCTCCCGTTCCCGTCCCCGCTCCACCGGTCCGGCTGGCCCCCGCCCACAGTCACCCCGCTCTCGCCCACACGGCCAATTTCCGGCAGCTGGGCGCACGTCCCGGGCTGCGTATCCGGGTCCTCGGCCGCCTCGACCCCGACCGGGTCACGACCCTCCGCGCGCTCGCCGTCGGCCCCGTACCCGGCACGGAGGCCACCCTGCGGCTCCCGGACGACTGGCAGGGCCGCGCCGACCTCGGCTACGACCTCCTGCAAAGCGGCCACTTCCCAACGGACATCCCCTCGCCGACCCCGGCCACCCCCGCCTCCTCCAGCGCCGACTCCTCCGGCGCCGACTCCTCCGGCGACTCTCCGCTCTGGCGCGTCGGGCGTCTGGTCGAACTGGCCGTCACGGGAGGACGCCGGATCGCCGCCGAGTCCACGCGCGGCAACGATCCCGACGGCCATGCGGCCGTGCTGCGCCGCGGTGGGTTCGTCACCGGCGCGGACCTCGTCACCGCGCTCGGCGCGGTGGCCGGGCGCCGCTCCCTCGACGTCTTCGGCCGCCACAGTGGAGCCGACCCGGACGAGTACGCGACCCAGTGGCTCGCCACGGCCGTCTATCTGTCCGCCGCCGAATCGGACCTGAAGCACGGGGCATGGCCCGGGCCCGAGCACACCGGCACCGCCGCCACCGCCACCACCGCCACCACCGCCACCACCGCCACCAGCACCAGCACCAGCACCAGCACCAGCACCGACGATTCATGATCCGTGGACTTGATCACTCCGTCCGGAATCCGTTCGCCAGACCGGTCGGCGCTCTGCTTGGCTCGCCCCATGAGTGATCTCCACATCCGCTGCGCCACCCTCGCCGACATCGACACCGTGTTGCGTTTCTGGCGTGAGGCCGCGGAAGGAACCAGCATCAGTGACGACCACGCCGGAGTGGCCGCCCTCGTCACACGAGACCCGGAAGCCCTGCTCCTCGCGGAGCGCGACGGCGCCCTGGCGGGAACCGTCATAGCCGGCTTCGACGGATGGCGATGCTCCGCCTACCGACTGGCCGTACACCCGGACCACCGCCGGCAGGGCATCGCGAGCGCTCTACTGGAAGCGGCCGAGCAGCGCTTCGCGGCCCTGGGCGGGCGCCGCGTCGACGCCATGGTCCTGGAGGCCAACGAACAGGCACAGCACACCTGGGCCGCGACTGGCTACCATCGCGAGGACCACTGGCGACGCTGGGTCAAGCCACTGGCCGACTGACCGAAGCGCGGGCGTGCCTGATCCTCTGTCCGCAGGGGACCCGGTCGTTCCCCCGGCAAAGCCGTCTCCCGAAGTCGTATCCCCAGGAAGGTGTGAGCCTCCCCCATGGGCGAGCCTCCCGGTATCCGACGGCAAGGCGCCCCGCCGTGCCGTCGTGCCGCCGTCGCGCGATTCCCCCACCCGTGGCCGATCATGGGACGGTGGTGACCCGATGACCGAAGTGCTCCTCCTCGCCGTGGCGGTGCTGCTCTCGCTCGCCTGCGGTGCCTTCGTCGCGGCGGAGTTCTCACTGACCACGGTCGAGCGCAGCGAACTGGAACGGGCCGTCGAGCGCGGCGAGGTCGGCGCGGCGGGCGCCCTCAAGGCCGTACGGAACCTCACCTTCCAGCTCTCCGGTGCCCAGCTCGGCATCACGGTCACGAACCTGGTCGTCGGCATGCTGGCCGAGCCGTCCGTGGCCAAGCTCATCGCGGGTCCGCTGGAGGCCGCCGGTGTCCCGGAGTCCGCGTCCTCGTCCGTCGCCCTGATCATCGGTACGGCCCTGTCGACGGTCTTCCTGATGGTGGTCGGCGAGCTGGTGCCCAAGAACTGGGCGATCTCCTCACCGCTCGCCGTGGCCAAGCGGGTGGCGACACCGCAACGCTGGTTCAGCTCACTGTTCCGGCCGTTCATCAGCCACCTCAACAACACGGCCAACCGTGTCGTACGCCGCTTCGGTGTCGAGCCCGCCGAGGAGCTGGCCTCCGCGCGCGGCCCGCAGGAACTGGTCGCCCTCGCCCGGCACTCCGCGAAGCAGGGTGCCCTGGAGCCGGACACCGCCGAGCTGTTCGTGCGGACGCTGAACCTCGCGGACCTCACCGCCGAGAACGTGATGACGCCCCGCGTCCAGGTCATCGCCCTCGACGTCCAGGCGACCTGCGAGGACGTGGCGAACGCGACCCGGGCGACCGGACTGTCCCGTTTCCCCGTCTACCGCGGCAACCTCGACTCGGTCGTCGGTGTCGCTCACATCAAGGACTGCGTCGCCGTGCCCGCCGACCACCGGGCTCGTACGCGCGTGTCGACGCTGATGCGTGAACCCCTGCTCGTACCGGAGTCGCTCACCGTCGACCGGCTCCTGGACCGGCTGTCCGGAAGGCGCACGATGGCCGTCGTCATCGACGAGTACGGCGGCACGGCCGGGGTCGCGACCCTGGAGGACATCGTCGAGGAGGTCGTCGGTGAGGTGCGGGACGAGCACGATCCCCACGAGACACCCGATCTGGCCCCGGCCGGCACGGACGACGAGGACCGCACGCTGTACTCCGCCGACGGCTCCGTACGCATCGACCGGCTGGCCCGGGTCGGTCTGCGCGCGCCGGACGGGCCGTACGAGACGCTCGCGGGCCTGATCGCGGCCGAGCTGGGGCGCATTCCCGCCGAGGGGGACACGGTCGAGGTCGCCGGTTGGCGGCTGGACGTGGGGGACGCGTCGGGGCGGCGGGCCGCGCGGGTGCTGATGCACGCGCCTCGTGCCGTGGACGTCCCGTCCGAACGGCCCGGGAAATCCGAACGACCTGGGAAGTCCGAACGGCCCGGGAAATCTCGTGAAGGGGGCGAGCGATGACCGCCGTACAACTGCTCATCGGTCTGGCGACCCTCGTCGTGAACGCCTTCTTCGTGGGGGCCGAGTTCGCGCTGATCTCCGTGCGCCGCAGTCAGATCGAGCAGTCCATGGAGGGCGGTCCGGAGGGCGACCGGCGGGCGCGCAGCGTGCTGTGGGGGCTTGAGCACGTGTCCGCGCTGATGGCGGCGGCGCAGCTCGGCATCACGCTGTGCACGCTGGTCCTGGGTGTGGTCGCGGAGCCGGCGATCGCGCATCTGCTGGAGCCGCTGTTCCACGCGGTGGGTCTTTCGAAGGGCACCGGGCACGTGATCTCGTTCGTGATCGCGCTCTCCCTGGCCACGTATCTGCACATGCTCCTCGGTGAGATGGTGCCGAAGAACATCGCGCTCGCCGAGCCGGTGCGGACGGCGTTGCTGCTCGGTCCGCCGCTGGTCGGGCTGTCGCGGGCGCTGCGGCCGGTGATCTTCACGATCAACGCGTTCGCGAACGGGCTGCTGAAGCTGTTGCGGGTCGAGGTGCGGGACGAGGTGTCCGCGACGTTCTCGGACACGGAACTGGCCCGGCTGGTCAAGGACTCCAGCGAGGCCGGGCTGATCGACGACCGCGCGCAGGAGAGGCTGCACGACGCCCTGGAACTGGGGCGTCGTCCGGTGCGGGACGTGGTGCTCCCGCTGGGGAGCGTCGTCTACGCGCGCGTGGGCGTCACCGCCGAGCAGTTGGAGGCGCTGTCCGCCGAGTCCGGCTTCTCCCGCTTCCCCGTCGTGGACGAGGGGCGTCGCATCGTCGGCTACCTCCACGTCAAGGACGCGCTCGACGCGATGCCGCGCGACCTGCCGTTCCGGGTCCAGGACATGCGGTCCATCGCGCGCGTCCGGGAGAGCACGCCACTGGACGACGTACTGACGGCGATGCGACGCAGCCGTACGCACCTGGCCGCGGTACTGGGTACGGACGGGCGGCTGGCGGGGCTGGTGACGATGGAGGACGTGCTGAGGGAGTTGTTCGGGCAGCCGGTGTGATGGATGGGAGCGGGCGGCGTGACAGGGCGTGCGCCGGGCGGCAGACCGGTGGGTATGTGCACGGGTTATCATCTCTTCCGCCATGCAGACGAATGCCACCTACACCAGTTTTGTCGCGATCGGCGACTCCTTCACCGAGGGCATGTCGGACCGCCTCCCGGATGGCTCGTACCGGGGCTGGGCCGACCTCCTCGCGGCCCGGATGGCCGCTCGGACTCCCGAGTTCCGGTACGCCAACCTCGCGGTACGCGGCAAGCTCATCGGACAGATCGTCGCCGAGCAGGTGGACGTCGCCGCGGCGATGCGGCCCGACGTGATCACCCTGGTGGGCGGGCTCAACGACACGCTGCGCCCCAAGTGCGACATGGGGCTGGTCCGCGGACTCCTTGAGGAGGCCGTCGAGCGCCTCGCCCCCGCCTGCGAGCAGCTGGTCCTGATGCGCAGCCCCGGCCGCCAGGGCCCGGTACTGGCACGGTTCCGCCCGCGCATGGAGGAACTCTTCGCCTGCGTCGACGACCTCGCGTCCCGGCACGGCGCGCTCGTGGTCGACCTGTACGGAGCACCGTCGCTGGGCGACCCCCGGATGTGGGACGTCGACCGGCTCCACCTGACGGGCGAGGGACACCGCCGGGTTGCCGAGGCGGTGTGGCAGACACTCGGCCACGACGCGGAGGACGCCGACTGGCGCACACCCATGCCGCCGTCCGCCCCGCCCGGCTGGGGCGCCCGCCGCACCGCCGACGCCCGCTTCGCCCGCCAGTACCTACTGCCGTGGATCGGCCGCCGCCTCACCGGCCGCTCGTCGGGCGACGGACGCCCGGCCAAGCGCCCGGACCTGCTGCCGTACGAGACGCCGGGGGCGTAGGCCCTGCCGGCAAGGGCCCCGGACGCAGGGTGCGGGAGACGTCGCGCCCTTCGCGGCGTCCGGCGGGCCGCCGGCCGGTGGCGTGTGCGGCCCGTGCGGCGCATGATCGGGCTCGCCGCTCCACGAGCCGCGCCAAGGGAACGGAGCCCCCTGTGACCACCACCGTCGTCAACCTCAAGGGCCGCATCCACGACTTCGGTCCCCGCCTGGAGCACGCCCCGGCGGACCTCGTGTACGTCGGCCGCCGCTGGACCATGGGTCACTGGGACCTCCCCCAGCACCCGCTCTACAACCCGTTCGCCTACGACACCGCCACCAGGAAACGCGACGGCACCCGTGCCGAGGTGATGGCCAAGTACCGGGCGTACCTCCTCGAACGCCCCGAGCTGCTCGCCCTCGTGCCGGAGCTGCGCGACAGGACGCTGGCCTGCTGGTGCGTGCCGGAGCTGTGCCACGGCGACATCCTGGCGGAGTTGGCCGACGCGGGATCGTAGGCCGCCGGGTCGGAATCCGTGGATCAGCGCTAGAGGATCATCACCAGGGAATCCGTGGATCACCGCTGGCCACCTCCCGGCCGCCCGCCCGCTCTCTCGTAGCTTCCGACAAACGGGCCCGTGGCGCTGGCCTGCGGGAACCGCCAGTAGAATCCGTACACGTGACTGCGCCCGCAAAGCCCCGTATCCCGAACGTCCTCGCCGGCCGCTATGCCTCGGCCGAGCTCGCCACGCTGTGGTCCCCCGAGCAGAAGGTGAAGCTGGAGCGTCAGCTCTGGCTCGCTGTGCTGCGGGCCCAGAAGGACCTCGGGATCGAGGTGCCGGACGCCGCCCTCGCCGACTACGAGCGGGTCCTCGACCAGGTCGACCTGGCCTCGATCGCCGAGCGCGAGAAGGTCACGCGGCACGACGTGAAGGCGCGGATCGAGGAGTTCAACGACCTCGCCGGGCACGAGCACGTACACAAGGGCATGACGTCCCGGGACCTCACCGAGAACGTCGAGCAGCTGCAGATCCGGCTCTCCCTGGAGCTGATGCGCGACCGTACGGTGGCCGTCCTGGCCCGTCTGGGCAAGCTCGCGGGCGAGTACGGCGAGCTGGTCATGGCGGGGCGCTCGCACAACGTGGCGGCACAGGCGACGACGCTCGGCAAGCGATTCGCGACCGCCGCCGACGAGGTGCTCGTCGCGTACGGCCGGGTCGAGGAGCTGCTCGCCCGCTACCCGCTGCGCGGCATCAAGGGCCCGGTGGGCACGGCCCAGGACATGCTCGACCTGCTCGGCGGGGACGCCGCCAAGCTCGCGGACCTGGAGCAGCGGATCGCTGGGCACCTGGGCTTCTCGCAGGCGTTCACGTCCGTCGGTCAGGTCTACCCGCGCTCGCTCGACTACGAGGTCGTGACGGCGCTGGTGCAGCTGGCCGCGGCGCCCTCGTCCACGGCGAAGACGATCCGGCTGATGGCCGGGCACGAGCTGGTCACCGAGGGCTTCAAGCCCGGTCAGGTCGGCTCCTCCGCGATGCCGCACAAGATGAACACCCGCTCCTGCGAGCGCGTCAACGGCCTGATGGTGATCCTGCGCGGCTACGCCTCGATGACGGGCGAGCTGGCGGGCGACCAGTGGAACGAGGGCGATGTGTCCTGCTCGGTGGTGCGCCGGGTCGCACTGCCGGACGCGTTCTTCGCGCTCGACGGTCTGCTGGAGACGTTCCTGACCGTGCTCGACGAGTTCGGCGCGTTCCCGGCCGTCGTCGCGCGTGAGCTGGACCGCTACCTGCCCTTCCTCGCGACGACCAAGGTGCTGATGGGCGCGGTGCGCGCGGGCGTCGGCCGTGAGGTCGCGCACGAGGCCATCAAGGAGAACGCCGTCGCCTCCGCCCTCGCCATGCGTGAGCAGGGCGCCGAGCGCAACGAACTGCTCGACAGGCTCGCCGCGGACGAGCGCATCCCGCTGGACCGCGCCGGGCTCGACGCGCTGATGGCCGACAAGCTGTCCTTCACGGGTGCCGCCGCCGACCAGGTGACCGCGGTCGTCGCCCGGATCGAGGAGATCGTGAAGCAGCACCCGCAGGCCGCGGGCTACACGCCGGGGGCGATCCTCTGACGCGGTTCACCCCCGCCGAACTGGAGGCCGCCCGCGACCGGCTCGTGCCGGATGTCGTCACGGACGGTCTCCAGGTGCTGTTCTGCGGCATCAACCCCGGACTCATGACGGCTGCGACGGGCCACCACTTCGCGCGCCCCGGCAACCGCTTCTGGCCTGTGCTGCATCTGTCCGGCTTCACGCCCCGGCTGCTGAAGCCGTCGGAGCAGGGCGAGTTGCTCTCGTACGGGCTCGGCATCACCAATGTGGTGGCGCGGGCGTCCGCCCGGGCCGACGAGCTGAGCGCCGAGGAGTACCGGGAGGGCGGGAGACTGCTCGCCGCCAAGGTGGAGCGGCTGAGCCCGCGGTGGCTCGCCGTGGTGGGCGTGACCGCCTACCGGGCGGCCTTCGACGACCGCCGGGCCAAGATCGGGCCGCAGGAGCGGACGTTCGGCTCGACTCGTGTGTGGGTGCTGCCCAACCCCAGCGGTCTGAACGCGCACTGGACGGCGGCGACGATGGCGGAGGAGTTCGGCCGGTTGCGGGAGGCCGCGCAGGCGTGACGGCTCACGGCTCACGGCTCACGGCTCACGGCTCACGGCTCACGGCTCACGGCTCACGGCGGGGCCAACTCCGTGACCAGCGCGAAGAGTTGGACTTCCAGTCCTTCCCTCGGCTCCGAGACTCCGACGGCTACCCAGCGCCCGGTGCCGTCGGCCTCCCACAGGTCCACGTATCTCACGTAGGCGCTGAGGTAGGCCCACGGCTTCGGTATCTGCTCGTCCGGGTCCTCGGAGCGCAGGAAGACACCGTCCAGGCTCGTGGGATGTGCCTTTCCCCAACGCTCGTTCAGCCGCTGGGCCACGCCCTCTCTGTAGGCGGTGAACTGGTCCGCGATCTCCGTCCGCTCCCCCTGGTCACCGGTCCCGAAGCCGTGCGTCGTCTCCAGCACCACCAGGTGGTAGCCGGGTCCCCCCGCGCCGATGTCCGACCAGCCGTGCGCCGCGGGGAAGTCCCGGACGCACAGCTCGTCGATCGTGGCGAGGTGTCGCTCAGTGGTCATGAAGTCCAGTAAAGCGGTCACCACTGACACTTGGCGGCCCGTCAGGTGACATCGGGTACCCGGGTTCACACGTCCCGACGGCGAACGCTCCAGGCTCCGGCCAGAAGCGCGCCCGCCGCCCACACCGCCGTCACCCCGAGCCCGGTCCACGGCCCGAGCACGCCGCCCCATGTCTCGTGCAGCGCCACCTGCCCCGCCTTGTCGGGCAGGAAAGCTGCGGCGCTCCCCGACACGTCCCCGATCACGAAGGAGACGATCAGGAGGAAGGGGATGAGGATGCTCAGTGTCGCGACACCGCTGCGCAGCAGCGCGGCCAGCCCGGCCGCGAAGAGGGCCATCAGGGCCACGTAGATCCCACAGCCCACGATTCCCCGCAGCCCTTCGCTCCAGCTCATCCCGCTCGCCCGGTCGCCGAGGACGGCCTTGCCCACGGCGAGGCTCACGCACTCGGTGAGTAGGCCGACGGCCAGGACGGGGGCGCCGATGGCTGTCGTCTTCGCCACGAACCACCGTCCGCGGTGGGGCACGGCGGACAGTGAGACCCGCAGGGCGCCTGACTGGAACTCGGACGCGACGGCCTGCGCGCCGAACCTGATCGCCGCTATCTGCCCGAAGCTGACGCCGAAGAACGCCGAGAACGAGGGGTCGAAGTCCGCGTCCGTGGAGTTGCCGAGGCCGGCGAGCGCGGAGAACGCCGCGGTGACGAGGACGACGGCACCCAGTCCCGCGACGAGCGACCGCAGGGTGCGGATCTTGAGCCACTCCGAGTGGAGCACGGGTGCGAACGGCACGGTCAGGCGTCCAGCGGCTGCGTTGGGGACTGGGCGGCGAACTCGGCCTCCGTGGCCGTCAGATCGAGGTAGGCCTGCTCCAGCGTGCCCTCCTCCGCCGCGAGTTCGAGGATGGGCACCCCCGCTGCGGATGTGAGGCGGCCGATGTCGTCCACGCGCGCGTGGCGCACGATCCACCGTTCCCCCTCCCCTTGCACAGCGGCGTACCCGTGCCGGGCGAGCAGGTCCCGGAGTGCCGCACCGTCCGTGGTACGGACACGTACACGGGGTTCCACGCGCGCGTGGACGACATCGGGCGCCGCGCGGGCAGCGGGCGACCCCGGCTTCACCGACCGGGCCCTGGTCGCCATCGAGGACACGGGCCGTGCCGCGCTGGAGGACCTGGAACGGGTGCTCGGCGTGCTGCGCGAGTCGGAGCGTCCCGCGAGCGGCCGGCCGACGCCGGTGGAGGCCGACCGGCTCCTGGAGTCGGCGCGCGCCTCGGGGGCGAAGGTCGACGCCGAGGCGACGGGCCCCGTGGAGACCGTGCCCGGCCCGGTCTCGCACGAGGGCTACCGCATCCTCCAGGAGTCGCTCACCAATGTGCTGCGGCACGCGGGATCCGTACCGGTCCAGGTCCGTATCGCCGTCGACGACGGGGCGCTCTCCCTGGAGGTGCGCAATCCGCTGACGGCGGACATACCGGGTCCCGGCCGGGGCAGCGGATTGCGGGGCATACGGGAGCGGGCCGCGCTGCTGGGCGGCAGCGCGCGGACAGGTCCGCACGAAGGTGACTGGCAGGTGCACGCCGAGCTGCCGCTACGCTGACCTACGCCGGCCGGGTGCCGGTCACCGTTCTGATTGTCGACGACGAACCCCTCGTACGCGCGGGTCTGCGTGCCGTTCTGGAGGCGCAGCCCGACATCATGATGGTCGGGGAGGCGGCCGACGGCGCGGCGGTGATCCCGCTGGTCCGGCAGTTGCGGCCCGACGTCGTCGCGATGGACGTCCGAATGCCGCTCCTGAACGGCATCGAGGCCACGCGCGCGGTGCTGCGGACGATCGACATCCCGCCGAAGATCCTCGTGGTGACGACCTTCGAGAACGACGAGTACGTGTACGAGGCGCTGCGCGCGGGTGCCGACGGTTTCCTGCTCAAGCGGGCCCGGCCGGCCGAGATCGTGCACGCGGTGCGACTGGTCGCCGAGGGCGAGTCACTGCTGTTCCCGGCTTCGGTACGGCAGTTGGCCGCCGAGTACGGGGACGGCGGCGGGAATCCCGCGGCCCGGGCCGTGCTGGACCGAGCGGCCCTTACCGAGCGCGAGGCGGAGGTGCTCCGGCTGATGACCCGGGGTCTGTCGAACGCGGAGATCGCCACGCGGCTGATCGTGGGCACCGAGACGGTGAAGTCACACGTCAGCGCCGTACTGGCGAAGCTGGGGGCGCGGGACCGTACGCAGGCGGTGATCGCGGCGTACGAGTCGGGGTTCGTGGCGCCCGGCTGATTCCGGCCTCGGGCGAGGAGGACGTCCCCGGCACTCGCCGGAGGCCGCCGCGCCGAGTACGATCCGCCCAACCAACACGCGTACTAGCTGGGAGGACGGACGTTGGGGCGGCTGACCGGCGGGGATCCCTCTCTGCTGCGGAGGATCAACTCCGCGGTGGTGCTGCACGCGCTGCGCGCCACGGAGTTCGCGACGCTCACCGAGATCACCCGGGTGACCGGGCTGTCCCGGCCCACGGTCGAGGGTGTCGTCGAGGGGCTCATCGAGGGCGGGCTCGTCGTCGAGACGGCGGCCGAGGAGGGCGCTGCCCGGCGCCAGGGCCGTCCCGCGCGCCGGTTCCGTTTCCGGGCGGAGGCGGGCCATCTGCTGGGCCTGGAGATCGGCCCGCACCGCGTGGCCGCGCTCCTCTCGGACCTGGACGGCCGGATTCTCGGCTCGCTCGCCAAGGACGTGTGCGAGACCGCGTCGGCGGACGAGCGGCTCGAACGGCTGCGTACGGCCGTCGCGGAGCTGCTGCGCCGTGCCGGGGTCGCGCGGGGGTCCCTGCGGGCCGTCGGCGTGGCCACGCCCGGGATAGTGGAGGCCGACGGCACCGTACGCCTCGGTACGGCGCTGCCCGAGTGGACGGGGCTTCCGCTGGGCGAGCGGCTGCGCCGTTCCTTCAAGTGTCCGGTGCTGGTCGAGAACGACGCCAACGCGGCGGCGGTCGCCGAGCACTGGAAGGGCGCGGCCACCGAGTCCGACGACATGGTGTTCGTGCTGGCCGGACTGAGTCCGGGCGCCGGATCCCTCATCGGCGGTCGGCTGCACCGCGGCTACGGGGGCGCGGCCGGCGAGATCGGCGCGCTCCACCTGCTGGGCCGCGAGGTCACTCCGGAGACGCTGCTGTCCACGACGGACGAGCCGCTGCATCCCCTGGACGAGCAGGCCGTCGCGGAAGTGTTCACCCACGCGCGTGAGGGCGACGAGCGGGCGCTGGCGGCCGTCGACCGCTTCATCCAGCGTCTGGTCCATGACGTGGCTGCGCTGGTCCTGGCGCTCGATCCCGAGCTCGTGGTGATCGGCGGCTGGGCGGCGGGCATCGACGGCGTATTGGAGCCGCTGCGCAAGGAGCTGGCCCGCTACTGTCTGCGGCCGCCCCGTGTGACGCTGTCGCTGCTCGGCGAGGCCGCGGTGGCGACGGGCGCGCTGCGGCTGGCGCTCGACCATGTGGAGGAGCAGCTGTTCGCGGTGGAGGGCACCGTGACGGCACGCCGCTGAACGGCTCCGGGAGGCGGGAAACGGAACGCGTCGCGACCCGGAGTCCCGGGGCGCGACGCGTACGAGTGGAGGACCGTCAGGAGGCGCGGCGCTCCGGGTCGTGGTGGATCTCCACGCCGCCCGAGTCGGCGAACGTCAGCCGGCAGGTGTCGGCACGGTACGTGGCGACGGAGACCGCGGCCGTGCCTCCCTCGGCGACGAAGCGGGTGGTGACGACGAGGACGGGCGCGCCGGGGAGCCGGTCCAGTTCCTTGGCGTCGTCCGCCCGGGCCGAGCCCAGCTCCACGGAGCGGTCCTGGCCCTCCAGGCCGAGGCGCTGGAGCTCGCGCAGCACGGCACGCGCGCGCGCGGCTCCCGAGGGCGCGTCGATGCCGGAGAGGTCGGGCACCGAGGCGGCCGGGATGTAGAGCAGTTCGGCAGCGACGGGCTGACCGTGTGTCATCCGGGAGCGGCGCACGACGTGCACCTGCTCGTCGGGCTCGGTCTCCAGGGCCTCGGCCACCGCCGAGGGCGGGGCCGCCAGCGTGCAGTCCGCGAGCTGCCAGGCGTCGCCGACCGCGCCCGGCCACGTGTGCTGCTCGGATCCGACGGCCACGCCCATCCGTGGCGGTGCCACGGTCGTGCCGACGCCGCGGCGGCGCTGGAGCCGGCCTTCCAGTTCGAGCTGCTCCAGGGCCTGGCGGAGCGTGGCCCTGGCGACGCCGAACCGGGCTGCGAGATCACGCTCGTTGGGCAGGATCTCGCCCACCGAGAACTCGGAGTCCAGTGCTTCGCTGAGCACGGTCTTGAGATGCCAGTACTTGGGCTCCGGCACCGTATCCAACTGCGTGGTCCCCACCGTGTCCTCCGCAATCGCCGTGTCCCGGCGGCTTTTAACGCCCTTGTTTATTAAAGGTTCCTGCACTATCCCTGTGACCATATGGCGGCCCCCACCCTTGGTCAAGACCAATCCTCGATCCGTTACAGCTCGCACAGGCGTGTTTGCACAGAGCGTTCATACGGCGTTCGCGATGCGCCGCTTTCATGACACAACGGCAAAGCCCCCGTCTCGTGGACGGGGGCTCGGGCCGGGCGGGGCGGGGCGGGTCAGTCGACGGCGAGCGACAGCAGCTTCTCAGGGTTGCGGATGATGTAGACGCACTGGATCCGGCCGTTCACGACGTCCAGTTGGAGGACGCTGTCGGGCTTGTCGCCGGACAGCACGAGGAGCGCCGGGCCGCCGTTGACCTCCAGGAAGCGGAACGATGCGTCCGCAATGCCCTTCTGCGAGATTCCGGCGATGAAACGGCCCACCTTGTCGGCCGACTCCAGGACCCGCAGCGGTGCCTGGGCCCGGCCGCCGCTGTCGCCCACCAGGCGTACGTCCGGGGCGAGCAGGGACATCAATCCCTCGAGATCACCCTCCGTCGCGGCGGCGAGAAACCGTTCGGTGAGATCGCGCTGTTCGGCGGGGTCGACCTCGTAGCGCGGCCGCTTCTCCTCGACGTGCCGGCGGGCCCGCCCGGCGAGCTGTCGCACCGCGGACTCGCTGCGGTCGAGCGTGACCGCGATGTCCGCGAACGGATAGCCGAAGGCCTCCCGGAGCACGAACACCGCGCGCTCCAGCGGCGACAGGGACTCCAGGACGACGAGAACGGCCAGGGAGACGGAGTCGGCGAGCACCGCCCGCTCCGCCGTGTCGGGGGCGGTGGCCCCGAAGTCGGTGACGTACGGCTCGGGCAACCAGGGCCCTACGTAGGCCTCCTTGCGGGACTGGACCTGCCGCAGCCGGTCGATGGCGAGCCGTGTCGTGACGCGCACCAGATATCCGCGCGGTTCGCGCACGTCGGAGCGGTCGGCGCCGGACCAGCGCAGCCATGCCTCCTGGACCACGTCCTCGGCGTCGGCCACCCGGCCGAGCATGCGGTAGGCGACGCCCGTCAGGACGGGCCGGTGTTCTTCGAAGACCTCGGTCAAGGTGTCGGTAGCCACGGCACCATCCCAACCCGACGCCTCGGGTCGTGTCCAGGCGAATAACGGGTGGTCCCGCACACGGTGGCCCCGCGTACGGGACCGGTCGGGAGGTGCACGGCAGGCGTTGAGGGCCGTACGCCCGAGAGGTGGAGGGCCGTACGCCCGAGAGGTGGAGGGCCGTACGCCCGAGAGGTGGAGGGCCGTACGCCCGAGAGGTGGAGGGCCGTACGCCCAGGAGGTTGGCGGCATCTGGGGGCTACCCGCGGGTAGTAATTGCTGACAAGCTGTCTAGGAGTCAGCCGGTCATCAGACGAGGAGCAGCTCCATGTCCGCCACGGTCTCCTTCAGCGTCCCCTCTCCGCGTGGCCCGCGGACCGTGACCCTCGCGTACACGCGCGTGGGCAGCGGCGAACCGCTCCTGCTGCTGCACGGGATCGGCCACCACCGGCAGGCCTGGGACCCGGTCGTCGACATCCTGGCGGCCGAACGCGACGTGATCGCGGTGGACCTGCCCGGCTTCGGCGAGTCGCCCGCGCTGCCGGACGGACTCGCCCACGACCTGTCGACGATGAACACCGCGCTCAGCGGGCTGTGCGAGGCGCTGGAACTCGACCGGCCACATGTGGCGGGCAACTCCCTGGGCGGGCTGCTCGCCCTGGAGCTGGGCCGCGAGAAGCTCGTACGGTCCGTCACGGCGCTGTCGCCCGCCGGGTTCTGGTCGCCGGTCGAGCGGCGGTACGCGTTCGGTCTGCTGCAGGCGATGCGGGCGGCCGCGCGGAGCATGCCGCTGCCGATGGTCGAGCGCCTGTCCCGGTCGGCGGCGGGCCGCACCGTGCTGACCAGCAGCATCTACGCGCGCCCCGGCCGCCGTTCACCCGAGGCCGTCGTCGCCGAGACCCTCGCGCTGGCCAACGCCCAGGGATTCGCCGAGACGCTCAGGGCCGGTGGCTCGGTGCAGTTCTCCGACGACGTCCCCGGACTCCCCGTCACCGTCGCGTGGGGCACCCGGGACCGGATTCTGGTGCGCCGGCAGGGGATCCGGGCCAAGCAGATCATTCCGCGGGCCCGGCTGGTGCGGCTGCCCGGCTGTGGGCACGTCCCGATGAACGACGACCCCGCGCTGGTCGCCCGGGTCGTCCTGGACGGCAGCCGCTGACCTGCCCCGCCTCCGCCGGCTCAACGCGCCCGATCCCAGGGCGACTCCGGCACCGACCAGGGCACTGCCGACGGCCTGTGGGGCCCCGTACGAGCCCGTTCCGACGATGGGCGCCGTGCAGGCCGCCGCGACGGGGATGAGCCCGGAGAAGAGCGTGGCGCGCTCCGCGCCGATGCGCTGCATGCCCATGTACCAGCAGACGAAGCCGATGACCGTGACGATCGCCGCCTGCCACAACAGGGCGGCGGTCTCGGTGGTGTCGGGTGTCCGCAGCCAGGCGCGGCCGTCGACGATCACCCCGGCCACCGCCGACTCGACGGCCGCGACCGCGCACACGGCGGCGGACAGCAGCCGCGGCCCGAGCGGCCGCAGCACGGGCACGGCGAGCACCGCGAAACCGACCTCTCCGACGAGCGCGCACAAGGAGAAGGCGATTCCGGCTCCGTCGGCGCGTCCCCACCCCTGGACGGCGAAGGCGCCGCAGGCCACCAGCAACGCCCCGTACAGGACGATCCGTTGGGGCCGGCGGCCCTCCAGGAGAGGTACGAGAACGGCCACGACGACCGGGGCGCAGCCTACGAAGACACCCGGTACCGCGGGTTCCGCCGTGCGTTCGGCCGCGATCACGGCGAGGTTGAACCCGACCATGCCGACGGCCGCGAGCAGCGCGAGCCGTGTCCACTGGGCCGGCGTCAGAGTGCGCAGGGGTGCCGCGCCGCCCCGTCCGACCAGCGGCAGGAGCAGCAGACAGGCGAGGCCGTAGCGGAGGAACTGGCCGCCCGCGTACGGGTAGTGGCCCAGGACGCTGTTGGCGGTGAAGGAGCCTCCGACGAGGACGCAGGCGAGGGCGGCGAGCAGGGCCCCGCGGGTGGTGGTGGCGTTCATGCCTGTGACGCTATGAAGGTCGGCGGCCCGGTTTAAGGTCCACTTCCATGACGTCATCGGGGACCAGTCCGGATGCGCCCGGAGCCGCGGGGTGGGCCGCCGCGTGGGAACTGCTCCTGCCGGCCGCCTCGGCACCGGCACGCGCGCGTGGCCGTTCGCTGCAGGCCGCGCTGCGCGAGGCGGTCCGTTCGGGGCGGCTGACGCCCGGCACCCGGCTGCCGTCCAGCCGTGAACTCGCCGCCGATCTCGGGGTGTCCCGGGGCCTGGTCACCGAGGCGTACGAGCAACTGACCGCCGAGGGCTATCTGCGCAGCAACCGGGGTGCCGGGACGTGGGTCGGCGGGGCCGTCCGGGCAGCCCTCCCACGCGCGCGGGACCTCGCTCCCCGCTCCCCCGGTGCCCGCGCCGACTTCCTGCCCGGAACACCCGACCTGTCGCTCTTCCCGCGCGCCGCCTGGTCGGCCGCGCAGCGCGGAGTGCTCGCCGAACTGCCGCACCACGCGCTGGGGTACCCGGACCCGCGCGGACTTCCCCGGCTGCGTACGGCTCTCGCGGAGCTGTTGGCCCGTCGCCGGGGCGTGGTCGCGGATCCGGAGCGGGTGATGGTCGTCTCCGGTGTGGCACAGGCGATGACACTGCTCGGATTCGTGCTCCACGCGCGCGGGGTGCGCACCGTCGGCGTGGAGGATCCCGCGAGCCCGGAGCACGGCGCCCTGTACGCGTCGGCGGGCATCGGCACCGTACCGCTGCCCCTGGACGACGAAGGGCTGGCCAGCGGGCCGCTCCGGGCGTCGGGGGTGCGGGCGGTGGTGACGACGCCGGCGCACCAGTTCCCGTCGGGGATCGCGTACTCCGCGCGGCGCCGCACCGAACTCCTCGACTGGGCGCGCGCCGTGGACGGGCTCGTCGTGGAGGACGACTACGACGGGGACTTCCGGTACGACCGGGCCCCGGTGGGCGCCCTTCAGGGACTCGATCCGGAGCACGTCGCGTACACGGGGTCGGTCAGCAAGTCCCTGGCACCCGGGCTGCGGCTCGGCTGGCTGTTGGTACCGGCGGCACTCGCCGAGGAGGTCGTCGAGCGCAAGCGCACGATGGACCTCGGCAATCCCGTCGTCGACCAGGCCCTGTTCGCCCGCTTCGTGGAGCGGGGCGACTACGACCGCCAGCTCCGCCGCTGCCAGCGCGCGTACAAGGAGCGCCGCGACACGCTGGTCGCGGCCCTGGAGGACCACTTTCCCGGCGCGGAGATCTCCGGCATCGCCGCCGGCCTCCATGTCATCGCCACGCTGCCCGACCGCTACGGGCCGCAGGACGACTTCCTGGTCTCCATGACCGCGGCCAAAGTCGCCGTACGCCCCCTCAAGGACTACACGTGGGCTCAAGCTGAGGGCGACAGGGTGCGCCTGGTGCTGGGCTACGCCCATGTCTCCCCGACCCGAATCCGGGAGGGGGTGCGCTTGATGGCGGAGGCGGCACGATCCAGGTAGGAGTCGCTCGTGTCCCCCTCAGGGACGCGGGGAACTGCGCGACAGGCCACAGGCGACCCGCACGTCACCTATCGCCCTCGTCCACCCGGTCCCAACCCGGCGGAGCACGTTGTTCACTTGTGGTTTGCGTGTGCGCTGCGGCGCACCAGTAGTTGTGGCCGTGCACACTGGTCCGACCCGTCCCAGGAGGCGTCCCATGTCACACCGCCCGCCGAGCCCGTCCCCCGGCCGCCGCAGCGTCCTGCGCGGCTCGCTCGCCGCGTCGGCGGCGCTCGCCCTGCCCTCTTCCGCCGCGGCCCCGGCGTTCGCCCTGTCCGGCCGGCCGAAGGCGCAGTGGGGTGTGCAGGCCGGAGACGTGACCACGAACTCCGGCCTCGTATGGGTGCGCTCCGACCGCCCCGCGCGCATGATCGTGGAGACCTCCGCGACCGAGTCGTTCCGCAGGGCGAAACGGTGGCACGGCCCGCTCCTGGGCGCCGGCACCGACTTCACGGGTACGGTCCCGCTGCGCGGTCTGCCGGCGGGCGAGCAGATCCACTACCGGGTGACGCTGGCCGACCCGGACGACGACCGCCGCACCGGTGAGCCCGTACCGGGCACCTTCCGGACCGCCCCCGCCAAGCGGCGCCAGGACGTCCGGTTCCTCTGGTCGGGCGACATCGTGGGCCAGGGCTGGGGCATCAACCCGGACATCGGCGGCCTCTACGCGTACGAGGAGATGCGCCGCCTGAACCCGGACTTCTTCCTGTGCAGCGGCGACACGATCTACGCGGACGGCCCGCTGTCGGCGTCCGTGACGCTCCCGGACGGCCGTGTCTGGCGGAACGTCACCACCGAGGAGAAGTCCAAGGTCGCGGAGACCCTCGCCGAGTACCGGGGCAACTTCCGCTACTCGCTGCTCGACGAGAACGTACGCCGGTTCAACGCGCAGGTGCCGACGATCACCCAGTGGGACGACCACGAGGTCGTCAACAACTGGTACCCGGGCGAGATCCTCACCGACGACCGCTACACGGTGAAGGACGTCGACACGCTGGCCTCCCGCGCCCGCAAGGCGTTCAGCGAGTACTTCCCGATCTCCACGCTCCCGCCCACGGGCGAGGACGGCCGGGTGCACCGCGTCGTGCGCCACGGTCCGCTGCTGGACGTGTTCGTGCTCGACATGCGTACCTTCCGCAACGCCAACTCCCCGGACCGCCAGCCCGACGACACCAACGGCATCCTGGGCGCGGAGCAGCTGGTCTGGCTGAAGCGGGAGCTGGCACGGTCGCGCGCCGTGTGGAAGGTCATCGCCTCGGACATGCCGCTCGGTCTGGTCGTGCCGGACGGCGCCACGGACATCGAGGCCGTCGCACAGGGCGACCCGGGCGCCCCGCTCGGCCGCGAGCTCCAGATCGCGGAGCTGCTGCGGTTCGTCAAGCACCGCCGGATCACCGGCACGGTGTGGCTGACGGCGGACGTGCACTACACCTCGGCGCAGCACTACGACCCGTCGCGGGCCGCCTTCAAGGACTTCGCGCCGTTCTGGGAGTTCGTCTCCGGTCCACTGGCCGCGGGCGGTTTCCAGGCGAACGCGCTGGACGGCACGTTCGGTCCGGACCGGGTCTTCGTCAAGGCACCCGACAGGGCGAACGTTTCACCGATGGAGTCCCCGCAGTACTTCGGCGAGGTCGACATCGACGGTGACAGCGGCGAACTGACGGTCCGTCTGCGGGCGACCGGCGGGGCGGTGCTGTTCACGAAGGTGCTGCAGCCGGGGCGTGTGGGCCAGTAGTCCCGCGTGCACGCGGGACGCCCCGTTCGCGTCCGCGCGGGTCGGCAGGTTCGCGTCTGCGCGGGGCAGCAAGTCCCGTACTCTCGAACCTCGTGCCGCGTACCGGAGTCATCCCCCGGTGCGCGGCACGGCCGTTGGCCCGTTTCTTGCGTTTCCGCAGGTCAGGGCCGATTGTCAGTGGTCGCCTCTACGGTTTTCCCATGACGCGATCTTTGCAGGCCGTGGCCTACACCCGACCCTCCGCGCTGGAGTCCGCACCGGACGGACGGCGCCTGGGACTTGAGACCTCGCGGGGTGCGACACCTCGCGGCGTCGAGGACCATCCGCGGTTCTTCGCGGGCTTCCTGACGTCACCTCAGGTGGCCTCGGCGGGTCTGCTCGCGGTGGCCGACGTGGCGGGCGCCCGGTACTACCAGCGGCAGCTGCCGGCATCGCTGGACCCGGTGGTCACGGGCAACGGCGACCGGCTCCGCTTCGAGTCCTTCTCCGGGTGCGGTGGGGTGTACGCGCGTCTGGACGTGCTGGAGACGGGCCTGGACGGCGGCGAGGTGGGCCACGGCACGACGAACGTCGACGTCAACAACCCATTGCGGGAAGCCCTGTCGAGGATCGGCTCGGACGATCCGCTGCATCTGCGCGTCGGCCCGGACGACATGGCCGTGACCACGCTCGACGGGCCGGTCGTGGAGAAGAAGGTGCCGCTGCCGGACCGGTGGCTGCGCGGATTCGCCGAGGCCCAGGTGACAGCGGCCGGCTTCGACCTGCGGGCCGAACTGCCCGCGGCGGAGGCCGTGCGGTTCCTGCGCTCCCTGCCCCGTTCCACGGCGCGTGGCGCCTCCCGGAGCGCGGGGTGGGTCGTGCCGGCCGGGCGGGGGCTGCGGCCCACGACCAGGCCGGTGCCCGGAGCCGTGTGCCTGCCGGGTCCGGAGCGGCTGATCGCCCTCCAAAGGGTGCTCCGCCATGCGACGGCACTGCGGGTGTACGGACCTCCGCTCGCCGGGAACACCTCGGCAGCCAGTGCCTGGGAGGTCGTGCTGCCCGGGATGCGGCTCACTCTGACGCTGTCCCCGGAGGCTTCGCGGGGATTCTCCGGCGAGGGCGGCGTCCTGGACGCGCTGTCCACCGACGAGGCCGCCGAGGACGCGGAGCTGATCTCGGTGCTCCTCGCCTGGGAGCCCCGGATCGACGTCGGGGACCTGTCCGCCGCCTCGGGCCTGCCGGCCGAGCGGGTACGCGCCGCCCTCGTCCGTCTGGGCACCTCGGGGCGCGTGGGGTACGACACGGCGGAGGCGGCCTACTTCCACCGCGAACTGCCCTACGACGCCGAGCACGTGGAGCGGCACAACCCGCGCCTGCGAGACGCCCGGGCTCTCGTGGCGGAGGGCGCGGTGGTCCTGGACGGCACGCTCGGCACGGTGACCGCGCGCGACGGGCACGTACACCGGGTGCGGGACGACTCGGGAGCGCTGAGCTGCAGTTGCCTGTGGTGGGCCAAGTACCGGGGAGGGCGCGGACCGTGCAAGCACGCACTGGCCGTGCGGATGGCCCGCCGGGGAGCGGTTGCCGGACAAACAGAGGTACAGACAGAGGTTCTGATCGACGGGGGTGCGCGATGAGCGGTGCGGTGGCGGCGAACGAAGCGTTGCTGAGGGCTGTACGGGCCGGGCGGATGGGCGAGGCCGCGGGGCTGCTGGACGGAATGACGGATGCCGAACGACGGGCCTGTTTGCCCGCGTTGAAGGACCTCCGCAAGGAACTGCGGGCCGCGCCCTGGGACGCCGCGTCGCGTAAGGCGTATCCCGCGCTGCACGCGGCCGGGGCCGCCTGTCACACCGGCGCGGCCGGGACGGCGACCTGGCTCACCGCCGCCGACCTGCGCTGGTCCCAGGCCTCACCCGGAGTGCTGCTCCATGTGCTGGGCGACCGGGAGCGCGACTGGCTGGGCGACGTGGCGCAACGGCTCGCGGAGCGCCCGCCGCTCGCCCAGGTGCCGTACGAGCTGATGTCGGGCCTGGTGCGGCTCTCCGGCTGCCCGGTGCCGACGACCGAGACCTACGTGGTGGGCTGGATCGAGCAGGTCGGCAGCCTGTGGCAGCGCGGTGACACCATCCTTCAGCGGCTTCGCCGGGACCCGTACACGGCGGAGCTGGTCGCCGCCGTCTTCGAGATCCCGGACATCGGGAGCCGCCTTGACTGGCTGTTCGGTGACGGCTCGGACAGCTGGTTCGCGGCGATCGCGCAGCTCACCCGGGAAGGCGCCCTCGACCGGAAGGCCATGGTCGACGCCTGTGTGGCCCGCCTGCTGCGCGGCGGTGTGCCGTCCGACTGCCGGGTGTTCCTGCGGCTGCTGACGGCCCTGGAGCTGACTCGGGACGAGGAGCGGGAGCGGGCCGCCGACTGGCTGGCGCTCGCCTCGGATGCGGTGTCCACGGTGGCGTCGCACGCCCAGTCGGTGCTCGGTTCCCTGGCGCTGGACGGCGAGTTGACGCCCCGGCAGCTCGCGGAGATGTCCGGCGGTGTGCTCTTCCGCACGGAGAAGAAGCTGGTCCGGGCTCAGCTCGTACTGCTCGGGAAGGTGCTCCGGCGCGACCCGTCGAGCGCGGCCGAGCTGCTCCCCGCGCTGGCCCAGGCCTTCGGCCACGAGGACACGGACGTGCAGGAGCGCGCACTGAAGCTGGTCGAGCGCCACCTCACCGCGGCATCCCCGGAGGTGCGGGGCGAAGTGGCCGACGCTGCCGGTGAGTTGAGCCCGGGACTGCGAGTGCGCGCCACGGAAACGCTGGGCCTGGACGTAGCCGACGGAGTGCCGGAGCCCTATGTGGAGCTGCTCCCGCCCGCACCGGAGCCGGCTCGGGTGCCGCCCGCGCCGGACTCGGCGGTCGAGCTGGCGGAGGAGGTCGGCGCCCTGCTGGCGTCCGGTGGTGACGTGACGGCGTTCGAGCGCACCCTGGACGGCTTGGTGCGGCACGGATACCGGGACCGGGAGGCACTGGCCGAAGCCCTGAGGCCGGTGCTCGCGAGACGCTGGTGGGTCGACGCCGACCCTCAGAACACCTCGGTGGAGCAGTACTTCCGCTCGGAGTCGCACGGGCTGGAGGTCGTGCTCGCGACCCTGCTGGGCCAGGTGAGTACGGCCACACTGCACAAAGCCGTCCAGCACGGGCCGATGACGGACCCCTGCGTGCACAGCGCGCTGGCCGCCGCCTTCAACGCCCGCCTGTGGGAGGCGGCCCACCGGCTGCGCACCGGCCCGCTGCCGTTCCTGCTGGCCACGCCCACCTGGGGGTCGGGACTTCTGGAGCCGGACGAGTTGGTGGCACGCCTCGACGAGTACCGACGGCTGGGCGCCCGGCCCGGGGAGGCCGACTTCGCCCAGGCACTGCTCCGGGTCCGGCGCGACGACCACGCGGCGACCGCTGCCGCCGCCGAACAGGCCGCGGCGCTCGGCACGGCGGAGGGCGACCGGCTGGCGCTGTGGCTCACCACCGACGGCCCGTCCATGCCAAGGAGCAGCCGGGGGACCTCGGGGGTCCGCATCCTGCTCGAACTCGGTGAACTCGACGGGTTGCCGGGAGAGTTCCCGCCGGCGTTCCGACGGCTCGGCCGGCCCATGGGTCTCTTCGAGTCGCGCGCGTACTGCGCCCACTACTGGGACCGGGCCGAGCGACACCACTGGCTGGCCGTGGTTCCCGGGCGGCGGGAGCTGGTGGCCGCGCGGCTGCTGCGCGAACTCTCCTCGGCCGCGGTGGAAGACACCCGCGGTAGTGCCTCCGTACTGCCGCTGATCGCCGAGGCACCGGGCGAGGCGGGCGAGGCCGTGCATCTCTGCGTGGCGTACGGGCTCGGCGCGCGTCACCCTGAGGACCGGCTCGGCGCGGTGGACGCGATGCTGGTGCTGGCCGCGCGGGGTCAGCTGGACGCCGAGGGGCTCGGCGCGGATCTGGGGCAGCTGATGCGCCGCGGGGCGGTGAAGCCGCTGCGGCTCGCCGAGTCCGTGCGGACCGCGGCGACGACCGGCGCGTACGCCACCGTCTGGGAGATACTCCGCGCCGCGCTGCCCGTGCTGCTCGCGGATCTCGCGACGGACGGCGCCGCCGCGTCCGCCCGCGGGTTCGGGGAGCTGCTGGCCATCGCCGCCGAATGCGCCGAACGGACGGGAGCCCGCGGCGACATGGCGCATCTCGCACAGGCGGCGAACCGGCGCGGTTCGTCCCGGCTCGTCACCCAGGCCCGCCGGCTGCGTGCCACGCTGGATCACGGGGTGGCCGCCTGAGTCGTAAAAAACGCAACAAACAGGTCAGAAGCACACTTAACCGATCAGTCACAAAGCGTTCGTGATCACGCAACACCCATCCTTCACAGTGACTGTATGACTCAAGACATGTCTCAAGTAACGCGTACGAAAAACGGTCGGCCGGTCCACCACTGGCGCCGGGATCTCGTCGAACTGGCCGCGCTGTTCACGGCGGTGGCGGTGGCCGACGCCGTGGCGAACCTCATCGGGCACGGCCCCGACGGCCCCACCCTCCTCCTGATCTCGGCGGTCGTGCTGGTCGCCACGGCGGGCTTCCACACATGGTGGTCACGCCGCCACGGCCATGCTCCTCCGACAGGCGATACCGGCTCCCGGCCGACCGCCGCCGCGCGGAAGGCCGGGGCGGCCGAAGCGGACGCCACCGCGCCCGAGGCCGTCGTCGGGGAGACCGTGCTGTGGCGGATGCGGACCACCGTTCGCGACGAGCCGGGATCACTGGCGTCGCTGTGCGCGGCGCTGGCGGGACAGCGGGTCGACATCCTCAGCCTCCAGACGCATCCGCTGACCGAGGGCACGGTGGACGAGTTCCTGCTGCGTGTTCCCGCGCAGGTCTCGGCCGCCGACGTCACCCGGGCGGTGTCCCACGCGGGCGGCGCCGGCACCTGGATCGAGCGGGCCGACGCCCATGATCTGGTGGACGCGCCCACCCGGGTACTGGGTCTGGCCACCCGCACGGCCCTGGACGCGGCCGAACTACCATTGGCGCTGCGGCAGTTGCTGGGACGGTGCACGATCCGGTCGCTGCCCGCCGGGTCGGTGCGCGGTGAGCGCGCGGACGAAACGGCGCCCGTCGAGGGGGCACTTGAGGACACTGTGATGCGGCTGCGTGCCCCGGAAGGCGGAGTGATCACTGTGGAGCGGCCGTATCTGCCGTTCACGCCCACCGAGTTCGCGCGGGCCCGGGCGCTGGTCGAGCTTGACGCCCGGCTCGGTCCGCGCGTCCCCCACAGCAGCGACGTTCTGACGCTGCCGAAGGGCAACGACATCACCGTGCGCCGCGCCGACGCCGGTGACGTCGAAGCCGCCAAGGCCATGCACGAGCGGTGCTCGTCACGCACGCTGAGCATGCGCTACCACGGGCCGGTCGGCGACGCCGACAAGTACCTCAACCACCTGCTCAGTCCCCGTTTCGGGCGCACCCTCGCCGTGCAGACCGCGTCGGGGCGCATCGTCGGGCTCGGGCATCTCCTCTGGGACGGCGACGAGACGGAGATCGCACTGCTCGTCGAGGACGACTGGCAGCGACGCGGTATCGGCGGCGAACTGCTCGGCCGACTGGTGACGATGGCCGTCGAGGCCGGCTGCGAGAGCGTGTACGCCGTCACGCAGTCGTCCAACACCGGCATGGTCGCCGCGATGCGCGGCCTCGACCTCCCCCTCGACTACCAGATCGAGGAAGGCACGCTCGTCATCACGGCCCGCCTCGACGCGACGCCGGTGGGTTCGCGACTGCCGTACAGCGAGGGCCAGCAGCACCAGCCGGAGCACTCCGTGCGGGACTGACGAAGAGGCGAGCGGTCTCTTGGCCAGTCGCGCCACGGCTCGGCACGCGACGGCCGGGCGCGCGGCGCCTCCACCCGACGCAGATCACCCCAGTACAGATCGTCCCGCGACGGTGGCGGGCCCGGTGAACCTCGCCGGGCCCGCCACCGTTCCCGCCGGAAGCGTCACCCGCGGCCCAACGCCCCGTCCAGATCCCGCCAAAGATCCTCGACGTCCTCCAGGCCCACCGACAGTCGCAGCAGCCGGTCACTCACTCCGCTGTGGCGCCGGTCGTCCGCGTCCACGATGCGGTGGCTGATCGAGGCCGGATGCTGGATCAGCGTGTCGACACTGCCGAGGCTCACCGCCGGGGTGATGAGGCGGACGGCGGCGATCACCTCGTGCGGATCGCCGTGGAGCTCGAAGGCGATCATGGCGCCGCCGAGCCGCGGGTAGTGGACCCGGGCGACACGCGGGTCGGCGGCAAGGCGCCGGGCCAGTTCGGCGGCGTTCGAGGAAGCGGCACGCACGCGTACGGGCAGGGTCGACAGCCCGCGCAGCAGCAGATAGCCGGCGAGCGGGTGCAGCACTCCCCCGGTGGCGAACCGGACCTGCCGCAGCCGCCCGGCGAACTCCTCGTCGCAGGCCACCACCCCCGCCATCACGTCTCCGTGCCCGCCCAGGTACTTGGTGGCGCTGTGCAGCACGAGCCGCGCGCCGTGTTCGGCGGGGCGTTGCAGCACCGGCGTGGCGAAGGTGTTGTCGGCGAGCAGCGGAACGCTTCCGCAGGCGTGGGCGATCGCCCGTAGATCGAGTTCGGCGAGCGTCGGGTTGGCGGGTGACTCGACGAGTACGAGACCGGTGTCCGGCCGCAGGGCGTCCGCGATGCCCGCCGGGTCGACCCACGTCACCTCGGACCCGAGCAGGCCCGCCGTCAGCAGGTGGTCGCTGCATCCGTACAGGGGGCGTACGGCCACGACATGGCGCAGGCCCATGGCGTTCCGTACGAGGAGTACGGCACTCAGCGCGGCCATGCCGCTCGCGAACGCGACGGCGCTCTCGGTGCCCTCCAGACGGGCGAGGGCGGTCTCGAAGCGGGCGACGGTCGGGTTGCCGAGGCGGCCGTAGACCGGCGGGCCCTCCGGCTCGGCCCCGTCCGTGGCGAAGGCGTCGATACGGGCCGCCTCGCCCCGGCTGTCGTACGACGGATAGGTCGTGGACAGATCGATCGGTACGGCGTGCAGTCCCTGCCGGGCGAGATCGTCCCGCCCGGCGTGCACGGCTTCGGTGGCCAGCGCGCGCGTTCCTCCGGTGGCCGAACCCCTCACGGCTGCGGTGACCGGGCCTCGCACGGTCTCGGTTGTCGCGCCCCGCACGCTGCTCCCCTTCACCCCGAACTCCGTCTCCCTGGCCGACGATTCCCCCAGCGCCTCCCCGGCCACCGCCTCCCTGCCGGACGTCTCCCTGGCCGGCGCTCGCTCCGTTCCCTCTACGTCGTCACACGTGTCGCGTACATCAACGCTGCCGATGTCCATGAACAGCAGCCTGAACACTGAACGGGTGATGGGGGCAGAGGTCCGTGTTACGTTCGGGCCATGGCCGAATCCGTCGTACTGGACCCGGTGGATCTTCATCTTCTGCGGTTGCTGCAGAACGACGCCCGGAGCACCTACCGCGACCTCGCCGCGCAGGTGGGTGTCGCGCCCTCGACGTGCCTGGACCGGGTGACCCGCTTGCGCCGAGCCGGGATCATCCTGGGCCATCAGCTCAGGCTCGATCCGGCCAAGCTGGGGCGCGGTCTGGAGGCCCTGCTGTCCGTGCAGGTCAGGCCGCACCGGCGGGAGTTGGTCGGTCCGTTCGTGGAGCGGATCAGGGCGCTGCCCGAGTCCCGGACCGTGTTCCACCTCACCGGGCCCGACGACTATCTCGTCCATGTGGCCGTCGCGGACATGACCGATCTGCAGCGGCTGGTCCTCGACGGCTTCACCGCACACCGCGAGGTGGCCCGCGTCGAGACCCGGCTGATCTTCCAGCAGTGGGACTGCGGGCCCCTGCTGCCGCCCGAGCCCGCGCCGATGACGCCCACGGCGAAATCGGGCTGACATCGAGCCACCGTCCGGCCGACGCGGCACACGGCCCGGTAAACCGGGCTGACGCACCGGCCGTCCCCGTATGAGGATGGCCGCATGTCACAGACGAAGAACCCGCTGCCCCGCGAGGTCGCCGACACCTACGTCGACGAGCTCATCGCCCTCAACCCTGTCATCGGTACGTATCTCGGCGTGAAGGAGAGTTCGGGCTCGTTGCCCGACACCTCGCCCGCCGGCCAGGAGGCGCTCGCGGCGCTCGCCCGCGCCACACTGGCACGGCTCGACGAGGCGGAGCGGCAGCCCGGCGCGGACAGTGACATCGAGCGCCGCTGCGCACGCCTGCTCCGTGAGCGGCTCACCGCCGAACTCGGCGTGCACGAGGCCGAGGAGGGCCTGCGGGCCGTCGGCAACATGAGTACGGCCGCGCACGCCGTGCGCGAGGTGTTCACCGTGACACCCACGGACACGGACGAGGACTGGGCCGCCATCGCCCAGCGACTGCGCGCCGTACCGACCGCCCTCGACGGCTACCGCGAGTCCCTCTCCCTCGGCCTGGAGCGCAAGCTGTACGCGGGCCCGCGCCCCACCGCGACGTTCGTCGAACAGCTCACGGAGTGGTCGGACACCGACGGTTCGGGCCGCGGCTGGTTCGAGGACTTCGCCTCGGCCGGCCCCGAAACGCTGCGCGCGGAACTCGACGAGGCCGCCGGCGCGGCGACCGCCGCCCTCGTCGCCCTGCGCGACTGGATGCGTGACGTGTACGCCCCCGCGATCGAGGGAGCGCCGAACACCGTGGGCCGCGAGCGGTACGCGCGCTGGTCGCGCTACTTCAACGGCACGGATCTCGACCTGGACGAGGCGTACGCGTACGGCTGGGCCGAGTACCACCGGCTCCTCGCCGAGATGAAGAAGGAGGCCGAGAAGGTCCTGCCCGGCGCCGAGACCCCGTGGGTGGCACTCGCGCACCTGGACGAGCACGGCAGGCACATCGAGGGCGTCGACGAGGTCCGCGAGTGGCTGCAGGGCCTGATGGACCAGGCGATCGAGGAGCTGGACGGCACCCACTTCGAACTCGCCGAGCGGGTACGGAAGGTGGAGTCCCGCATCGCCCCGCCGGGCAGCGCCGCGGCCCCCTACTACACGGCGCCCTCGGAGGACTTCTCACGCCCCGGCCGTACGTGGCTGCCGACGATGGGACAGACCCGCTTCCCGGTGTACGACCTGGTGTCGACCTGGTACCACGAGGGCGTCCCCGGTCATCACCTCCAGCTCGCCCAGTGGGCGCATGTCGCGGGCGACCTCTCCCGCTACCAGGCCACCGTGGGCGGCGTCAGCGCGAACGCCGAGGGCTGGGCGCTGTACGCGGAGCGGCTGATGGACGAACTCGGCTATCTCAAGGACGCGGAGGAACGCCTCGGCTATCTGGACGCCCAGATGATGCGCGCGGCCCGCGTCATCGTCGACATCGGCATGCACCTGGAGCTGGAGATCCCGGCGGAATCGCCCTTCCACCCGGGCGAGCGCTGGACTCCCGAGCTCGCGCAGGAGTTCTTCGGCGCGCACAGCAGCCGCCCGGCGGACTTCGTGGAGAGCGAGCTGACCCGCTACCTCTCGATCCCCGGCCAGGCCATCGGCTACAAGCTCGGCGAGCGCGCCTGGCTGCTGGGCCGTGAGAACGCGAAGAAGCGCCACGGCGACGCGTTCGACCCGAAGGCCTGGCACATGGCGGCCCTGTCCCAGGGTTCGCTGGGCCTGGACGACCTGGTGGACGAGCTGTCCCGGCTCTGACGCTCTGACAGGGTCGGCGACCGGGCTCAGCGCAACGCGGTTGAGTGCGCTGAGCCCGGTCGACGAACGCCTCAGCGCCGGAACCCGCCCTCCGAGTCGATCACCTGTCCGGTGACCCACCCGGCCTCGTCCGTCGAGAGCCAGGCGATGAGCCGCGCGGGGTCGTCCGGCATTCCCCAGCGCCCGGCAGGGAACATCGCGGCCACGGCCGCGTACGCGTCGCCCGTCATGTAGTCCGTGTCGACGGGACCCGGGTTCACCGTGTTCACGGTTACCGCGTGCTCGGCGAGCGTGGTCGCCAGCGAGCGGGTGACCGAGGCGAGGGCACCCTTCTGCAGGGCGTACGCGATCTCGTCCGGCATCCCGCCCGCGATGTCCTGACCCGACGTCATCATCACCACACGCCCACCCGCCGTACGCGGTGGCAGAACAGCGCGCAGCCGGGCGTAGGCCTGGACGAGGAGGATCACGGAACGGGTGTCGACCGCCCAGTGCGAGTCGAGCATCGTGGCGTCGATCGTGTCGAGCGGGCCGTCCGAACCGCTGAGCGCGTGGTTGGCGACGAGGATGTCGATCCGTCCGCCGAGTGCGTCGGCGGCCGTGGCGACCAGTTCGGCCGGGGCCGCCGGGTCGGAGAGGTCGCCCGGACCGCCGACGACCCGCGCCCCGGGGTCGGCGACCGCCTCGCGGATCCCGGCGACCACGTCCTCGGGGCGGTCCGCACCCCAGGGCATGCCGGCGTCGTGCGGTACGTGGTGGTGCGCGTACACGCTCGCGCCGTACGCGGCCAGCCGTCGGGCCACGGCGTAGCCGATCCCTCCGCGTCGGCTCGCGCCGGTGACCAGGGCGGTACGGCCACGCAGCGGGAGGGGGTCGCGGCGCAGCGCTTCGGGTGTGGGGGAAGGGAGTTGGGGTGGCATGGCGGACCATGATGCGCGGCGCCGGTGCACGCCGCATGTCATTTTCCACGGCGGGCGGCGCGCATCGACGCTGTCCAGGCCTGGCAATTGGGCTCACGCAGCCCGCGCGATTCGGCTCGTGCGGGCCAGGCGACTCGGCTCGCACCAGCGGCGCGATGTGGCTCGCGCAGGCCAGGCGACTCAGCTCGCACCGGCGGCGCGATGTGGCTCGCGCAGGCCAGGCGACTCAGCTCGCACCGGCGGCGCGATGTGGCTCGCGCAGTCCGGACGACTACTGGGCTCGCGGAGGCCAGACGATTCGGCTCAGGCAAGCTGCTGCGAGCGCGGGCCGCCAGGCGCGGGAGCCCGGGCATCACGCCCGCCCCCCACCGATCGCCCTCGACCACCCTCGACCGCCCCGCAGCCGGGGCAGATCGCAGGCCCGCCCTCAATCACCGGCCCGAGGCCATCCATCACTGGCCCCGGCCTCGCGTCCGTCACTGGCCGAGGTCTTGCGTCCGTGACGGGCCGAGGCCCCGCGTCACTGCCCGAGCGGCCTCAGTTGCACGAGTCCGAGCCATGTCTCGGGCCCAGGCTCCGCATGCGCCGCCCGCACCGCGTACCGCCCCGGCGCGAGCTCGATCCGCAGATGCCCCGTCTTCGTCGACTCCTCCCCCGGCCATGCCGCGTCGAACAGCACGACGGGCCCGGGGATCTCCCACCGCACCTCCCGCTCCCACGCCGCGCTCTCGATGGCGGCCGGAACGGCGGCCAGCAGCTCGCGCTCGGACTCCCCGGCACACCACCGTACGAAGGTGCCGTGCTCCGGCAGATACGCCGTCGCGGCGGGATCGTCGCCGAGGACGAGGGCGGTGGCGTTGCCGACGGGCAGCAGGCCGACGAAGCCCTCCACCTCGCACGCTCTGTCGTAGTCGGAGGCGAGCTCGTCGCCGTCCGCCCCCGTCCAGAACGGCAGCACCACTTCCGGTATCGCTATGAGCGGTCCACCGCCCGACTCCACCCACTCGACCGAACTGGGATCCGCGTAACTCGCCATGCCCAGAAGTTACATGGCGCGGCGACCCAGAATTGACGATTCCTTTGCACTACGGGGGAGGTGATACACGACTGAGTCCGTACGACGTCCCGACGGCGGCGAGATCGCGGCGTCACGGCGGCGATCCGGCGATCAGCAGCCGCAGTCCTCCGCGCCGACCGGAGCGGTCAACGGGTCGGCGGCGCGGCGCTCGTGGCCCTCCCAGGTCTCGAACTCGAAGCCCTCGCGCACCCAGTACTCGAAACCGCCGAGCATCTCCTTGACCTGGAAGCCGAGTTCGGCGAGAGCCAGGGCGGCGCGGGTCGCGCCGTTGCAGCCCGGGCCCCAGCAGTACGTGACCACCGGCACGGCCTTGTCGAGGAGTTGCTCCGCCTGCTCGGGGACGAGCGCGGTGGGCAGGTGGATCGCACCGGGCACATGCCCCTGGTCCCAGGACTCCGTGGAACGGGAGTCGAGGACGACGAAACCGGGGTCGCCGTCGGCCGCCAGCGCGGCGGCGACGTCGGACACGTCGGCGTGGAAGGCGAGGCTCGCACCGAAGTAGGCGGCCGCCACGGCGGGCGACGCCGGGGCGACTCGCAGAACGGGGTTCATGGCGATGGTGCCGCCTGTGGTGGTGCTGGTCGCTGTCATGGTCCGGCCTTCCCTCCCGGTCCCGCCGTCACCGTCGGACGACGGTGACGTACGACGGCCGGGTGCCTTCTCCGCACCGTCCTGCGCGGGACTTCATGACCAGAAATCTACGGCCGGATACCCGCTTCCTGAAGGAGTGATCCACTGCTCCGCACTTGATCCGCCGGGGATTCCCCTGCTATCCCTCGATCATGACCGCGTATTCCCCGGACGCCACCGACTGGCGCATTCTCGAAGTCCTCCAGCGCGAGGGCCGGGCCAGTTTCGCCGAGCTGGCCCGTGCCGTGTCGATGTCCGCGAGCGCGGTCACCGAACGCGTGCGCCGCCTGGAGGAGGCGGGCGTCATCCAGGGCTACGCGGCGGTCGTGGACCCGGAGAGCCTTGGGCTGCCGATCCTGGCCTTCGTGCGGCTGCGCTATCCGAACGGCAACTACAAGCCGTTCCACGACCTCGTCGCCGCGACCCCCGAGATCCTGGAGGCGCACCACGTCACGGGCGACGACTGCTTCGTCATCAAGGTCGCGACGCGCTCGATGAGCCACCTGGAGGAGGTCTCGGGCAGGATCGGCACACTCGGCTCGGTGACGACGAGCGTCGTGTACTCGTCACCCCTGCCGCGACGCCCCGTCGGCCGCTGAGAGCGACGACCACGCAACCGCAGCCCCACAGTCACGCGAACGCGCGGTCAGCCGCCGCCTTGGCGAACAACCGACCCCGACCGCCCCTTCACGACCTCCAGTTGCGCATGGATCCGGCGCCGCAGATCGGCGACATGGCTGACGATGCCGACGCTTCGGTCCCGCTCCCGCAGTGAGTCGAGGACGTCGAGGACCTCGTCGAGCGTCTGGTCGTCGAGGCTGCCGAAGCCCTCGTCGATGAAGAGCGTGTCGAGGCGTACGCCCCCGGCCTCGTCGGTGACCACGTCGGCGAGGCCCAGCGCGAGGGCGAGAGACGCGAAGAACGTCTCGCCGCCGGAGAGGGTCGCCGTGTCGCGCTCGCGGCCGGTCCACGCGTCGACCACGTGCAGGCCGAGGCCGCTGCGGCCCCGCCCGGCCCGGTCGTCGGAGTGGACGAGGGTGTAGCGCCCCGAGGACATCCGCTGAAGGCGCGTGGTCGCGGCGGCCGCGACCTGCTCAAGGCGGGCGGCGAGGACGTAGGACTCCAGGCGCATCTTGCGTTCGTTGTCCGCGGAGGTGCCGGCCGCGAGGGTGGCGAGGCGGGCCACACGGTCGTACTCCTCGCGCAGCGGCCCCAGTCTGCGCACGGAACCGGCCGCCCGGTGGGTCAGCCGGTCCAGTTCCGCGCAGCGGCGGTCGGCCGCGTCCCGGGCGGAGCCCGCCTCGCGCACCCGTCGGCCGGCGAGGGACGCGGCCTGTTCGGCGGCCTGGAGGTCGGCGGGCGGCTGCCCGCCGGCGGCCGTCGTCTCGGTCTCGGCGAGCACCGCGCGGACCGCCACCTCTTCCTGTTGCCAGGCGTCGAGCCGGTGCTGGAGGTCGCGATGGGCCGCGTCGTCGAGGAGGGCGTCCGCCGCGGCCGACGGCGTGTCGAACCCGGCGCGGAAGGCCGCGTCGGCGAGCCGCGCGTCGGCGTCCTTCAGTCGCTGGGCGGTGTCCGCCGCGACACGTGCGGCGTCCGCCGCCTCGGTGAGCAGCGTGACCTGCCGCTCCAGCTGCGCCGCCCGCGCGGTGACACTGCCGGCCGAACCCCGGGCCTGCGTCAACTCCCCCTCCAGGGAGGCCCGTTCGCGATCGAGCGCGTCCCGAAGCGAGGCACGGGACGCGACCCGGCGGGCGGCCTCCTGCTGGGCGGCGAGCCGCCGTTCGCGCTCGCGTTCCGCCTGGCCCAGGGCCTCACGGACCGCGTGCAGCCCGGAAGCGGCGCTGTGCGCCTCGGCGTGTCGTTGCTCCAACTCCTCGGCCAGTTCGGCGAGTTGCCCGGTTGGCAGGTCTCCCGCCTCGGCCGTCGCGGCAGCCAGCGCCTCGCGGACGACCCCGAGCCGCCGCTCCTCCTCGGCGCGCTGCTCATCGGCCCGCTGGTACGCGGCCAGCGCGGCCTCCTCGGCCTGCCTGCCGACGTGTCCGTCGACCTTCCGGGCGGGCGCCGGGTGCTCGGTGGCACCGCAGACGGCGCATGCCTCGCCGCCCACCAGCCCCGCCGCGAGCTCCGCGGCGATGCCCTTCAGGCGCTGTTCCTTGAGGTCCAGCGAGTGGGCGCGCGCGTCCGTGGCCCGCTCGCGTGCGGCGAGCACGCGCGCGTGGGCCTCTTCCGTGTCCCCGGCGAGCTGGTCGCGCATCCTGGCTGCGGCGAGTCTCGCCCGCGCAGGCTCGCGCTGGACGGCGAGCTGCTCGGCACGGGTGGCGGCCTCCTGGGCGGCCTCGATACGCGTCTGCAGGTCCGCCCGGGTCGAGTCCCACTCGGCGAGCCAGGTCCCGGCATCGTGCAGCACGTCACCGTCGGCGCGCTCCTGCCGGTCCAACCCGTCGCGTTCGTCGGCGAGTTCGGCGATCCGGTGCTCGGCGCGGCGGGCCGACTCCAGCCCGCCCAGTTCCTCGGCGGCCTTCCGCGAGGCAGCCGCGAGGCTCGTCGCCCCCGCCTCGGCGAAGGTCTCCGGCAGGAGGGCACGCGCGCGCGTCTCGGTACCGGCCGCCCGCCGGTGCTCGGTCTCCGTGGCGTCCCGCAGCCCGAGTGCGGGTGCCACCGCCTCGGCCTTGCGGGCGCGCTCCATGCGCACCCGGTCCTCCCGGTGGTCCCCGGACCGCTCCTCCAGCCGGGCGGCCCGCTCCCGTGCCTCGGCGAACCGGCGCTGGAGCCGCGCCACTTCGCGTACGTCCTCCAGTACGTGATTCGCGACGGCCTGGGCGGACTCGGCGGCCGCCTGCGCGCAGTGGGCGACCGTGAACCTCTCGCGGGCCGTGCTTCTGGCGATCGCCGCCCATTCCAGTACGGATTCGGCGAGGCCGGGGTCGCCCGGCGACAGGTCGGGCAGCGGCAGCTCCACGATGTCACCGGCCGCCTGCTGCATGCGGTGGCCGTCGGCCAGCAACTCCGCGTCCCCGGCGCGGACTTGGGTCTCGGCGGCGCGTCGGAGCTCGGCCAGTCGCTGTTCGACGGCGGCGAAGCGGCGGGTGTCGAAGAGCCGGCCCAGGAGCTTGCCGCGGGCCTCGGCGTCGGCCCGCAGGAAGCGCGCGAAGTCGCCCTGGGGCAGCAGCACGACCTGGCAGAACTGCTCGCGGCTCATGCCGAGCAGCTGGGTGATCTCCTCGCCGATCTCCTGGTGGGAGCGGCTGAGGTCCTTCCAGGAGCCCGTCGGCGCGTCGTACTCGCGCAGCCAGCTCTGCGCCTTGTCCACAGTGGTGCCGGGGCCCCCCTTCTTCTTGGGACGCTCCCAGGGCGGCTGCCGGGTGACCTCCAACCGGCGTCCGGCCACGGTGAGTTCGAGGGTCACCTCGGTGCGGGTGGCGGCCAGTGCGTGGTCGCTGCGCAGGGAACCTCCCTGGCGTGCGCCCGGCACGGATCCGTACAGCGCGAAGCAGACGGCGTCGAGGACGGACGTCTTGCCCGCGCCCGTCGGTCCGTGCAGCAGGAAGAGCCCGGCGGCCGACAGGTCGTCGAAGTCGACCTCCTGTGCGCCGCCGAACGGCCCGAAGGCGGTGATGTGCAGCCGGTGCAGCCTCATCGGGCCCCTGCCCCCTCGATGTGCGGGTCGTACGTCTCGACCGGGCGCCCCATGAGTCCGGCCCCACCGGCCGGCTCGCACTGCGCGTTCACCGGGCGTCCCATGGGTCCCGCTCCGTCGGCCGGCTCGTACGGTGGCTTCACCTGGCGACCTCACGGACCGTGTCGTCGGCGCGGACGGCGTCGAACACGTCCTGGAGCACGGCCTGTTCGCGTGCGTCGGGTCCGGCGCCGCGCACATGGGCCACGAAGTCCTCCGCGATCTCCTGGTCACTGCGGCCGGCCAGCCGCCGGGCGTACGAGACGTCGGGGTCGTCCGGTGCCCGCTCGGGCTCGAAGACGAGGCTGAGCGTGTGCGGGAAGCGCTCGCTGAGCCGGGCCATGGGGTCGGCCGGTCGCACCGGGTCGGTGAGAGTGGCCTCGACCCACGCCTCCTCGTGCCGAGCGAGGTCCGGGTCGACGAGCAGGTCCTCCAGATGCCCCCGGACACGGGCCAGGGCACGCGGCACCGGGCAGTCCAGGCGCTCCGCCCCGACCGAGCCGTCGGCCCCCAGGTCGACCAGCCACATGGTCTTGCGGTGCTCGGTCTCCGAGAAGGAGTACGGCAGCGGCGATCCCGAGTAGCGCACGCGCTCGGTGATGGCCTGGCTGCCGTGCAGATGCCCGAGCGCGGCGTAGTCGACGCCGTCGAAGACCCCGGCCGGTACGGCCGCGACCCCGCCGACCGTGATGTCCCGCTCGCTGTCGCTGGCCTCGCCGCCGGTGACGAAGGCATGGGCGAGGACGACGGAACGGGTGCCCGGCTCGCGCGTGGCGAGGTCGGCGCGGACCCGCTCCATGGCGGCGGCGAGCACGGCCTCGTGGCCCGCCTTCTCCACGCCGAACGCGTCCTTCACCAGCGCCGGTTCCAGATACGGCAGTCCGTAGAAGGCCACCTCGCCGAAGCCGTCCCGCAGCACCACCGGCGTCCCGCACGCCGAGGGGTCCGTCCGCAGATGGATGCCCGCGCGGTCGATGAGTCCGGCGCCGACGCCGAGGCGGCGTGCCGAGTCGTGGTTCCCGGAGATCATCACCGTGGGCACGCCGAGGTCCGCCAGCCGGTGCAGGGCCTCGTCGAAGAGCTCGACCGCGGCCAGCGGGGGCACCGCCCGGTCGTACACGTCCCCCGACACGACCACCGCGTCCACCTCACGCTCGCGCACGGTCGTGACGAGGTGGCCGATGAACTCGGCCTGGGCACCGAGCATGTTCACCCGGTGGAACGCCCGGCCCAGATGCCAGTCGGAAGTGTGCAGAATTCTCAAGACGCCGCTCCGACCCGCATGCTTCCCCCTGCTTCGCCCCTGGACTCAGCTCCGGACCAGCACGGCCCTCGCTCTCAGCACCGACCACGCTAACGCCTGTCAGCACCTGATCCATCACAGACCTCGAACCGACCCACCGCTACAGCGGCCGTACGTACCCGACCCAGGTGTGCCGGGTACGGAAACCGCACCGCTCGTACAGGCCCAGGGCGCCGGTGGCGTTTGCGCTGTCCACGTTGAGGCCGGCCCTGCGACAGCCCTGTTCCTGGACGGTCCGCAGGCAGGTGGTGAGCAGCGCGGTGGCCACGCCGGTGCCGCGCCAGGCCGGACGGGTGCCGAGCCTGTCGATCCAGCATTCGCGGATGCCGGTCATCGCGGTCTCGGCGTCGTACTCGTGGCTGAGGAGGTAGCCGGCGACCTCGCCGCCGTCCAGTGCCAGGAACGACGCGTTGGGCCGGAACGACCGGGTGCCCGTGCTCTGGTGACGCCACCGGTCCGGGGTGCTCGGGGTGTGACCCCAGTGGTCGAGGAAGGCTTCGTTGTGTGCCAGCCGGGTGGCGTCGTCGTACGCCACGGTGAAGGGCACGACACACAGCCCGCCCGCCGGGGTCGTCGCCGGGATCGGGTCGTCGTCCAGCGGTCGGCACATGTCGAAGAACCAGCGCCGCGCCTCGAACCCGGCTTGCCGGTACAGGTCGCGTTTGGCGGTGTTCGGTGCGTGGAGCTGGATGTGCGCCTCGCCCGGCAGGTCCGGAAAGCGCTCACGATGCCGCTGCGTCGCCCGGGTCACCAGCCAGTTCACCAGCTCGGTACCCACGCCACGGCCGCGTGCGTCGGGTCGCACCGCGCCCTCGACGTACACCCGGTGGACGTCGGTCGCGTCGGGCAGCCACATCGCCTTGGCGTAACCGATCAGCTGGCCGTCGGACCACACCCCCACCGAATCGCGGGCCAGTTCCACGTGTGGGTTGCCCAGTTCCTCGGCGAGGTCCTCGGCGTCGTAGTGCTCGTCGGTGCCGTCGGCCGCCTCCACCGCGGCGAACAACTTGGCCAGGGCCGGGGCGTCGTCCAGCACGAGTGGCCGCCGGGCCGGCGTCGCGTTCATGGAACGGCACGATAGGCGTCACCGGGGCCGCACACACCTCGGTTTCCGCGCGGCGGATTTCAAGAGCGCGCGGCGGACTGCGGAAGGGGGCCCGGATGTGCCGAGCCCCCCTTCTTCTGCTGACCTCCTACTGGCGCCCCTTCTCCTGCCGGGACAGGTGGTGAACCTGCGGTCTCAGGGGCACAGTGCCCGCGTCACGCCGGGTCGAGCGCCCCCGGCTGCCGGGGTCCTGTCGTCTGTCCCGCGGTGCGCGGATCGATGGGGCGGCCGACGAAGACCGGGGCGTCCGACTGGTAGAAGATGTCGATGTCGGCCTCCTCGCCGCCGACGATCAGCGTGTCCCAGGCGCCGCTCTCCTGTAGGGAACGGAGAGTCGACGGAGCGAGGGTGGACAGGTGGCTGCGCAGTTCCTCGTCGCTGGGCAGTCCGGGGAGACGGGGGGCGAGCCGCTCGCGGATCGCGCTCATCCGGTCCAGCAGGAGATCCAGGTCGGACCGCTCGGCGTCGGGCTCGGCGACGGCCCGTTCGCCTTCCATGCTGTCGGCGATGATGTCCTTGATGGCGCGGGTCACGCCTCGTTCGTCGGTGGTGACCATGGCGTTCCAGGCCCGGCTCTTGTGCCGGTACTGGAGCATGGACATCGCCGCCTCGTGCCGGATGAAGTCGGCGTCGCGCAGCGGACGGCCCTGCCAGACCCGGCTGAGGGAGCGGGCGAGCGAAACAGCCGAGGCGAGGCCGCTGTTGAGGCCGCGCCCGGGCCAGAAGTGGATGGCGTTGGCCGCGTCGCCCAGCAGGAAGCCGTACGTTCCGGGGCTCTTGGCGGTGGGGCGGCTCAACTGGGCCGTGAACCGGGGGCGTTGCACCATGTCCAGCCGGAACGACGTGATGGCGCTGAGATCGTCCTCGGGGACGCCGTACATCTTCAGGCCCTCCTGGATCCGCTTCCACAGCGGCGAGCCGCGCAGCAGGGCGGGCAGGAACAGGGTCCCGTGGGTCGGGCAGACGAACTCGTTGTCCTCCTGGCGGGTCATCAGGCAGGGCCGGGCCGCCACGCACTCCTCGAAGACCTGCCGGACCGGGTCGATACCGATCACGTTGCCGGCCTCCTCGCGGGTCAGCCTCATGTTGAGGAACCCCTCGCCACGCAGCGAGTTGAGCAGGAACCGGTTCTGCGCCACGGTCAGCAGGACGCTCATGGGGTCCGGGAGCCGGGACTTGACCCGCAGTCCGAGCACCAGGTCCTGAAGGTGCTCCCCGTCGAGGGAGTAGATCGAGGAGTCGGCCGCGCCGAACCGGTCCGCGAAGTGCTCCCGGGTGCGCGACCCGCCGCCCTCGGCGATCACCAGGACGTGTTCCTGGGAGAGCCGGTGCTGCTGCTCCGACGGATCGAACCGCTTCGGCACGAGGCGGATCGCGGACTTGGCGTTGGCCAGTTCCAGCAACTGGTCCTCGATGTAGGCGATCCGGATGTTGCGGGGCGGGCGGCCGTCCACGGAGTCCGGTCCCAGGGGCCACATCTCGGAGAAGCCGCCCGCGTCGAACAGCGCCGACTGCATCTCCTCGGTGAGCGCGAGGTACTGACGGCTCTGGGCGGTGACGACCTGCTGGCGGCGGACGTTGCCGTGGGTCTCGTCCTTCCAGACCACGGTGGAGCCGTTCCTGATCCACCGGCCGTCGTGGACGGTGATGGTCACCTTCCCCGGCAGGGCGTCCTCCAGCAGCAGGGCGAAGGCGAGGCCGACCGGGCCTCCTCCGGACACCGTGACCCGCAACTCGCCCGGGTTCGGCGTGGCATTGGCCCGGGGCAGGTCGAGCTGGGAGAGGTCCAGGACCGTCTCCAGTGCCTCCTGCGTCTCGAACAGGAAGGTCTCGTCGCCGATGCGTATGGAGTCGCCGGGCGCCAGCACATGCCGGGTGACGGGCCGGTCGTTCACGAAGGTGCCGTTCTTGCTGCGGTCGTAGAGGACGAACTCGCCGTCCTCCGCCACGATCTCGGTGTGCAGACGGGAGGCGCTGACACTGACGATGACCACGTCGTTGTCGCTCTTGCGTCCGAATCGCAGCGGAGCGCTGCCCAGAACCACGCTCTGACCGGCGAAGGGACCCGTGCGTCCCACGATGACCGACGACACAGAAACTCCTTGCGAACGTCTGGGGTGCGGGCAGAGGAACCGCACCCTGCGGTTGATCCGCTACGGGAGTGGGAGTCGTCCGTCGCTCCCACCGAACTCCGGTCCGGTGAAGCTCACTTGACCGGTGATGTCCGAGTCGGCCCGGCAGTGGTCCGACTCGTGCTTGTAGAAGTATGGCCGATGCTCGGCGATGACCCGGCTGCTCGGCATCGGCCTTGACGCCCGGTTGACTAACCGCCGTTCGTCGAGGAGCAAGTCACCGAGAACGGCACCGAGTTGGACACCGCCTCGAACGGTGAGCGGATCTCCACGGCCATCTCGCTGCGGAGGGTTCCGGACTTGGCATACGTCGACAGCCGCACCGTCTCCTTGTGGGTGCGGGGGCCGCCGTCCGGGAACGACAGCGTCCGCCACTGCCGGTCGATCACGGACCCGTTCGTCGAGACCCACCGGTACGAGAACTGGAAGGGCAGTTCGGCCACCGTGAAGGTCGCGGTGAACCAGGGAGCCTGCGAGTCCGCCGGGGGGCAGTCCCCGGCGTACGTGGTCGCGCCCCCGGTCGCGGTGACCGAGACGGGCGGCTCGGCGGTGTCGTCCGAACCGCTGCTCTCCGCCCCGGAGGAAGGTGCCTGCGCCTGCCCCGTGGGCGAGCCGGTGCCCTTGTCGCTGTCATCGGCGCCGCCGAACGCGTAGATCAGGCCGCCTGCGACCAGCGCGAGCACGACCGCTCCCGCCGCCGTCACGTACCCGATGCGCCGTCGCCGCCTCGTGGAGCCGTGACCGGACGCTGCGGCGTTCTCTGGCCCGATCACCACCGGCGAGGCGGGCATCGCGGAGACGACCGTGGGTACGGGCTCTGGTGCCGGGCCTGCCAGGACGGTGGGCGACTCGGTCGTGCCGGATGCCGAGGCGGCGTCCGGCGCGGGACGTGGTGGGGCGGGAGAAGCGGGGCCGCCGGGGGCGGTGAGGCCGGCAGGGCTGTCCGCGGCGGGCGGGGAGGCCGGGTCGACGGATGAGCGGGGCGCCGGGGTGGCCGTCTCGGCGGTGGCCGCGGGTGCGGGACCGGGAGGCGAGGGCCGCGCCTGGGCGTAGGGGGCACGGGGGTCTGCAGCGGCCGGGGGTATGGCGGCCGTGGCGGTGGGTGGGTCGGCCGGGGGTATGGCGGCCGTGGCCGTGGACAAGTCGGCCGCGGTCGTCGTCCCCGCTTCCGGTGCGGCGGGTTCGGCGGCTGTGTTCGCCGGCGCCCCGGAAGCCGCCGGTTCCTCTCCCTCCGCTGTGGGAACGTCGGCTGTGGCCGCCGTGTCCCTGGCAACCGTGGTGTCCGTGGCGTTCTCAGGGACGGGCGAGGGCGCGGGGACGGTCGGGGCCCCGGCCGTGGCCGTTGGCGCGGCGGTGGGCGCGGTCTCCCCGAGCGGGGACTCGGCGGTGGGCAGCTCTTCGGTGGCCGCCGCGGGCAGCGGGGCGGACGGCGTGGCCGTGTCGGCGCCCGAGGTGCCGTCGGCACCGGCCAGGCGCAGCTCCCGCTCGGCCTCGACGGCCGGCATCCGCTCGTCGGGGTCCTTGCGCATCAGGCCTTCGATGACGGACACGAGGGGTCCGGCCCGATGCGGCGGGGGCAACTCGTCGTCGACTATGGCGCGCAGAGTGCTCAGCGGGCTGGTCCGGCGGAAGGGCGAACGGCCCTGGACGGCCGTGTAGAGCAACGCTCCGAGGGACCACAGGTCCGACGCGGGGCCCGGGTTCCGGCCCAGTGCCCGCTCCGGCGCCAGGTACTCGGGAGAGCCGACGAGCTCACCGGTCATCGTCAGCGCGGAATCCCCCTCCACGGTGGCGATGCCGAAGTCGGTGAGCACCACCCTGCCGTCGTCCGCGAGCAGGACGTTGGCGGGTTTCACGTCGCGGTGCAGCACTCCGGCGCCATGCGCCGCGCGCAGCGCGGCCAGCACCTCGCCGCCTATCCGGGCGGCCTCCCGCGGCGCGAGGGCACCCTGGGAGCCGATCAGGTCGGCCAGCGAACGACCGCGGACGAGTTCCATGACGATCCAGGGCCGGCCGTCGTCGGTGGCGACGTCGTGGACGGTCACCACACCGCGCGCACTGATGCGCGCCGCCGCCCAGGCCTCCCGCTCCAAGCGGGTGTACATCCGCTCGACCTGCGCCAGGGCCTGTCCGACGGGAGCGCGTACCTCCTTGACGGCGACCTCGCGGTGCAGCACCTCGTCGCGGGCACGCCACACGGTGCCCATACCGCCCTCGCCGAGAACGGACAGCAAGCGGTAGCGACCGGCGACGAGCCGTTCGGCACCCGCGTCGGGCGACGCCGTGTTCTGTTCTGGCATGACGGCCGTTACTCCTTGTCCTTGGCGAACGGCCGAGGAGTGGCGACGCACCACGCCGCTGACCGAGAGGGACACAGCCCCTCCACATTATGATCAAACGCCTGATGTTCGTGAAGTGCGGACCAGGGCGAACGCTCGAATTACCGCTCGCTGTAGGGAAGTTGTGACGTCGCGGTGGTCATGCCGTCGACTTGTTCCAGAGGCCCTCGGCAGGTTCGGGCGGGCAGACAGCCGGGCGGGTGGGCGGCAGCGATGCGCCGAGCCCTAGACGTCCCCGTACGCCTCTCCGCCCAGTTCGAAGCCGGCGGTCCCGGCCGTGACGTCGGCCAGCCACCCCCGGAAGGCCTCGACCTCGGCGTCCGGCAGCCCGATCTCGATGGTGACGGCCTCTCCGTAGCGCACGTCGCGCACCTCGCGGCCGGTCGACCGCAGGTCGTTCTCCACCTTGCCCGCCCGCTGGTGGTCGACCGTCACCGTCGCCAGACGAAAACGTTTACGTGTGATCGTGCCGAGGGTGTCCAGCGCCTCGCCCACCGCGCCGCCGTAGGCCCGGATGAGCCCGCCCGCGCCGAGTTTGACGCCCCCGTAGTAACGGGTGACGACCGCGACGACGTACCGCATGTCTCGCCGCAGCAGCATCTGGAGCATCGGGACACCCGCCGTGCCACCGGGTTCCCCGTCGTCGCTCGCCTTCTGGACGGAGGCGTCGGCGCCGATGACGTACGCGAAGCAGTTGTGGCTCGCGTCGGCGTGCTCCTTGCGGACGGCGGCGAGGAAGGCCTGGGCCTCCTGTTCGGTGGCCGCCGGCGCCAGTGCGCAGAGGAAGCGTGAGCGGTTGATCTCGGTCTCGTGCACGCCTGCGCGGGCCACCGTGCGGTACTCGTCCTGCATCGGGCCAGCGTATGCGCTGCACGCGCGCGTGCGGCCGTCCGGTCCGTAGCGACCGGCCCTCCCCCGCGGACGGCTCTCCTCGCGGGCGGGATCAGCTCCCCTTGGCCTGGGGTCCCGGCTTCTGGCCCCGCGGCACGATCATGTCGGTGAGCAGTGCCGTGCCGGGGCCGAGGGAGCCCCAGTCGTCGCCGTGCCAGACGAGGACCGCGATCGCCGATGTGGGGAACTTCGTCCGTACGTCGTCCAGCGCGTCGTCGAGACCGTCGCCGGCCAGGGTGAGCACCAGCTCCTCCAGACCGGGGTTGTGCCCGACCAGCAGCAACGTCTTGGTGTGCGCGGACACTTCGCGCACCGTTTCGAGCAGCTCGGGCACGTCGGCCCCGTACAGCCGCGGGTCGTGGCGTACGGGAGGCGGCGTGCCCCACTGTCCGGCGGTCAGCTCCCAGGTCTGCCGGGCGCGTACGGCGGTGGAGCAGAGCGCCAGGTCGGGCAGGCAGTCGATGTCGGCCAGCGCGCGTCCGGCGGCCGGGGCGTCGCGGCGCCCGCGCGGGGCGAGCGGCCGCTCGTGGTCGCCGACGTCGTCCGGCCAGGCCGACTTGGCGTGCCGCAGGACGACCAGGCGGCGCAGCGGACCCGCTCCGGCGCGCGCGATCACGACGGGGTCCCGCGGCCGATGTCACGGGTGAGTTCGATCCCGAGGAGCCGGTCCGCGTAGGCGTACGTCTCGAAGCGGGCGCCGTCCGGGACGGTCCCCGACGTCTCCACCTTGCGCAGCACGGCGAGTACGGCGGGCACGTCCAGGTCGTCCTCCCAGGCGGCGCGCAGCTGTTGGCGTACGGGATCGGGGATGGGGCCGGACGGCCGGGTCGCCCAGGTGGCGACGGCGCCCCGCCAGCGCCGCAGGGTGTCCTCGGCGTCGGTGAGGGCCCCCTCGTCGAGCAGGAGGGGTTCGCGGCGGGGGCACGAGAGCAGGGCGAGGCGGAGGGCCGAGGCGCGCTCGTCGTCGTCCGCCACACCGCTCCCGGCGTCGGCCGGGGCGACCTCGACCCGCAGACCGTTCGCCGCCTCGTCGTGCCCGGCCCTGTCGTTCCTGGCCTCGTCGTGCCCGGCCGCACCGTCCGTCGTCCCGGTTTCGGGAACGCACACACGCAGTACCTGGGCCTCGCCGAGACCCGATCCGCTGTCGCGCTCGTCCTCGAACGGCCGGATGCCGAGCGCCGTGGCCCGGGCCCGGAGTTCCTCGCGCCCCTCGGTGCCGGTCAGCACGGTCCAGACGGGCGTCCCGCTGATCTCCAGGGCGCGTACGAGGACGTCGGCGACCAGGAGCACGCGCAGGCCTGTGATGTCGGGGCGCGGCACATGGGCCTCGACGCGGGTCAGGCCCCGGCGGGCGGGGGTGGCGTCGGTGGGCTCGCCGGTTCGGGCGTCGGTGATACGCAGCACGGGGTGAGCGTAGGCGCGTGCGGGGTCCTGCGGAGGGAGGCGGACATCATTTCCGGACACGTGTTCGCGAATCACCGGCGCGAACAGCACGATTCACCGCTGCCTCCCTCACGATCCACCGGCGCGGCCATCGTGGTTCACCGGTGCGCCGGTCAGCCCACGGTCCCCAGGAAGCGCACGTGCGGCCGGTCGTCGGGGCCGTCCCGTGTGACGGCGGCCCGGACCCCGTACACCTCGGCGATGAGCCCTTCCGTGAGGATGTCGCCCGGGCTGCCGCAGGCCACGACGTGTCCCTCGCGCAGGACCACGAGCTGATCGCAGTACATCGCCGCGAGGTTGAGGTCGTGCAGGGCGACGACGCTGGTGACCGGGAGCGAGGTGACGAGGGTCAGCAGGTCGAGCTGGTGCTGGATGTCCAGGTGGTTGGTCGGTTCGTCGAGGAGCAGTTCGCGGGGTTCCTGGGCGAGTGCGCGGGCGATCTGCACGCGCTGACGCTCCCCGCCGGAGAGGGTGTGCCAGGACTGGCGGGCGAGGCCGGTCAGACCGGTGCGGTCCAGCGCGTCACGTACAGCCCGCTCGTCCTCCTCGGACGCGGGGGTCCAGGCGCGGCGATGAGGTGTGCGGCCGAGCCGTACGACGTCCAGGACGCTCAACTCGACCTGGGTGTCGGCCTGTTGCTCGACCACGGCGACCCGGCGGGCGATGTCGCGGCGGCCCAGTTCGGCGAGGGGGCTGCCGTCGAGGGTGACGACACCTGAGGCCGGAGCGAGGACGCCGGCGAGCAGACGCAGGAGGGTGGACTTGCCGGAGCCGTTCGGGCCCAGAAGTCCGACGGTGGTGCCGGGGGCCGGGGTGATGCTGACGCCGTCGAGGATCACCCGGCCGTCGGCGGTGCGCGAGACGCGGTCGGCGCTGAGACCCTCTCCTCGTGCCGCCCGCGTATGCCCGGTCCCCCGCACCGCCTGCGCGCGCTCGGTTCCCGGTGCCGCCGGCGCGTGGTCGGTTCCCGCTGTCGCGCGCGGGTGCCCGGCGCTCTTGATGTCCTCCGCCGTCATCACGCCCTCCGCGTCCGGTACAGCACCAGCACGAACACCGGTACGCCGATCAGCGAGGTCACCACGCCCACCGGTACCTCCTGGGGATCGAGGACGGTACGGGCCAGCGTGTCCACCCACACCAGGAACACCGCTCCGGCGAGGGCGGTGACCGGGAGCAGCCGGGCGTGCCCGGACCCCACCAACGCCCTTGCCGCATGCGGGAGTACGAGACCGACGAAGCCGATCGCACCCGCCGAACTGACGAGCGCGGCGGTCAGCAACGCCGTGGCACACAGCAGCACGAGCCGCGTACGGGCCACCGACACCCCGAGCGTCGCGGCGGCGTCCTGGCCGAAGGCGAACGCGTCGAGCGTCCTCGCGTACCCGAGGCACACCAGCAGTGTCACCGCGAGGACCGCGAAGCACACCCAGACGTCGGTCCAGCCGACCCCGCTCAGCGAACCGAGCAGCCAGAACAGCACCCCGCGGGTGGTCTCGGCGTCGGCGGCGGTCATCACGACGAAGGAGGTGAGCGCGGAGAAGAGCTGCATCGCGGCGACCCCGCTCAGCACCACCCGGTCCGTCGCCCCGCCCAGCGTGTGGCTGAGCAGCAGGACGAGCCCGAACGACAGCACCGCGCCGAGGAACGCGCCCGCGGAGACCGAGACCAGGCCCCCGCCGACCCCCAGGACGACCACGATCACGGCGCCGGTCGAGGCGCCCGAGGACACCCCGAGGACGAACGGGTCGGCGAGCGGGTTGCGCAGCAGGGACTGCATCACGGCGCCGCACACGGCGAGTCCAGCCCCGCACACGGCCGCCAGGAGGGTACGCGGCAGCCGCAGCTCCCAGACGATCCCCTCCCGGATCGGGGTCAACTCCGAGCTGCCCCAGCCGAGATGGGACGCGACCACGGACCAGACGTCGCCGACCCGGATGTCCGCGGGACCGATGGTGATCGCGACGGCGACGGACAGGAGGAGCAGGGCGACGCCCGCGGCGATGAGCAGTCCCAGGCGCGGCCGTGTCACCCGGCGAGCCCGAACTCCCGCAGGGCGGCGGCGACTTGCTCGACGCCCTCGATCGTGCGGATGGTCGGGTTCATCGCCTGCCCGCTGAGCAGGACGTAGCGCTTCTTCTTGACGGCGGTCATGTTCTTGGTGACCGGGTCGGACTCCAGGAACTCGATCTTCTTCTTCGCGGACTCGGCGGTCTGCGACTTGCGCGTGAGGTCGCCGATGACGAGCACGTCGGGGTCGCGGTCGGCGACGGTCTCCCAGTTGATCTGGGGCCACTCCTCGTGCGTGTCGTCGAAGACGTTCTTCGCGCCGAGGGTCCGGGTGATGACACCGGGCGCGCCGCAACAGCCCGCCATGTAGGGCGAGTCGGAGTTGGCGAACCAGTACAGGAGAGTGACATCGGATGCGTCGATCCCCGAAGTGGCCTTCTTCGTGCGCTGCTTGAGGTCGGCGACGAGTCGCTCGCCGCGCTTCTCGACGCCGAACACCTCGGCCAGGTCGCGCACTTCGCCGTAGATGGCGTCGATACCGAGGGCCTTCTTCCGCGCTCCGTCGCCGCCCGAGGCGTTGTCCTTGCCGACGCAGTCGGAGGGCGAGACGTAGGTGGGCACGCCGAGCTTCTCGAACTGCTCCCGGGTGGCCACTCCGCCCTTGCCGAGCGTCGACACGAACGAGGCGGCGACGAAGTCGGGGTCGGCGTCCAGGACCCGTTCGAAGGAGGGGTTGTTGTCGGCGATCCGCTTCACCTTCGCGTTCGCCTTCTCCAGGCCCTTCATCACCGGGTCGGTCCAGGTGGCGGTGCCGGCCATGCGGTCGGCGAGGCCGAGCGAGAGCATGATCTCGGTGGTGCCCTGGTTGAGGGAGACGGCCCGCCGGGGCGGGGACTCGACGCGTACGGTCTGTCCGCAGTTGTCGAGGGTGACGGCGGCCCCGGAGTCCGTGTCGGACGACGAGTCCCCCGAGTCTCCCGAACCGCAGCCGGTCAGCAGGAGGGCCCCGGACAGGGCGAGGGCAGCGGGACGGGCAAGACGTGCGACGGGCACGGGAGTTCCTCAGGCGTCGAGGGCTCGAACGCGGAGCCCGGTCGTACGGTGCTCCCCCGTCGGCGCGTGACCGCGGAGGCCGCCAGCAGGTCTTCGGACTCGGGGTCACCCGGACGAGGCGCCTTCCCGGACCGTCGTTCCGGTCCAGTGGCCGATGCCCCGCCCGTCACCCTCACCGCTGCGCGTCAGCTCCGGATTCCCACCGGATTCCCTGACCCACGTACATGGGTTCGACTGGCCTTGGCAAGCTATCACGGCGGGTGTCGCGGCCCGGTGGGCGGACCTGCGGACCTGCGGGCCCACTGGCGGGCGGACCTGCGCTCGGACCCGTGGGCAGACCGGCAGTACGGGGCCCCATCGGCCGTCCCGCCTGTTCCGGCGGTGTTCACGGCTGCGCCACACCCCTGCCCACGCCCCGGCCCCCGCGGCCTGAATGAGTGGTTCCGCTCAGTCAGTCTCTCGGAGGCACGGAGGGCCGCCCCATGACCGGGACCGAAACGGCGGGGACCGCATCCGCTCCCCCGCCCTCGTCCACACCCACGTCCCCGCCACCGTCCCCACCCCCGTCCGCATCCTCGATCAACCGTCGTCACTTTCTGCTCGCGTCCGGTGCCGTCGCGTCCGGTGCCGTCGCCGCGGGAGCCACCGGAGGAGTGGCGGCCGTCTTCCCGCGGCAGCGCCCGGCCCCCTCCGTGCAGCCCGCCGCCGGGAGGGCCGCCCCACACCCGCCACTCGCCATCCGACGGCCGCCGCGCCGCGCGGCCCCGTACGCGGCGACCACCCTGGAGACGACGGCCCGCCTCGGCGGCCGCGCGCACGCCGACACCTACCGACGGCTCGTATCGGGCCCCGGCTGGCCCATGGTCGTACGCGGAGAACTCGCGCCTGCCGCCACCGGCCGCCAGGACCGGCGCACACCGCTCGCGTGCTTCGTGCAGTTCACCGACCTGCACCTCACCGACGTGCAGAACCCGCTGCGCACCGAGTTCCTGCGGTCGCGCGGGCCCGCCGCGTGGCGGGCCCAGGAGGCGCTGACGGTGGCGGGGGCGGTCGCGCTCGTGGAGCAGGTGAACGCGCTCGGCCAGGGCCCGCACACCGGCCTCGCGCCCGGGTTCGTGATGACGACGGGCGACAACGTCGACAACAACTCCGCGGTCGAACTGGAGTGGTTCCTCACGCTGATGAGCGGCGGCCGGATCACTCCCAACACCGGGGATCCGTCGGTGTACGAGGGCGTCCAGAACTCCGGCCTGCCGCTCTTCTGGCACCCGGACGACGCGGCCCTGCGCGACCTGGACAAGCGGCGCGGGCTGCCCCGCATCCCCGGCTTCCTCGACGCGGCGATCCGGCCCGTGACCAGCCCGGGGCTCGGCATCCCCTGGTACTCCACGGTCGGCAACCACGACGACATACCCGGCGGCTGTCTGTCGCCCGCGCTGGGCGACTTCGCCGTCGGCTCCCGCAAACTGCTGTCGGTCCCGGCCACGGACGCGGCCGCCTACGCGAAGGCGCTGAACTCCGGCGACGACCCCAAGAGCGAGGTGCTCTCGGCGATCCTGAAGAGGCACGCGGCCTCGGCACGGACGGTGACGGCCGACGAACGGCGCCGGCTGTGCACCCCGCACGAGTACCTGGCCGCGCATCTCGACCCGGCCCACGCCGGAGCGGGCCCGGTCGGCCACGGCTACACGGAGAACAACCTGGACGGCGACCGGATGTACTACTCGTTCCGGGTGGCCGAGAACGTCATCGGCATCAGCATCGACACGACATACCGCAGCGGCCACTACGAGGGCTCGCTGGGCACGGACCAACTCCGCTGGCTGGAGCGGACGCTGGCCGCGCACAGCTCCCGGTCCTACGACGCCGACGGCCGCCTCGTACGCAACGCCGGGGCCGACGACGCCCACGTCCTGGTCTTCAGCCACCACCACAGTCCGAGCATGACCCGCCGCCCCGACGCCGCCCGCACCGACGAGCCGCGGCACGACGGTGCGGAGGTACTCGCCCTGCTCCAGCGGTTCCCGAACGTGGTGGCCTGGATCAACGGCCACAGCCACGTCAACCGGATCACGCCCCACGCGCACGCCACGCCCGCCCGGTCCTTCTGGGAGGTCAACACCGCCTCCCACCTGGACTATCCGCACCACGCCCGGGTGATCGAGCTCGCCGACAACGGGGACGGCACGGTGTCCCTGTTCACCACCCTCGTCGAGTCCGCCGCCCCGCACCGCACCGACCCGGACTTCGCCGACCTGTCCGCGGTGGGCCTGGCCTCCTTGTACCGGGAGCTGTCGTACAACGCCCCCGACCTCGCCACGGGCATGACGGCCGGCGTCCACGAGGGCTGGGCCGGCGGTCCCGGCGACCGCAACGTGGAACTGCTGGTGGCCGCCCCGGCATCACGCTGAGGCGCCGCGAACCCTGTGGTGGGGGAATCACCGCGCCGCGCTCACTGTTGTCGCGCCCAGCAGCCCTCGTACGCATCCCGCGTACACACCCCAAGGAGGCCGACCGTGTACGGCGACCCGGCAACGATCCGCAAGATCCTCAGCGAGACCGGCGACACCTGGGCGATCGTCGGCCTGTCGTCGAACGAGCGGCGTGCCGCGTACGGCGTGGCGGACGTCCTCCAGCGCTACGGCAAGCGCGTGGTCCCGGTCCACCCGAAGGCCGAGACGGTCCACGGTGAGAAGGGGTACGCCTCGCTGGAGGACATCCCGTTCGACGTCGACGTCGTCGACGTGTTCGTCAACAGCGACCTCGCGGGCGCGGTGGCCGACGAGGCGGTCGCCATCGGTGCCAAGGCCGTCTGGTACCAGCTGGGCGTCATCGACGAGGCCGCCTACGACCGCACCCGCGCGGCCGGCCTCGACATGGTCATGGACCACTGCCCGGCGATCGAGATCCCGCGCCTGGGCTGACGCGACCGACCACCCCCCTTGCACGGTGGGTGTGGGATGTGAACCGCCAGTGAAACAGGGGCAGTTGGGCCGGTTATTGGTCTAGGCCAAACCGTCCTGCCCCAGTATCCTCATCCGTGGCCAGCGGCACACAGTCCCCCACCCAGGTTGCGTGCTGGCTCGGGCGACACCCACACAACCCTGCCCCAGGCAGCCGGGTGACTTCCCCATTCCCCGCCTTCTGGAGGGTCACGGTGAAAGTTCGCACCCGAAGCTCGGCGCTCGTCGGCACCATCTGCCTCGTCGCATCCCTCGCCCTGACCACGGCGTCCGCCGACGAGCCGACCGCCCCACATCAGGCGGCGAAGGTCGCGCTCAAGGAAGTGGCCACAGCCCAGAACCCGATCGCCGGCGCCGCCGGGCCCGGTGGCACGGTCTGGATAGCCGAACGCGCGGGCACGGTACGGGTCCTGGGCGACAAGGGGCTCAGCGAGCCCGTCCTCGACATATCCGGCGACACCACCACCGACGGCGAACGCGGCCTGCTGGGCATCGCGTTCGACAAGGGGTTCGCGCACTTCTACATCTCGTACACGAACCTCGAAGGCACCAGCACCGTGGACGAGTTCGCCGTGCGGCACGGCAAGATCCGGCCGAACACCCGGCGCACCGTCCTCACCCAGACGCAGCCCTACTCGAACCACAACGGCGGTGACATCAGGTTCGGCCCCGACGGCTACCTCTACATCGCGCTCGGCGACGGCGGTTCGGGCGGCGACCCGCACGGCAACGGACAGAACCTCGACACGCTGCTCGGCAAGATGCTGCGGATCGACCCGCGGGGCGGCAGGCCGTACGCGATCCCGCGGGACAACCCCTTCGTGAACGATCCGAACGCGAGGGACGAGATCTGGGCGTACGGGCTGCGCAACCCGTGGCGGTTCTCCTTCGACGCGCGCACCGGCGACCTGCTGATCGGCGACGTCGGCCAGAGCGACTGGGAGGAGATCGACTGGGCCCCGGCGAGGAGCAGGGGCGGCGAGAACTACGGCTGGTCCCAGATGGAGGGCACGCATCCCTTCCGGGGCGGAACGGAACCCGCGAACCACGTGCCGCCGGTCCACGAGTACGACCGCACCGGTCTTGGCTGCTCGGTGACCGGCGGATACGTCTACCGCGGCAAGGCGATCCCGGATCTCAGGGGGCAGTACGTGTTCAGCGACTACTGCGACGGCACCCTGCGCACGCTGCGGATGAAGAACGGCGAGGTGACCGGCGAGAGCGACCTCGGAGTCAACGGCGGGGAGGTCATCTCGTTCGTGCAGGGCGGCGACGGCGAACTGTACGTGCTCGCCATCGGCGGCAGCGTCTCCCGCATCGACCCGGCGTGACCACTACTCGCTGAAGCGGACCTGCGAGGAAGAACCGGCCGACGATCGAGATCCCGCGCCGGGGCCGCGGAGCCGGCGCACGCTCACCGGTTGCGCGGCGCCGGCGCCCCCTGCCCGTACACGCGCCGCCCCGCGTCGGAGGGCGCCTCGAACAGGGAGCCGGACTGTTCGGCCCGGCCCGCCTGCTGCATGGGTGCACGCCGGCCGGCGACGGGTCGCCTCCAGTCGCCGTCCCCGAGGACCAGCATCGGGTCGAACATCACCACCACTCCCGCGAGCAGCAGGAAGAGGACCGGGCCGAGGAGCATCGGGAGCAGGAGCGAGTAGGCGGAGCCGCCCGCGCCGGGCGAGCCGGTCGCGCCGTGGAGGTGCACGCTGACGGCCGCCATACCCGTGTAGTGCATGCCGGAGACGGCGACACCCATGACGAGGCTGGCTCCCAGGCTGGTCATGAAGCCGCGGATCGCGACCGCGGCCCAGAGCGCGGCGGTCGCGGCGACGATGGCGATCACCACGGAGAGGGCCACCGTGCGGACGTCGTACTGCAGGCTGCCGTTGACACGGATGGCCGCCATGCCTATGTAGTGCATGGCCGCGACCCCGAGGCCCGTGAAGGTGCCCGCCATGAGGAGGGTCGACGTGCTCGCGCCGCGGTAGCCGACGGCGAAGACGCCCAGACCGACGACGACAATCGCCACGGCGAGACTGAGAATCGTCAGGCCGACGTCATAGCGAATTCGGCTTTCCTCCACCTGGAATCCGATCATGGCGATGAAATGCATCGTCCATATTCCGCAGCCGATCGATGCCGCCCCCAGCGCCAGCCAGCCCGGTTTCCACGACTGGTCGTTGCGCAGTGACCGGGTGATACAGCGCAGCCCAAGGGCTGCTCCCAGGCACGCCATGACGTAGGCCGCCAGCGGTGTGACCATTCCATAGCTGAATCCGTCGACAGTTCCTTGCATATGCCAACATCCCCCCGAAAAACAAGTGTCGCGGGGGACAGATGTACGCGTCGTGACAGGCGGGGGCAAGCTTTTTCGATCGATTCGCAGTGAACTGCATGCCACACTCATCAATTCCGGCCACTGATGGGCTTTATTCAGCCAGAGGCATTCATTCTGGTGGCGCGATCTCGTCGTTCCGGCGGTGCGGTCTCAACCTTCCGGCCGCACGGCTTCACCGGCCCGGCCGTGCGACCTCACCGCTCCTTCCGCGACACCACCGTGAACTGCGCGCCGTCGGGGTCCCGCAGCACCGCCTCCTGCGAGGACGCGCCCTCCTGGACCGTGCCTCCATGGGCCGTTGCCGCGCTCACGCACGCGTCCACGTCGTCCACCGCGAAGTGGACCTGCCAGTGCGGCCGGACCGTGGGATCGGGGGCCGCCTCGACCGCACCGGAGTGGATACGGGCCACCACGTCGCCGTCGCTGCGCAGCACGACCTCGTCGCCGTCGTAGTGGACCTCGACGCAGCCGGGCTCCGAGGTCGCCCACTCCAGGACCTCCCCGTAGAACATCGCGGCGTCGAAGGCGTCGCGCGTGTGCAGCCGCAGAAAGGCCGGGGCCGCCCGGCGCCAGGTCTCCCAGCCGGCGACGAGCTGACCCTCCCAGATACCGAAGACGGCTCCGTCGCGGTCGGCCAGCAGGGCGGCCCGGCCCGGCGGGAAGCCGATGGGCCCGACCGCGGTGGTACCGCCGCGCTCCTGCCCCCGGGCGACGGCCTCGTCCGCGCTGTCCACGGCGAAGTACGGGGTCCAGGCGACGGCCATCTGCCACATGGAGGCCACGGCGGCGATGCCCGCGACGGGCACCCCTTCCGCGTACGCGATCCGGAACCGGTCCATCAGCCTGGCCTCCCGGAAGCGCCAGCCGAGCACCGCCCGGTAGAAGTCCTCCGCGGCCTGCTGGTCGCGCGCCGTCAGGCTGACCCAGCACGGGGCACCGACCACGGCATGGCTGGACATGACGTCGCTTCGGAGTGTTGCGTCGCGGTTCATGGCAGTACCGTCCTGAATCGGGCCGACCGGCGTGCGCGGACATCCGACAGCGTCGGCAGCACCCTCGGGGCCGTGGTTCCGTCACCTCCAGCATCACCCGCATCGGCGTCCCGCGCCCGGAGGCGGTTTCCGGCTCACGCCCCGAGTACCCGCGGGCCCGGCCCGAAACAGGACGCCTCAGTCGTGCGCCGGCCGGTCGCTGAGCCGGTGGTCGGCCAGGTTCAGCGCCTCGTCCACGACCCGGCGCAGGTGGCCGTCGCGCAGGGAGTAGATCACCCGGCGGCCCTCCTTGCGCGTGTTGACGAGACCCGCGAGCCGCAGCCGCGCCAGATGCTGGCTCACGGCAGGCCGGGCCGCGCCGCAGCGCTCCGTGAGCGTCGTGACGTCGGCCTCGTCCTCGGCCAGGGCATGCAGCAGGACGAGCCGGGTGCGGTCCCCCAGGAGGGCGAGCACCTCCGCGGCGAGGGCGAACTGCTCCTCGCCCGGCGTGCGCGGATGCTCATCGTTCGCAGGTGATAGGTGCATGCGTGCGCTCATACGCACATAATGGCTCCGTGGACGTCGTCGAGTCCACCGAGCACACCGGAAACCGGAGAGGGGATTCATGTGAGCGCCGGGCACCACGGGCACAGCCACCAGGACGAACACGGGCACGGGCACCACGGGCACCGGCAGGACCGCGGCGCCCCCGACCACGAGCACGGCGCCGGGCACCCGCCCCTCGCCCGCCACGACCCCCGCCAAGGCCTCCGTCACCGCCTGACCCACCGCGTCGCCCACCTCCTCAAGCCCCACTCCCACGCGTCCACCGACAAGGTCGACCCGGCCCTCGAGTCCTCGGCCCGAGGCATCCGCACCCTCTGGATCTCGCTGGCCGTCCTCGGCGTGACCGCGGTGGCCCAGGCGGCGGTCGTCGCGGTCTCCGGTTCGGTCGCGCTGCTCGGCGACACCGTGCACAACGCGGCGGACGCGCTCACCGCCGTACCGCTCGGCATCGCCTTCGTGCTGGGCAGGAGGGCGGCGACGCGCCGGTTCACGTACGGCTACGGCCGGGCGGAGGACCTGGCGGGACTCGCGATCGTGCTGACCATCGCCGCGTCCGCGGTCTTCGCGGGCTGGACGGCCATCGACCGGCTGTTCTCGCCGCGACCGGTCGAGCACATCCCGATCGTGGCCGCCGCGGCCGTCATCGGCTTCGCGGGCAACGAGTGGGTGGCCCGCTACCGCATCCGCGTCGGCCGCGAGATCGGCTCGGCCGCACTCGTCGCGGACGGACTGCACGCGCGCACCGACGGATTCACCTCGCTCGCCGTGCTCCTCGGCGCGGGTGGTACGGCGCTCGGCTGGCAACTAGCCGACCCGGTGGTCGGATTGGCGATCACGGCCGCCCTGCTGCTGGTGCTGCGCGACGCCGCACGCGAGGTCTTCCGCCGGGTCATGGACGCGATCGACCCGGAGCTGGTCGACACGGCCGAGCGGGCACTGCGCGAGGTGCCGGGCGTGCAGGCCGTCGGCGAGCTGCGGCTGCGCTGGATCGGTCACCGGCTGCGCGCCGAGGTGGCGGTGGTCGTCGACGGCGAGGCGAGCGTACGGCAGGCACACGGCATCGCGGTCGAGGCCGAGCACGCCCTGCTGCACGCCGTCCCGGGGCTCACCGCGGCCCTGGTCCACGCGGATCCGTCACCGGTGCCGGGTGAGACGGACCCGCACCTGGCGCTGGCCCACCACACGGCCGCCTGACGGAAACGGAAAGGGAAACAGAAAGGGTCAGGCGACCCCGAGTCCCTCCAGCACCACGGCGTTCGGCAGCTCCGCGAACGCCTTGCCCGGAACGAGCAGCTTCCCCCGCCGACGACCGCTGCCGACCAGCACGTACGGGAGGTCGACCACGGCCGAGTCGACCAACACCGGCCAGTCGGCGGGGAGTCCGATCGGCGTGATGCCGCCGTACTCCATGCCCGTCTCGCCGGTCGCCGTGTCCATCGAGGCGAACGAGGCCTTGCGCGCGCCCAGTTGGCGGCGCACAGCGCCGTTCACGTCGACGCGGGTGGTCGAGAGCACGACGCACGCGGCGAGCGTGGTCTCCCCGCCGCGCTTGCCCGCCACGACCACGCAGTTGGCCGACCGGTCGAGGAGGTCCTTGCCGTAGTGCTCGACGAAGGTGGCGGTGTCGGCCCACTCCGGCTCGGTGTCGACGTACACGATCTGGTCGGCGGGGACGCTGCCGCGCCACTGGCGTACGGCGTCGGCGACCGGGCGGGTCAGTGTGTCGAGGCGGTCGGGAGCGGGGGTGGCGTCGTCGAACTGTCCGATGGGTGCGCGCATGACGGCACGCTAACAGCCGTGCGCGCGGCGCCGGACGAGGGTCTCAGTGCACGCCCGGGACCGACACCGCCATGACCATCTCCAGCGGTACGTCGCCCGAATTGGCGTACGTGTGAGGGGTGTTGGCCTCGAAGGAGACGCTCGCGCCCACGGGGACGCGGTACTCCGCGCCATCGACGGTGAGCGTCAGTTCGCCCTTCGTGACGTGGAGCAGCTCGACCGTGCCCGCAGGGTGCGGGTCGGAGGGGCTCCCCTCGCCCGGCATCAGCAGCCAGTCCCACATCTCCAGCGGGCCGGGCGCCTCGGTGCCCGCGAGGAGCCGGTTGTAGCTGCCCGTGTCGGTGTGCCAGAGCCGCACGGCCTGGTCGGCCGGGACGATCCGGACCTTCGGCCCCTGCTCGTAGTCGAGCAGTGTGGTGATGCTGATGCCGAGCGCGTCACCGATCTTGACGACGGTGCCCAGGCTGGGGTTGGTGCGAGCCTGCTCGATCTGGATGAGCATGCCGCGGCTGACCCCGGCGCGGGCGGCGAGCGTGTCCAGGGTGAAGCCGCGCTCGGTGCGCCAGCGCTTGACGTTGCGCGCCAGGGACTGGGTCAGGAGGTCGAGGTCCGACACTTTCCGTCCAATGTTCTCGTGGTTCTCATGAGGCCCGGCTCTCACGAAGCTCGGCCCCACGAGGCTTGAGGGTTGTTCAATATTCTGGATGACAGAGTTCAATGAACTGAACTACGGTGTGGTGCACCGAATCGTCCATCGAACTGTACTGCGAGGCATCCGATGACAGCCCTGTTCGCCCTGGCCACAAGCCTCCTGTGGGGACTGGCCGACTTCGGCGGCGGGCTGCTGGCACGACGTACGCCCGCGCTGACGGTCGTGGTCGTCTCGCAGTCGATCGCCGCCGTCGTGCTCGGCGCGATCGTCCTCGTCACCGGCGCCTGGAGCGAGGCGGGCCCGCGGCTGTGGTTCGCGGTGGCGGCCGGCCTCGTCGGGCCAGTCGGGATGCTGGCCTTCTACAAGGCTCTCGCCCTCGGCCCGATGGGCGTCGTCTCGCCCCTCGCCTCGCTCAGCATCGCCGTCCCCGTGGCGGTGGGCCTCGTTCTCGGCGAGCGCCCGGGCCTGGTGCAGTTCGCGGGCATCGCGGTCGCCGTCGTGGGGGTCGTCCTCGCGGGCGGACCGCACTTCAGGGGCGCCCCCGTGCAGCGGCAGGCCGTGCTGCTCACCCTGGTCGCGGCGTTCGGGTTCGGTGCGGTGATGGCCCTGATCGCCGAGGCGTCGTCCACGCTCACCGGCCTCTTCCTCGCCCTGTTCGTGCAGCGCGTCACGAACGTCGTCACGGGAGGCACGGCCCTGTACGTCGCCGTCCGGCGCGGCAGCGTGGCTCCCCCGAGGATCGCATGGGAGTCGGTTCCGGCCCTGGCGTTCGTCGGACTCGCGGACGTGGCCGCCAACGGCACGTACTCACTGGCCGCCCAGCGCGGCCCGGTCACCGTGGCCGCCGTCCTCGCCTCGCTCTGCCCGGTCGTGACGGCCCTCGCCGCGCGCGGTTTCCTGAGCGAGCGGCTGCGCGGGATCCAGGCGGCGGGGGCGGGCCTGGCGCTGGTGGGCACGGTACTGCTCGCCACGGGTTGAACCACCACAGCTCGCCACGGGCTGAGCGACCCCCGCGCCTCGGCCCCGAAGGGTCCCCGGCCCGTCAGGACTCCGCGCGTACGTCCCCGTGGGCGTCCTCGACGGCCCGCAAGCCGGCGATGCTCTCCGCGTCCAGCTCCGCCAGCGCGAGCAGCTGCTCCGGTGTGACCCCGTCGGGAATCGGCACCGGCGCGGGTGTGCGCAGCGGCGGCTGCCAGCCGTCGGCGGCGGTCCAGCGGCGTACGACCCTGGCCGGCGCCCCGGCCACCACCGCGTGGTCGGGCACGACTCCGCGTACGACCGCGCCGGCCGCCACCACGACGTTCCGCCCGATCCGCGCGCCCGGCAGGATGACCGCGCCGGTGCCGATCCAGCAGCCCGGGCCGATCTCCACCGGCTCCATCCGCGGCCACTGCTTGCCGATGGGCTCGTGGGGGTCGTCGTAGGAGTGGTTGGTGGACGTCACGTACACGTACGGCCCGAAGTAGCAGTCGCTGCCGATCGTGACCGTCGTGTCGGCGATGACGTGGCTGCCGCGGCCGAGGACGACACCGTCGCCGAGGCGGAGGATGGGGTCCGGGCCGAGGTCGAGGTCGGGCATCAGCCCGGCGGTCAGAGTGACCTGTTCGGCGATGATGCAGTGGTCGCCGAGATGGATCCACGGCTCACCGAAGACGGTGCCCTGCGGGAAGGCCAGCCTGGTACCTGTTCCCATCGCCCCGAAGCGCAGTCGTCCGGGCCGCTCGGCGGTCACCGCACCCGTGCGCTGCACCCAGGACCAGCCCGCGTGGACGGCGCGCTGGACGAGCCGGCGCCGCCGGGATGAGAACGTGTTCTTGCGCTTGGGCACCCGCTCACCGTACTCAGCGTGACGTCCGGCCATGAGCCCGAGCACCTGTGATCTTCGCCCCACCGTGGCGTGGCCGTATCCCTTACGGTGCCGGTACCAACGAGAACGAGGAGACGGCGATGACGCACGAGGCGCTGATCGCGGGCGTGGGCGGCAAGGATCCGAAGGTGGATCAGGAGGCGTTCGTCGCCCCGATGTCCGTGGTGCTCGGCGAGGTGACGCTGCATCCGGGCGCGAGCGTCTGGTACGGGGCGGTGCTGCGGGCCGAGTGCGGGCCCATTGTCATCGGCGCGGACAGCAACGTGCAGGACAACTGCACGCTGCATGTCGACCCCGGGTTCCCCGTCACCGTCGGGGAGCGGGTGTCGATCGGGCACAACGCCGTGGTGCACGGTGCCACCGTCGAGGACGACTGTCTGGTCGGGATGGGCGCGACCATCCTCAACGGGGCGGTGATCGGGGCGGGTTCGCTGGTCGCCGCGCAGGCCCTTGTCCCGCAGGGGATGCGGGTGCCGCCGGGATCTCTTGTCGCGGGAGTGCCCGCCAAGGTCAGGCGGGAACTCACCGACGAGGAGCGGGAGGGGATCTCGCTGAACGGGACGTTGTACGTGGCGCTGGCTCGGGAACACCGGGCTGCACACGGGGGCTGATGTGCGTCGCGGGCCGCGGGCCGGCCGCGGCTGGTCGCGCGGTTCCCCGCGCCCCCAAAAACGGGGCTGCGCCCCGTTACAGGGCGCAGCCTCTCAGTCGGTCGCCGGGACCGGGTCGGCCGTCGACCGCTCGGCCTCTCGCTCCGCCGAGACCTTCTTCGCCTTGCGCTTGAGGACCAGCATCGAGGTGAGGCCGATGAGGAGGGCCAGGACCAGGCCGAGCCAGGAGAAGCGCTTGAGCCAGGACTCGGCGACGATGCCGACGTAGTAGATGACCGCGGTGGTGCCGCCGGCCCAGAGGATGCCGCCGAGGACGTTGGCGGTCAGGAACTTCCAGTACGGCATGCGCAGCACACCCGCGAGCGGGCCCGCGAAGATCCGCAGCAGGGCGACGAAGCGGCCGAAGAACACGGCCCACATGCCCCACTTCTCGAAGGACTTCTCGGCGGTGGCGATATGGCCCTCGCTGAAGTGCCGCGGGAACTTCGCACCGAGCCAGGCCAGCAGTGGGCGTCCGCCCTTGCGGCCGATGGCGTAGCCGATGGAGTCACCGATGATCGCTCCGGCGACGGCGCAGGCGCCGAGGACGACGGGGTTGATGTCACCGTGCTGGGAGGCGAGCAGCGCCGCGGAGACGAGGATGATCTCGCCCGGCAGTGGAATGCCCAGGCTCTCCAGGCCGATGACCAGGCCCACCAGCGCGTAGATGCTGACCGCGGGCACTGTCTCTAGCCACTCCTGGACGTGCAACGCCGGTTCCTCCCGATTCACCGCGAGCCGGGCCTGGCCCGGCGTGCGCCCGGGCCGGGCGCACGCCGGGCAGCCTACCCGGTCACTTGGACCGCACGGAGTCCCGTCGGCCTCACACCAGCGCCCGCCCGCTGAGCCGCGGTTCACCCGCCGAGGCCCCCACCCACACGGTCCGCCGCCCGGTGCCGAGCACCCAGCCGTGCCGCTCGGCGTTCCACGAGGAGAGCGTGCGCTCGTCGACGCGCACGGTGACCCGGCGCGACTCCCCCGCCTTGAGCGAGAGCCGCTGATAGCCGCCCAACACCCTTTCGGCCTGGTCGACTTGGAGGTCCGGCGAGGGACCCACGTAGACCTGCGGGATGTCGACCCCGTCCCGCCGTCCCGTGTTCCGCACGGTGAACACCACCTCAAGACCGTCCCCGGTCCGCGCCACCCCCAGCTCCTCGTACACGAAGGAGGTGTACGAGAGTCCGTGCCCGAACGGGAACAGCGGCCGCACGTCCTCGGCGTCGTACCAGCGGTGGCCGACGTGGACGCCCTCCGAGTACTCCTCGACGCCGTTCACGCCCGGGTAGCGGCGCGTGTCGCCCGCGACCGGGTGGTGGTCGTCGTCCACCGGGAAGGTCTGGGTGAGCCGTCCGCCGGGGTCGCAGTCGCCGAACAGGACGGCGGCGGTGGCGGCCGCGCCCTCCTGGCCCGGGTAGTACATCTGCAGCACGGCGGCGGTGCGCTCCAGCCACGGCATCGACGTCGAGGAGGAGGTGTTGAGGACGACGGTCGTACGGGGGTTCACCGCCGTCACCGCCTCGATCAGCCCGGCCTGGTGGCCGGGGAGCGCGAGGGTCGTGCGGTCCTGGTTCTCGGTGGCGTCCTCGTACGCGAAGAGCACGACGCTCTCCGCGGCCCGCGCAGCCTCCACGGCCTCGGCCACGTCCTGGGCGCGGGTCGCACCGGTGACGTGCCGCAGCCGGAACGTCTGCCCCTGGGCGCCGCCCTTCGCGGTGATCTCGACCCGGTGCTCTCCGGCGGTGAGATCGAGCGTCCTGCGGCGCACCGCGAGCCCGTCGGGCGCGGCCGACACCAGACCGCCCGCGAAGTACTCCGCGAGCCCGGTCGCCACCGGGAAGAGGTCGACGCCGTCGAGGAGCACCTTGGGACGCGTGCCCGAGTAGTGGATGACGAAGGTCCACTCGTCGTCGTCCTCGACGGTGAGCGTCCCCTCGTACGTCCAGGTCTTCCCGGCGGCGACCCGCTGGCCCTCCGGGTCGACGCCCTTCGTGAGCGCGTCCTCGGGCAGGGGCTTGCCGAAGAGGTCCTCGCCGAGCGCGTAGGACACCTGGGCGCCTTGTCCCGCGCGAGACTTGATGGCGTCCAGGGGGCGCTCGGCGTGGTCGGGGACGACGTGGGCGCTGCCGCCGCCGCTGACGAAGGGCAGCGAGCCGGTGGGGCCGACGACGGCGATGCTGCGGGCGGCCTCGCCGGTCAGGGGCAGCGTGCCGTTCCTGTTGTGCAGGAGGGTGGCGCCCGCCTTGGCGACCTCCAGGGCGACCGCCGCGCCCGCCGACGGGTTGCGGGCCGGGCGGGGCGGGGCGCTGCCGTCGAGCATCCCGAAGTCGTCCATGGTGGTGAGGATGCGACGTACCGCCCGGTCGACGTACTCCTCGGAGACGCTGCCGTTCTGGACGGCCGTCTTGAGCGCGGCCCCGAAGTACTTGCCGTTGGGCATCTCCATGTCGAGGCCCGCGGTGAGCGAGGCGACCGTGCTGTGGGCCGCGTGCCAGTCGGTCATCACCCAGCCCTCGAACCCCCAGCGGTCGCGGAGGATGCCGGTGAGGAGTTCCTTGCTCTCGCAGGCGTAGGTGCCGTTGACCTTGTTGTAGGCGCCCATGACCGCGCGGGCGCCGGCGCCGACGGCGGCCTCGAAGGCGCGCAGCTCGACCTCGTTGAGGGTCTGCTCGTCGACCCGTACGTCGATGGAGTCGCGGTCCTTCTCCTGGTTGTTCATCGCGTAGTGCTTGACGGTCGCGATGAGGCCCTCGCCCTGGATGCCCTTGATCTCCTCGGCCACGAGATCGGCGGAGAGCAGCGGGTCCTCGCTGAACGTCTCGAAGTTGCGGCCCGCGTACGGGGTGCGGATGAGGTTGACCATCGGGGAGAGCAGCACGTCCTGGCCGAGGGCGCGGCCCTCGCGGCCGATGACCTGGCCGTAGCGGCGGGCGAGGCCGGGGTCGAAGGCGGCGGCGAGCAGGACGGGCGCGGGCAGGGCGGTGGCGTGCTGCTTGACGCGGACTCCGGCGGGGCCGTCGGCGAGGCGCAGCGGCGGGATGCCGAGCCGTTCCACGCCGGGTACGTAACCGGCCTGGCCGAGGGCCTTGGGGTCGGTGGCGCCGTGCAGCAGGGAGAGTTTCTCGTCCAGGGTGAGCTTGGTGAGCAGTCCCTCGACGCGGGGGCCCGCGGCCGGTTGTCGCCGGGCGGCGGCCGCGTGCGCGAGGGACGGGGGCCCCGCGGTCGCGGCCAGGGCGACGGCGGTCGCGCCGCCCAGCAGGCGCAGGACGGACCGCCGGGACACGGTGTCGGACATGAGGCGTCACTCCTCGTTGGGTGCGGGCACGAGGAGGTGAACCGCGGGGGCGCGCGGGCGGCCGGTCCGGGGTAGACCTCCGGACACACCATGCGACAAAAGTGACTTAACACACCGTTAGGCACAACGGGCACGACGGAAACGTGTCGCGCCGTCGCACCTTGAGAGCATGCCGCGCCGCGCCGCGCCGCCGGGCCGGCCCGCCCAGGTCTCCGGCCCGCTCAGATCTCCGGGCCCGTGAGTGACTGCTCCGTCCAGATGATCTTGCCGTCCTGGGTGTAACGCGTGCCCCAGCGCTGGGTGAACTGGGAGACCAGGAACAGACCGCGGCCGCCCTCGTCGGTCGTCTTCGGGTGACGCAGGTGCGGGGCGGTGGGGCTGGCGTCCCAGACCTCGCAGACCAGCGTCCGCGACATGATCAGCCGCAGCCTTATCGGCCCGGAGGCGTGCCGGATGGCGTTGGTGACGAGTTCGCTGACGACGAGTTCGGTGGTGAAGGTCAGCTCGTCCAGGCCCCACTCGCACAGCTGCCGTGACGTCCGCTTGCGCACGTCGGCGACGGCCGCCGGGTCGCGCGGCAGCTCCCAGGACACCGTCCGTTCCGCGTCGAGGCGGCGGGCGCGGGCCATCAGCAGGACCACGTCGTCCGGCGGACGGGCCGGGACGAGCGCCTCCACCACGGCCTGGCAGCGGTCGTCGAGGCTCGGCGCCCGCCGTTCGAGCACCCGGCGCAGCCGCTCCCGGTCGGCGGCGGCGTCCCGCTGCGGCGCGGGCCCCTCGGCGGCGAGCAGGCCGTCGGTACACAGGGCGAGCACGCTGCCTTCCGCGAGCGGCAGTTCGACCGACTCGAAGGGCGGGCCGCCCACACCGAGCGCGGGGCCCGGCGGCAGCTCGGGGAAGTCGACCGTGCCGTCCGGGGCGACGATCACGGGCAGCCCGTGGCCCGCGGCGGCCATGGAGCACCGGCCGCCGACCGGGTCGTACACCGCGTACAGGCAGCTGGCGCCCTTGGCCCGTACGCCGTCGGCGCGCGGGGACGCTGCGGAGTCGTCCTCGTATCCGGCCCGGTCGACCAGGTCGTCGAGGTGGGCGAGCACCTCCTCGGGCGGCAGGTCCAGGTCGGCGAGGGTCTGCACGGCGGCCCTCAGCCGGCCCATGGCCGCGGCGGCCTCGATGCCGTGGCCGACGACGTCGCCCACCACCAGGGCGACGCGGGCGCCCGACAGCGGGATGACGTCGAACCAGTCGCCGCCGAGCCCGGTCAGCTCGTCGGCCGGGCGGTAGCAGGCGGCGACCTCCATCGCGTCCTGCTCGGGGAGCCGGTGCGGCAGCAGATGGCGCTGGAGCACGAGGGCCGCGTCGCGCTCCCGGGTGTAGCGGCGGGCGTTGTCGAGGCACAGGGCGGCGCGGCCGACGAACTCCTCGGCCAGGCCCAGGTCGTCCTGGTCGAAGGGGTCCTGCCGGTGGCGCCGGAAGAACGTGGTGATCCCGAGCATCGTGCCGCGGGCCCGCACCGGCACGATCATCGCGGTGTGCAGTCCGAGGTCGAGGAAGGTGGCGGCCCGGTCGCCCGCGATGCCCGTGGCCCACTCGGGGGCCAGCGGGTCGAGCCGCTCCTCGATCCAGGACGTGCCGCCGGTCAGCGCGCGGATCGGGGGTGCTTCGGGCAGGTAGGCGGCCACGTCGCCGATCGCGACCACTGCCTCGGGGACGCCCTCGTTCACCGACTGGTGGCCGGCCCGGCGCAGCGGCATGGCGTCCGTCCCGCTCAGCGGCCCGGAGACGGGCTCGCCCCCTTCGAGGACGGTCTCCAGCAGATCGACGGCGACGAAGTCCGCGAGTCCCGGAACCGCCACGTCGGCCAGCTCCTGGGCGGTGCGCATGACGTCCAGGGTGCGGCCGAGGCGCTTGCCTGCCTGGTCCAGGAGGGTGAGGCGTTGGCGGGCCCGGTAGCGCTCGGTGACGTCCACGACTGTGTAGTACACGCCGATCGGGTTGCCGTGGTCGTCGTCGAGCCGGGTGAACGACATCGCGTGGGCCGTGTCCCGGTGCGGCGCCGAGCGGACCGTACCGACGTGTTCGTAGCCGACGACGGCCTCGCCGGTCTCCAGGACCTGGCGCATCACGGACTCCAGGGCCCGGGCGTCCAGGCCCGGCTGGATGTCCGCGAGCCGTTTCCCGATCCGCTGGTGCGCGGGTCCGCCGCCGAACTGCTCCAGGGCCGCGTTCGACCACACGTACCGCAGGTCCGCGTCGACGATCGCTATGCCGATGGGTGAGTGCGAGGCCATCCGCTCCAGCACCGCGCGGCTCATGTCCCAGCCCGCGGCGCCGGTCGAGTCGGCGGCCAGGACCACCCAGCGCGGCGGGCCCTCCGCCGCCTCCACGGCCGGGACGACCCGTACCGTCGTGACGACGGGGTGTCCGTCCCGGTGGCGCACCGCGAGGAGCCCGGTCCAGCCGCCGTTGCGGCCGCAGCGGCGGGTCAGGTCGGGCAGGCGCGCGGCGTCCTCGGGCATCAGCAGGTCGGCCGCGGCGCGGCCGACGACCTCGGCCCGGCGGTAGCCGAACAGCTGCTCGGCGTCGCCGGTCCAGCCGGCCACCGCCATGCGCGCGTCCAGCAGCACCACCGCGGCGTCCGCCATGTCGAACCGCCGCCGCGTCACGCCGCTCTCCTCGCTCGTCGCCACTCTGATCCCCTCCGTTCCGGGGAGTGGTCCGTTCCCGTACGCCATGCTTTGTGCACCCGCGCGATACGGGCCCAACGTACCGCCGCGGCCGCCTTCCGACCCCGGCAGCCGCACCCGGTCAGGGGCGTACGAGCAGCTGAAAGTCGAACGTGTAGCGCGCGGCGCGGTAGACGTGGGTCCCGTACTCTACGGCCCGCCCGGTGTCGTCGTAGGCCGTGCGGCACATGGTGAGCAGCGCGGCTCCCTCCGGCTCGTCGAGCAGCGTCCCCTCGTCGGCGGTGGCGCAGCGGGCGCCCACGGTCTGGCGGGCGCTGTGCAGGGTGATTCCGGCGGCCCGCATCATCCGGTAGAGGCCCGTCGCCTCCAGCCGTTCGGTGTCCAGGTCGAGGAGCGTGGCGGGCAGGTAGTTGGTCAGGTGGGCGACGGGTTCGCCGTGGGTGGAGCGCAGCCGTTCGAGCATGATGACGTCCCGGCCCTCGGCGATGCCGAGGGCCGCGGCGACCTCCGGCGAGGCCGACTCGATCTCGTTGCGCAGCACCCGGGTGGCGGGGCTCTGTCCGGCCGCCGCCAGGTCGTCGTAGAGGCTGCTCAGTTCCAGCGAACGCCTGACCTGGCTGTGCACCACCTGGGTGCCGATGCCCCGGCGGCGCACCATCAGGCCCTTCTCCACCAGGGACTGGATGGCCTGGCGGACGGTCGGCCTGGACAGGCCGAGCCGGGCGGCGATGTCCACCTCGTTGCCCAGGAGGTTGCCCGGGGCGAGCGCCCCGTGCTCGATCGCGGACTCCAGTTGCTGGGCAAGCTGGTAGTAGAGCGGGATCGGGCTGCCCCGGTCCAGGGCGACCTCCAGGCTGTCGAACGCTGCGGCGTTCCCCGGACGTGCGGTTTCGGTCTCTGCCACGGAAGCCCCTCCCTTCACATGTCCGTCGTACGTGGCTTGCGGTCAGGTCCTGCCGGTCCCCCGGACGGCTTCGGTGAGGCCGTACCCGGGTCGGGCACGGCCTCCTTCGGGTGTGGCTTCCGTCAGGAGTTGCTGGGGAAGCCGAGGTTGATACCGCCGCCGTCGGCCGGGTCGGGCCAGCGGGTGGTGATGACCTTGCCCTGGGTGTAGAAGGCGATGCCGTCGTTGCCGTAGATGTGGTGGTCCCCGAAGAGGGAGTCCTTCCAGCCGCCGAACGAGTGGTAGCCGACGGGCACGGGGATCGGCACGTTGACGCCGACCATGCCGGCCTGGACCTCCAGCTGGAAGCGGCGGGCGGCGCCGCCGTCCCGGGTGAAGATCGCGGTGCCGTTGCCCCAGCGGGAGCTGTTGATCAGCGCGATGGCCTCGTCGTACGTCTCGGCGCGGACCACACAGAGCACCGGACCGAAGATCTCGTCCTTGTACGCGTCCGCGGTGACCGGCACCTTGTCGAGGAGCGAGACGCCGATGAAGAAGCCGTCCTCGTGGCCCGGGACGGTGAAGCCGGTGCCGTCCACGACGACCTCGGCGCCCTGGGCGGCCGCGCCCGTCACGTACGAGGCGACCTTGTCGCGGTGCTCGCGGGTGATGAGCGGGCCCATCTCGCTGGCCGCGTCGCTGCCGGGGCCGATCTTCAGGCCCTTGGCCCGCTCGGCGATCTTTCCGACCAGCTCGTCGCCGGTGTCGCCGACCGCGACGACGACGGACACGGCCATGCAGCGCTCGCCGGCCGAGCCGTACGCGGCGTTGATGGCCTGGTCGGCGGCGAAGTCCAGGTCGGCGTCGGGCAGCACGAGCATGTGGTTCTTGGCACCGCCGAGGGCCTGTACGCGCTTGCCGTGCTCGATGCCCTTGAGCTGGATGTACTTGGCGATGGGCGTGGAGCCGACGAAGGAGACGGCCGTGATGTCGGGGTGCTCCAGGAGGCGGTCCACGGCGACCTTGTCGCCCTGTACGACGTTGAGCACGCCGTCGGGGAGGCCCGCCTCGGAGGCGAGTTCGGCCAGCCGGTAGGAGGCGGAGGGGTCCTTCTCGCTCGGCTTGAGGACGAAGGTGTTGCCGCAGGCGATGGCCAGCGGGAACATCCACATCGGCACCATGGCCGGGAAGTTGAACGGCGTGATGCCCGCGACGACACCGAGGGGCTGGCGGATCGCGGCCACGTCGACGCGCGTGGAGACCTGCGTGGACAGCTCGCCCTTCACCAACTGCGGTACGGAACAGGCGAGTTCGACGATCTCCATGCCCCGGGCGACCTCGCCGAGCGCGTCCGAGTGCACCTTGCCGTGCTCGGCGGTGATCAGCTCGGCGATCTCGTCGCGGTGCGCGTCGAGCAGCTCGCGGTACTTGAAGAGGACGGTCGTGCGCTTGGCCAGCGAGGCGGTCCCCCAGCTGGCGAAGGCGGCCTTCGCGGAGGCGACGGCGGCGTCCACCTCGTCCACGGAGGCGAGGGGCACCTGCTTGTCCTGGGCGCCCGTGGCGGGGTTGTAGACGGGTCCGAAGCGGCCGGAGGCGCCCTCGACGGGCTTCCCCCCGATCCAGTGGTTCAGGTTCTTCATGGTGTGGATCCTTTTCGTGAGCGGAGGGAGGTCAGAGGTGGCGGCGGCGGTCGGCGACGCGCTCGTCGTACCGTTCGCGGGCGAGGGCGGCGGCTTCGCGGGAGGCGACCTCGGCGACCGGTACGTCCCACCAGGCCTCCGCGGCGGGGGCGGTGGGCGTCGGGTCGGTCTCGACGTACACGCACGTCGGCCGGTCCGAGGCGCGGGCCGTGGCCAGGGCGTCGCGCAGTTCGCGGACGGTCTTGGCGCGCAGGACGTCCATGCCGAGGCTGGCGGCGTTGGCGGCCAGGTCCACGGGCAGCGGGGCGCCGGTGAACGTTCCGTCGGCGGCCCGGTAGCGGTAGGCGGTGCCGAAGCGCTCGCCGCCCGTCTCCTCGGAGAGGCCGCCGATGGACGCGTACCCGTGGTTCTGGATCAGCACCAGGTTGACGGGCAGGCCCTCCTGGACGGCGGTGACGATCTCGGTGGGCATCATGAGGTACGTGCCGTCGCCGACCAGTGACCAGACGGCGATGCCGGGGGCGGCCTGCTGGACGCCGATGCCCGCCGGGATCTCGTAGCCCATGCAGGAGTAGCCGTACTCCAGGTGGTACTGGCGCGGGCTTCGAGCGCGCCAGAGCTTGTGCAGGTCGCCGGGGAGCGAGCCGGCCGCGTTGATGACGACGTCGTCGTCGCCGACCACGGCGTCCAGGGCGCCCAGGACCTGGGTCTGGGTGGGCACCGCGTGCTCGTCGTCCGCCCGGTAGACGGCGTCCACGACCTCCTCCCAGCGCTCCTTGCCCGCGCGGTACTCGGCCTCGTACGCCGCGTCCACACGGTGGCCGGACAGCGCCTCGGTGAGGGCCTCCAGACCGGCGCGGGCGTCGGCGACCAGGGTCCGCGCGCTCAGCTTGTGCGCGTCGAAGGCGGCCACGTTGAGGTTCACGAACCGCACGCCCGGCTCCTGGAAGAGCGTGGCGGAGGCGGTGGTGAAGTCGGTGTAGCGGGTGCCGACGCCGATGACCAGGTCGGCGGCGCGGGCCAGTTCGTCGGCGACGGCGGTGCCGGTGTGGCCGACGCCGCCGAGGTCCGCCGGGTGGTCGAAGCGCAGGGAGCCCTTGCCGGCCTGGGTGGACGCGACCGGGATGCCAGTGGCCTCCACGAACGCCTTGAGAGCCGGCTCGGCCTCGCTGTGGTGGATGCCGCCGCCCGCGACGATCAGGGGGCGCCGGGCGCCGCGTACGGCTTCCACGGCGGCCGCGAGCTCGGCCGGTTCGGGCGCCGGGCGGCGTACGTGCCAGATCCGGTCGGCGAAGAACTCCTCGGGCCAGTCGTACGCCTCGGCCTGGACGTCCTGCGGCAGGGCGAGGGTGACGGCGCCGGTCTCGACCGGGTCGGCGAGTACGCGCATCGCGTTCAGGGCGGAGGGGATCAGCGCCTCGGGGCGGGTGATCCGGTCGAAGTACCGGGAGACCGGGCGCAGGGTGTCGTTGACCGACAGGTCCGCCTCGACGGGGTGCTCCAGCTGCTGGAGCAGCGGGTCGGCGGCGCGGGTCGCGAAGTAGTCGCCTGGCAGGAGCAGCACCGGGAGGCGGTTGACCGTGGCCAGGGCCGCGCCGGTGACCAGGTTGGTGGCGCCCGGGCCGATGGAGGTGGTGACCGCCTGGGCGGAGAGCCGGTTCAGCTGGCGGGCGTGGCCGACGGCGGCGTGCACCATGGCCTGTTCGTTGCGGCCCTGGTGGAACGGCATGGTCTCCTCGCCGGCCTCCAGGAGCGCCTGGCCGATCCCGGCGACGTTGCCATGGCCGAAGATCCCCCAGGTGCCGGCGATCAGCCGGTGCCGTACGCCGTCGCGTTCGGTGTACTGCGCGGCCAGGAAACGCACCAGTGCCTGGGCGACGGTCAGGCGAAGGGTGGAGCGGCTCATCGGTTCCTCACTGGGTGGTTCGGGTCAGCCGGGGGTCGACGGGCTGGCTCGGCCAGGTGTCGCGGATCCAGGCGTGGTCGGGGTGGTCGCAGATCAGCCAGGCCCGGTCGGCGCCGGGGCCCGCCATGACGTTGAGGTAGTACATGTCGTGTCCGGGCGAGGCGATGGAGGGGCCGTGCCAGCCGTCCGGGATCAGGACGACGTCGCCGCCGCGCACCTCGGCGAGCACGTCGGTGCCGCTGCCGTGGCCGGACGGGGAGACCCGCTGGTAGCCGAGGCCGGGCGTGCCCTCGTGGTCGGCGATCTCGAAGTAGTAGATCTCCTCCAGCTCCGACTCCTCGCCGGGCCGGTTCTCGTCGTGCTTGTGCGGCGGGTACGAGGACCAGTTGCCGCCCGGGGTGATCACCTCGACCGCGATGAGCTTGTCGCACTCGAAGACCCCGGCCGCGCCGAAGTTGCGGACCATGCGCGAGCAGTTGCCGGTGCCGCGCAGCTCGACGGGTACGGACTCGGCGGACCCGTAGCGGGCCGGCAGGCGCCGGGAGCAGCGGGCCCCGGTGAGCGCGAAGCGCCCGCCGTCGGCCGAGGTGAGCGTCGCGGTCGCGTCGCGCGGGACGTACACGAGGTCGCTGGCACCGCTGAACACGCTGGCGCGGCCGCGCAGTTCGAACTCGTCGCGGCCGAAGTCGTCGACGACCGTGACGGCGCAGCCGCCACTGAGCGAGGTCACGATCCACTCGCTGTCCCCGGCGGTGAACAAGTGCGTGCCGCCGGGCGCCAGTTCGAGGACACGAAGGCTGGAGTGGTCCCAGCCGGCGCTCTCCGGGGTGACGTCCACGGCGTACGGGCCGCTCGCGGCCTTGCCCGCGGGCAGGTGGTGTGCGCTGGTCATGAAAGTGGGTTCCTTCCGGTCAGAGCAGGCCGACCGCGGTGTCCACCGCGGTCTCCACACTGCCCTCGGCGGGATAGAGCAGGGACCGGCCGACGACCAGGCCCTGGACGGTGGGCAGTCGCAGGGCCTTGCGCCATCTCTCGTACGCGCCCTCCTGGTCCCTGCCGACCTCGCCGCCGAGCAGGACGGCGGGCAGGGTCGAGGTCTCCAGCACGGCGGCCATGTCGTCCGGGTCGCTGGTGACGGGCAGTTTCAGCCAGGTGTAGGCGGACGTGCCGCCGAGTCCGGAGGTGATGGCGATGGAGCGGGTGACGGCCTCGGCGCTGAGGTCGTTGCGGACCGTTCCCTCGACGCGGCGGGAGATGAACGGCTCGACGAACACGGGAAGCCGGTGCGCGGCCATGTCGTCGATCGCGCGGGCCGTCGACTCCAGGGTGCTCAGCGAGCCGGGGTCGTCGTAGTCGATGCGCAGCAGCAGTTTGCCCGCGTCGAAGTTCAGCCGGGCCATGTCCTCGGCGCGGTGTCCGGTGAACCGGTCGTCCATCTCGAAGACCGCACCGGCCAGGCCGCCGCGGTTCATGGAGCCCATGACGACCTTGTTCTCCAGCGCGCCGAGCAGGAGCAGGTCGTCCAGGATGTCGGCGGTGGCGAGCACCCCGTCCACGCCCGGCCGTGACAGCGCGACGCACAGGCGCTCCAGCAGGTCGGCGCGGTTGGCCATCGCCAGCCTGCGGTCGCCGACTGCGAGCGCGCCGCGTGCCGGGTGGTCGGCCGCCACGATCATCAGGCGGCCGCTGTCGCCGACGAGGGGCCGCCGGGCACGGCGGGCGGCCGCTTCGGCCACCGCCTCCGGGTGCCGGGCGCGCACCCTGACGAGGTCGGGGATGGTGATGCTCAAGGGTTGGCTCCGTTCAGGGGTGGCGCGTCAGGCGCGGGAGGCGACGAGATCCTCGACCTCGGCGGCGGTCGGCATCGCGGAGGAGCAGGCGAGGCGGGAGGCGACCAGGGCGCCGGCCGCGTTGGCGTACCGCATCGTCTTCTCCAGCTCCCAGCCGGCCAGCAGTCCGTGACAGAGCGAGCCGCCGAACGCGTCGCCCGCGCCGAGGCCGTTGACCACCTCGACGGGTACGGGCGGCACTTCCGCGGTGGTGCCGTCGCGGTGGACGGCGAGGACGCCCTTGGGGCCCTGCTTGACGACGGCCAGTTCCACGCCCGCTTCGAGGAGGGCCTCGGCGCAGGCGCGCGGCTCGCGGACGCCGGTGGCGACCGCGCACTCCTCAAGGTTGCCGACGGCGACCGTGACATGCCGCAGGGCCTCGGCGTAGTACGGGCGTGCCTCGGCCGGGTTCTTCCAGAACATGGGGCGCCAGTCGAGGTCGAAGACGGTGGTGCCGGCCTTGTCGCGCGCCTTGAGGGCCGCGAGCGTGGCGGAGCGGCTGGGCTCCTCGCTCAGACCGGTGCCGGTGATCCAGAAGATCTTCGCCGCCCGGACGGCGAAGAAGTCCAGCTCGTCGGTGCGGATCTCCAGGTCGGGCGCCTTGGGCTGCCGGTAGAAGTACAGCGGGAAGTCGTCGGGCGGGAAGATCTCACAGAACGTGACCGGCGTCGGGTACGCCTCGACGGGGGTGACCCACCGGTCGTCGACCCCGAACTCCTTGAGAGCCTGGTGCAGATAGGCTCCGAAGGGATCATCGCCGGTTCGGGTGACGATCGCCGTGGAACGGCCGAGACGGGCCGCGGCGACCGCCACGTTGGCCGCCGAGCCACCGAGGAACTTGCCGAAGGTTTCCACCCGCGCGAGCGGCACTCCGGTCTGCAGAGGGTAGAGATCGACCCCGATGCGACCCATGGTGATCAGGTCGAAGGACTCGGTCATACGCGTCGCTCCTCGTGGTGGCTGCGGGCTCCCGGGGGTGCGGGATGCAGGGGACCGGTGTGTCCTAGGTGTAAGACCGAGGTCGAGCCATGTCAAGACTTTGTACTTACATTCTCACGTCGTCGTGAAATGATGTCTTAACAAAGTATTGACAGCGGGGTCCGTCAGGCACTTACATCCCCTCCCAACAGCACAGCCGAATTTGTCGGTACGCGGCCCTGCGGTCTCCTTCCGTACGGGCCGAAGGACCGGGCATCCCGCCCGGGCCGCTGCCCCTGCTCCCTTTCTTCTCTCGCACAGTGAGGTGCCGGAAAGATGGACCGCACGTCTCGCCCCCGTTCCCGCAGATTCGCCCTCGTCGCCGCGGCCGCGGCGGCGGCCCTGATAGTCACCGGCTGTTCCAGCGACTCCGGCGGCAAGAAGGCCGAGGAGGACGCGGGCAACGGGTCTGCCGGCAAAGCCGACACCCCCCGCATGAAGGTCGCGATGATCACCCACGCGGCCCCCGGCGACACCTTCTGGGACCTCGTCCGCAAGGGAGCGCAAACCGCCGCCGCCAAGGACAACGTCGAATTGGTGTACTCCAACAGCCCCGACTCGGCGAAGCAGGCCAACCTGGTCCAGAACGCGATCGACCAGAAGGTCGACGGCATCGCGGTCACCCTCTCCAAGCCGGACGCCATGAAGGACGTCGTCGCCAAGGCGAAGAAGGCCGGCATCCCGGTCGTCGGCCTCAACGGAGGCATCGACGACTGGAAGGAGCAGGGACTCCTGGAGTACTTCGGCCAGGACGAGTTCGTCGCCGGTGAGGCCTTCGGCGAGAAGCTCAACGAGCTCGGCGCGGAGAACAACATCTGCGTCATCCACGAGCAGGGCAGCGTCTCCCTGGAGGCCCGCTGTTCCGGTGTGAAGAAGACGTTCAAGGGCAAGACCACGACGCTCAACGTGAACGGCACGAACATGCCGGCCGTGAAGTCGACGATCAACGCCAAGCTCAAGCAGGACACGTCGATCGACTACGTGGTCACGCTCGGCGCTCCGTTCGCCCTGACCGCGGTGGAGTCCGTGGACGACGCCGGCAGCAAGGCGAAGGTGGCGACGTTCGACCTGAACAAGGAGATGGTCAAGGCCGTCGAGGACGGCGACATCGAGTTCGCCGTGGACCAGCAGCCGTATCTGCAGGGCTACCTGTCGGTGGACTCCCTGTGGCTCTACAAGACCAACGGCAACTTCAGTGGCGGTGGCCAGGAGCCGGTGCTGACCGGCCCGGCGTTCGTCGACAAGTCCAACGTCGAAGCCATCGCGAAGTTCGCCGCGAAAGGCACTCGGTGATCCCCATGCCCCAGGCAACGGCACCGGCGACGAGTTCCTCGTCGCCGGCTCCGCCGGCCGCCCCCAAGGACGGCCGGACCTCGGAACGCTCCCTGGCCCGCAGGCTGGCGGCCCGTCCCGAAATCGGCGCGCTCATCGCGGCGATCGCCGTGTACGCCTTCTTCTTCGCGGTCGCTTCCCCGTTCCGCGAGGCCAGCTCCCTGGCCAACGTGCTGTACGAGTCCTCGGTGATGGGCATCATGGCCCTGCCGGTGGCCCTGTTGATGATCGGCGGAGAGTTCGACCTGTCCGCCGGTGTGGCCGTGACCACCTCGGCCCTGACGGCCAGCATGTGGAGCTTCCAGCTCTCCATGAACGTGTGGACAGGCGTCATCGTCGCCCTCGTCGTCTCCCTGGCGATCGGCGCGTTCAACGGCTACCTGCTCGTACGTACCGGGCTGCCGTCGTTCCTGATCACGCTGGGGTCGTTCCTGATCCTTCAGGGCGCCAACCT